>NZ_CP071632.1:3071666-3372083 GCF_017357385.1 Rhizobium sp. NZLR1 | reverse complement strand
GCGGGAGCGACAATTTCTTGAAATCAGCCGGGGATCTATTGGAATTGGCTTGCCGCCGGATCGCTGATCTGGACACCCCGGCCTATGTCAAGAACAGCGAGCTGCGCTATGTCGCCGTCAACGAGGCCTATGCCGATTTCCTGGGCCGCGAGATTTCCGATTTCATCGGCCGGCGCAGCCGCGAGCTGTTCGACCGTCCCGAGGAAGAGGAGCGCGAGGATAGGGAACGCCGCGCGTTGGTGTTCGGTAGCGAGGAAAACGCCATCTGCTTCGATGCAGCCGGTCTCGGCCATGAGCGCATCCAGATCGAAAGCTTCTCACCGTCGCCTGAGCGGGCCTATGTGCTCGGTATCTTCGAAGTGCGCGAGACGGCGCGTCGCGCGGTTGACGGCGGGCGGGTTGCTAGCGATCCCAGGATCGCTGGCGATCCTGGGATTTCGGCCGATTTTGCCCGCGTGCGCGAGGCGCTGGAAAAGCTCGACCATCCGATCGGCATCTTTGCCGGGGATGGGCGACCCCTGATCGTCAACGCCGCCTATCGCAACAGCGCAAAGCCGGCTGCTCCCGGCGATACGGGCTGGCACGAAAGCGTCAACGAACGCGATCTGTTGCGCATCATCATGGAGGACCTGCCGGTCGCGGTTTTCGTACGCGACGATAGGCACCGCCTCGTCTATGCCAATCAGTATTACGAGACCTTCGGTGGCTATGACCGCTCGCAGGTGCTGGGGATGACCGAGCACGAAATGTTCGGACCAGAGGACGGCGAGGCGATCTACCAGGAAAACCGCCTGGCGTTGGAAGACGGCCTGTCGAAAGAGATCGAAAGCCAGATGCCGAGCAAGGATGGCCGCATTCATCCGCTCATCTCGCGGGTCAACCGCGTCGTGACGCCGGATGGGCGCACCTATGTCGTCGGCTCCTTTTCCGATATCTCGCCGCTCAAGGAGCGGGAGACGGCACTGATCGAGGCGAAGAAGCAGGAAGAGGTGCTGCATCGGGATATCGAAAGCATCCTTCGCTCGCTGCCGGTCGGCGTGCTGATCCTCGACAACGACCATCGGATTCTCTACGTCAACGACGAATTCTACAGCATTTGGGATCTGCCACCCGACGATCCCTTCGACGGCCGCCCCTTCATCGACGTCATCCGCCGCAATTCCGAGCTCGGCCGCTACGACGGCACGCAGACGCCGGATGAGATCTACGCTTTCCGCAAGCACCTGTTCGAGACCGATGCGCCCGAGCCGATCGAGCTCGATTGGGCAGGCGGTAAATCCGTCATCTTCGACAGTCGCCGTATTTCCAACGACCGTATCTTGCTCTCCTATGCCGACATCACGGCTGTTCGCGAGCGGGAGAAGGAAATCCACGAGGCCCGCGCCGCGCTGGAGCGGCTCGGCGAGATGATGCGCGATGCGACGCATGCCATGTCGCAAGGGCTCGCCATCGTCCAGGATGGCATCATCAAGCTGTCCAACGAGTCGCTTTCAGAGATACTGCGCATTCCAGCTTCCCATATCGAGCCAGGCGAGGGCTGGATCGGGCTCTTCGATTTCTGCGCGGCGCGCGGCGATTTCCATGATGCAGCCGCCGAGATCCTGCAGGGTTGGCGCGCCAACATCGCATCGAAGCAACCGATCTCCACGGTCTTCCATGTAGCAGGCGAACGCTGGGTGAACATGGAGGCGACGGTCAGCGAGGGGCAGCATTGGGTGGCGCTTTTCACCGACGTCACCGAGCTCAAGAGCCGCGAGGAGGACCTGCGCCAGCTCTTGTCGCGCGCCGAAGCCGCCGACCGGGCCAAATCCGAATTCCTCGCCAATATGAGCCACGAGATCCGCACGCCGATGAACGGTGTGCTCGGCATGGCGGAACTGCTTGCCAAGACCAATCTCGACACGCGCCAGAAAACCTTCATCGACATCATCGTCAAGTCGGGCAATGCGCTGTTGACGATCATCAACGACATCCTCGACTTCTCGAAGATCGATGCGGGGCAGATGAAACTGCGCAAAGCCGCCTTCGACATCACCGAAGCGGTGGAGGACGTGGCGACACTCCTATCCTCGCATGCTGCCGAGAAGAACATCGAGCTCCTGGTGCGGGCCGCACCGGATCTGCCCGCCGCGGTGATCGGCGATGCCGGGCGTTTTCGCCAGATCGTCACCAATCTCGTCGGCAATGCCGTCAAATTCACCGAGCGCGGCCACGTCTTCGTCGATGTCGGCTTCCAGACGGTTGCCGGCGGCGAGATCCTGGCGAGCGTCCGCATCGAGGATACCGGTATCGGCATCCCGCGCGAAAAGCTCGAATCGGTCTTCGACAAGTTCTCGCAGGTCGACGCCTCCTCGACCCGGCGGCATGAGGGAACGGGTCTCGGGCTTGCGATCACCGCCGGCCTTGTCGATCTCTTCGGCGGGTATCTCAATGTCGAGAGCGAATGGGGCAAGGGCTCGGTCTTCACCGTCAATCTCCCCTTTGCGGTGGCTGCAGCCCGCCTCGAGCCGAAACCGCTGCCAATCAATGTGCAGGGCGCGCGCGTCCTCGTGGTCGACGACAATGATGTGAACCGGCGCATCCTCACCGAGCAGCTTTCGCTCTGGGGCTTTGACGGCGTGGCCGCCGAGGGCGGGGGCACCGGTCTTGCGATCCTGGAGGCGGCGGCGGATCTCGGCATTACCGTCGATGCCGTCGTGCTTGATTATCACATGCCCGATATGAACGGCGCCGATGTCGCGCGCCGGCTGCGCGCCGATCCCCGCTTCGTCGAGCTTCCGATCATCTTTCTGACGTCGATGGATATTTCAGGCACAGAAAAGGAATTCGCGGCACTGAACGGTCATGCGCATCTGATGAAGCCGGCGCGCGCCAACGTGCTGCGCAATACCGTCGTCGAGGTCGTCCGCGCCGGCCGCGTGAAGCAGGTTTCAGAAGCCGAGATCGCCCGGCTGCAGGCGCAGGCGGTGGTGCCGGCACCGCCGCCTGAGCCGATGCCGCAGCAGCGGGCGCCTGAATTCGTCGATGTGCTCGTCGCCGAGGACAACGAGGTCAACCAGATCGTCTTCACCCAGATCCTGCAAGGAACGGGCCTCTCCTTCCTCGTCGTCGACAATGGCGAGCAGGCGGTTGCCGCCTGGGAGCGACACACGCCGCGCATCATCATGATGGACGTCTCGATGCCCGTCATGAACGGCCATGAGGCGACCCGGACGATCCGCGCGCGCGAAAAAGGGCAGGGGCATCGCGTGCCGATCATCGGTGTCACCGCCCATGCGCTCGAAAGCGACCGCGACCTCTGTCTCGACGCCGGCATGGACGACTATATGTCGAAACCGATCAGCCCCGAATTGTTGGAAGAGAAGATTCGGCAATGGCTCCTCAAGGACGAGCAGCAGCCGGGGCGCACCAGCTACTGATCTCAGTCGGAAAACAGGATGCTCTCGAAATCCTGAACTCCGTTCAAGATATGCAGGACCTGGATGCGATCCTTGCCGCCCGATCAAAGATCAGATAATTCCCGTAGGGCGGCGGACGCCGTGTTCATAGCGCGGGACCAGTGAAAAACCGTTCGGCGTTTCCGCCAGACGTTCACATCGTTCCATCAGTTCATGAATAAAGCTTACCGCCCGCTGCGGATTGTCCTTGCCATATAATCGTTAGCAACAGTGGACTGGAAGCAGCAAACGTTACCTGTCGGGCGCCTTGATGCCGCAGAGCATTTCGCGTTTGCCGGCGAAGCCCTGGCGGCGCTCGACGGTAAAGCCCGCCGCGATGAGGTTGCGGCGTACGAAACCGGCCGCGGCATAGGTGGCGAAAGTGCCGCCGGGCGCGGTCTTTTCGTTGACGCGGCGCATCAGTTCTTCCGACCACATATCGCCGTTGCGCGAAGGGGCGAAGCCGTCGAGATACCAGGCGTCGAAGCCGGGCTTTGCGGCTGCGACGCCGTCGAGTGCTGCGCCGCAGACGACGCTGAGCCTCATCTGGTCGTCGAGGTCGAGCGAGACGGTATCGGCAGGCGTTGGCGGCCAGGCCGCCGTCAGCGCCTCGCGTTCGGCATCGATCTCCGGCCAGTGGGAGAGCGCACGGCTGATTTCTTCGCCGCGCATCGGGTGGAGCTCGAAGGAGATGAAATGCAGCTGCTGGCCGGGCACGCTGTACAGCTTCCATCGCCGCCAGGTCTCGGCGAAGTTCAGGCCGGTGCCGAAGCCGAGTTCGCCGATCACGAATTCCTGCCGCCCGTTCCAACGCTCCGGCAGGCCGTTGCCGGCGAGAAAGACATGGCCGCATTCCAGCCGCCCATCGGTCTGGCAATAAAAATGGTCGCCAAAGGCGAGGGAATAGGGCATATCGCCGTCGCGCCATTCGAGCGGCTGCGGCGCGCCCGCGCCAATCTGATCGGGGTTCACGTCTGTCATGGAAAAAGCCGATAATCCTCAGCCGGTCTCAGGTCAATCGTCCTGCGAATTGCTGATCGTCGGCGGCGGCATCATGGGTCTCTGGGCGGCCGTCCATGCCGAGCGCCGTGGCATCGCTACCCTTATCGTCGACGCCGGCAAATTGGGTGGAGGTGCGAGCGGCGGCCTGCTCGGCGCGCTGATGCCGCATATGCCGGATCGGTGGTCTGAGAAAAAGCAGTTCCAGTTCGATGCGCTGGTCTCGCTCGAAGCCGAGATCGCCATGCTGGAAGCCGAAACCGGGCTTTCGGCCGGTTACCGCCGTTCCGGGCGGCTGATCCCGCTGCCGAAGCCGCATCTCAACAAGATAGCGCGCGCTCACTCCGAGGATGCCGAGCGCCACTGGTGCGCAGGCGAGCGCCGCTTCCATTGGCACGTGCTCGACAGCCCGCCGGTCGACGGCTGGATCGAGGCATCCGCCGGCGAGAGCGGTTTCGTGCATGATACGCTCGCCGCCCGCGTTGCGCCCCGCTCACTGACTGCGGGGCTCATTGCCTTCTTGCGACAGGCAAAACATGTGCGGATCATGGAACACGCGGCGGTGACCGGTGTCGATCCCGACTGCGGCACGGCCGACATAGGGAGCGAAACCATCACTTTCAGCGACTGCATCCTGGCCGCCGGTCACCAGTCTTTTCCGTTGCTGCAGGCGCTGACCGCCGGGCTGAAGCGACCGCTCGGTCAACCGGTCAAGGGGCAGGCGGCGCTGTTGAAAGCCGATCTCGACCCGGCGCTGCCGACGATCTTCCTCGACGGGCTCTATGTCGTCGCGCACGAGGGCGGGCATGTGGCGATCGGCAGCACCAGCGAAAACCGCTTCGACGATTCCACATCGACCGACGCTCAGCTCGATACGCTGATCGCCGCGGCGCGGGAGATCGTGCCGGCGCTGCGCGACGCCCCTATCGTCGAGCGCTGGGCGGGGCTTCGCCCGAAGGCGATCGACCGTGACCCGATGATCGGCCGCCACCCCGATCATCCGCGCCTGATCGCGCTGACCGGCGGCTTCAAGGTCAGCTTCGGCCTGGCCCACCGGCTGGCGGAAGCGGCGATATGTATCGCAGGCGATACGGATTGCGGATTTTTGCTGCCGGAAAGCTTCGCAATTTCAAGCCATATCGCGGCAGCTTCACGTTAAACGTGAATTCGACGCCGCTTCGTTTCGTTATTCTGTCATGCAAATCACCTATCTGCTTGCGCATCGACAGCGCCGGATTTGATCGGCGCTCAGTTCCTTGATGGAGGAAATTGCATGCGCTATGCCATTTGCTTCACGCCTCCGGCGAGCGACCCGCTGTCGCTTGTGGCTGCCAGTTGGCTTGGCCGAAACGTGTTTTCGGGCGATATGGTGGAGCCGCCGGCAGTTCGTGGCCTTGGCATTCACGAGATCGCCTTCCATACCGCCGTGCCGCGGCGCTATGGTTTTCACGGCGTTCTGAAGGCGCCGTTTCACCTGGGTCACAATATGTCCGAAGCGCAACTCCTGCGCGATCTGATGCGTTTTTCCGGGACCTTCGTCCCCTTCCAGATTCCGCGCATCGAAGTCGCACGGCTCGGCAATTTCTACAGCTTGCTGCCGAGCGCCCCCTGCGAGCGGATCCAGTATCTCGCTTCGGCGATCGTCCAGGAATTCGATCGTTTCCGCGCGCCGCTCAGCGAAGCCGAGATCGAGCGCAGCGATCCGGACGGGCTGTCGGCAGCGCAGTTTTCAAACCTGCATCGCTGGGGCAATCCTTATGTGATGGAAGAGTTCCGCTTTCATATGCCGGTGACAGGACCCGTCAACGCGATCGACATGGCGCGCATCGAGCCGGCCCTGCGGACGATTTTCGCGCCTGCCCTCAGTGACCCGGTGACGGTTTCAAACGTGGCGCTGATGATCGAGGAGGGCACGGGCGGTCCCTTCCGCGTTCATTCGCTGCACCCGATGGGCAAGGTCAGCGCGCGCAAGATCGCCTGAGCGTGCCGATGGGCTAAGCCATTGTACTGCAAAGGCAAAATCGGATTGAGCAGTTTCCTTCTCGACATTCCGGCTGCGGATGCTACCGTTCGCCGTCTTTTCAGAAGGTGATTTGATGGTATCCGAGACTTATCCGCGCAATCTCGTCGGCTACGGGCGACAGACGCCCGATCCGAAGTGGCCGGGCGAGGCGCGCGTCGCCGTGCAGTTCGTCATCAATTATGAGGAGGGCGGCGAAAGCTCGATCCTCGACGGCGATCCGGCTTCTGAAAATCTGCTGTCGGAGATCGTTGGCGCGGCCGCCTGGCCCGGACAGCGCAATCTCAACATGGAATCGATCTACGAATACGGTTCGCGCGCGGGCTTCTGGCGGCTCTGGCGGATGTTCACCGATCTCAAGGTGCAGGCGACCGTCTACGGCGTAACGCTAGCGATGGCGCGCAATCCTGAAGCGGTCGCTGCGATGAAGGATGCCGGCTGGGAGATCGCCAGCCACGGTTACCGCTGGCTGGAATACAAGGATTTTCCGGAAGATCTGGAGCGCAAGCACATCCTCGAAGCGGTGCGCCTGCACGCCGAGCTTACCGGCGAGCGGCCATACGGCATGTATCAGGGCAAGCCTTCCGACAAGACGCTTCGGCTGGTGCAGGAGGAGGGCGGCTTCCTCTATTCCTCCGATTCCTATGCCGACGATCTGCCTTACTGGGTGAAGGGCGTCGATGGGAAACCCTTCCTGATCATCCCCTATACGCTCGAAACCAACGACATGCGCTTTGCCACACCGCAGGGCTTCAATACCGGCGATCAGTTCTTCACCTATCTAAAGGATGCCTTCGATACGCTCTATGAGGAAGGCAAGGCGGGCAGCCCGAAGATGATGTCGGTCGGCCTGCATTGCCGCCTCGTCGGGCGCCCGGGCCGGGCGGCGGCGCTGAAGCGCTTCATCGAATATGTGCTGAAGCATGACAAGGTCTGGATTCCGCGCCGCATCGAGATTGCCGAGCACTGGCACAAGCACCATCAGCCGGACGCGATCTGATGCTGTCGCGCGAGGATTTCGTTTCCCGCTTCGGCGGCGTCTTCGAACATTCGCCTTTCATCGCCGAGCGCGCCTATGACGCCGGCAGCGTGAACGAGCCTCTGACGGCGGCCGGCGTACATGCGGCGCTTGCCGCCGTCTTCCGCGCGGCAAGCCGACAGGAGCGTCTCGGGGTGCTCAGCGCCCACCCCGACCTTGCCGGGCGCCTCGCCATATCGGGTGAACTTACCGAAGACAGCCGCAAGGAGCAGTCCGGCGCCGGTCTCGACCGCCTGAGCCCTGCCGAGCACGCCCGCTTCACAGAACTCAATTCGGCCTATGTCGAAAAATATGGCTTTCCCTTCATCATCGCCGTCAAGGGGCTCGGCAAGGAGGATATCCTGGAAGCTTTCGAAACAAGGATCGGCAACGGCCGGGACGAGGAGTTCTCGACCGCGACGGCACAGGTCGAAAAGATCGCGCTGCTGCGTCTGACATCGATGTTGCCGGAGGCTGAATGAAGGAGAGGCGCGCTATCGACTATCTCAATGACATGCAAAAGGCGGCATCCCAAGCGTTGTCCTTCATCGGCGGAATGGATGAGGCGGCTTTCGCCGAGGACCAGCTTACCTTCAAGGCCGTTGCCTTTTGCCACTTCACCATCGGTGCTGCGGCATCCCGTCTGCTGGTGTCCCATCCGGAATTTGCCACCGAGCATCCCAATCTGCCGTGGACCAGGATCTGCGGCACCGGTAATCGCATCCTCGACGACGTCTTCGATCTCGATCCCTCCGAAATCTGGGAGGCGACGTATCGGACGCTGCCGGAGCTGCTTCGGGAGATCGATGCCGTCCGATACTGGCATGCCCAAGGCGAGTGACGCGATGTCTCGGTTTCTCGACATTCGTCCTCTCACCAACTCCGCCTTCGCTCTCTTCGGTGAGGTGATCGAAGCCGATCCGGCCGCGATGCGGCTCATCAATGGCGGCACGACGGAGCGTTTCCATGCGCTGGCCGCGGCGCAAGCGACGGGCGAAGGCGCACGCGTCATCATCAATCTCTTTCGCGGCCAGCCGCGCAGCTTTCCCTATGACATCGACATGATGGAGCGCCATCCCTTCGGCAGCCAGAGCTTCTCGCCAGTCTCCGGCCGTCCCTTCCTCGTCGTCGTCTCCGAGGACGAGGGCGGACGCCCGGGCAGACCGCAAGTGTTTTGCGCGCGCGGGGACCAGGGAGTGAACTACCGCCAAAATGTCTGGCATCATCCGCTGATGGCGCTTGGCCAAGTCTCCGATTTCCTGGTCGTCGACCGCGACGGGCCGGGCAACAATCTGGAAGAGTTCTTCTTCGAAACCCCCTACATCATCAAAGAGCCAGCCCCATGACCGGACTGACCACCCATGTTCTCGACACCGCCCTCGGCAAGCCGGCCGAACGCCTTAGGATCGATCTTTTCCAGCTCGACGGCGAGATCCGCAGGCATCTGAAGACGGTCGAGACCAATGCCGACGGCCGAGTCGACGGCGGTCCCATCCTCGCTGGCGAACATTTCCGAGCCGGCACCTATGAACTGGTCTTCCACGCCGGCGATTATCTGAGGGCCAGCGGCACGCCGCTGCCGCATCCGTCCTTTCTCGATCTGGTGCCGATCCGCTTCGGCATTGCCGATGTCACGGCGCATTATCATGTGCCACTGCTGATTTCGCCCTACGGCTATTCCACCTATCGAGGGAGTTAGAAATGCGTTTTGCCGCGATCGCCGACATTCACGGCAACCATCTGGCGCTTGAAGCCGTGCTTACGGATATTCGCGCTGAGGGCATCGAGGACATCGTCAATCTCGGCGATTTCTTCAGCGGGCCGCTGGAAGCCGGTCGGACCGCTGATTTGCTGATGCCGCTTGGCCTGACCTCGGTTCGCGGCAATCACGATCGCTATCTGATCGAGCAGGATCCGGCCTCCATGCATGCCTCGGATGCTTCAGCCCATCGGCAATTGACGTCGTCCCATCTCGACTGGATTCGCAGCCTGCCGTTCAAAACCGTCTATCGCGGCGAGGTGTATCTCTGCCATGCGACGCCGAAGGACGATAATCTCTATTGGTTGGAATCGGTCTCGGCGGATGGCGTCGTCTTCCTGAAGCCGGTCGAAGCGATCGAGGCGCTGGCCGAGGGCATAGACCTGCCGCTGATCCTCTGCGGCCACAGCCACCTTCCCCGTGCCGTCCGTCTCTCCGACGGCCGCCTGATCGTTAATCCCGGCAGCGTCGGCTGCCCCGCCTATGACGACGACCGGCCCTATTACCACAAGATCGAAGCCGGCCATCCGCTGGCCGGCTATGCCATTCTGGAAAAGACGGCGGCGGGATGGACGTGGCAGTTCAGGAATGTCGCCTACGACCATATGGCGATGTCGGCACTGGCCGCCGAAAGGGGCCGTGGCGACTGGGAGAGCGCGCTGGCGGCGGGTTGGGTGAGATAGCCCAGACCCGCCTGCACGCGATCATTCCTTCTTCGGCGCCGCAGGGGCGATCGTCTTTGCCGGGGCTGCGGCCGCTGCCGGCGCTACCGGAGGCGCGGCCGGTATTGCCGGCTTTACCGGAGCCGGAACCAGCTTTGCCGGTTTCGCGCCATCGAGATTTCCAAGGAGGGATGAGATGGCGTTGTCGCCGTCGAAGCCGGCCTCTTTCAGCAATTTGTCGAGGATCGGCTTGTTTGCCTGATAGGAGAGGAGCTGGCCGGCCAAGCCTTCGCCGAGGCCGATGCCGCTTTCGCCGTTCGCGCCCCCGCGGCCCAGCATGCCGCCGGTGTCGAAGATCCTGATGTCAGAGATTTTCTCGATCGGCTTGACCGCCTCGGCGAGCTCGATCAGGATGTCGATCATCCTGCGATAGGCGACTATCGTGTCATCGAGCGCCGCCCATCACGCCGAAAATCTGCACAGCGAGGCCGCGCGCCCTAATCGTGTTGAACCCAGGTTCGATTGGCCGCGCCTATTTCGAGGAAATCGCGAAGGCTGTGAGCGGTCCTGGCGAGCCTGATCCGGCGCGGCTTACAGAGATCATGCTGCGGCACGGCCTGATTCCCGCCTGAAAAGACTCGGCCGCCGCCCGGCTGACAAGTTCCGGGCCTCCCATCCCAATGGAACCGGCGCGGGCCGTCTTAGGCGTGTGCGCAAAGCGGACCCGCCGCCGCTCGCGGTCGAGAGCCGCCGACGGCTTTCTGAAGCTACTGGACCCGCAGCCTGAAGTGGGCAGATGAGCACTAATCATGGGGAGCGGTATAAGCTTAACATACCGTTAGGAGGACGGAGGCAGCGTCGATTGTCGGATCACATTTGCCGATGGAAGCATAGGCGACAGATCGGCTCCGCTCCCTATCGGGCGGCCGTGTGCGCCTCGCGAATACCGGCGTTGATACGGTTGATGATGGTCCATATGAGAAGTAGAGCCACCACCGCCCAAAGCCACGAAGTCCATGCTGCAAACGTACCACCAACCGCGACGAAGGTGCCGAGCGCGCCAAAAAGCACCGCGCGGTCGCTCTTGCCCAGCGGCCCGTCGTAACGCCGGTTTGCCCCGACCGTTTGACCCAGAACGCCGGTAAATTCCGTCAGCGCCGAGAGGAATATGACGGCCATCGCCGGCACCAAGCCGTTCGGATCGATGAGCGCAAACGGCAAATACAAGGCGGTATCCGACACGACATCACCGATCTCGTTCAGATACGCGCCTAAAATGCTCTTCTGCCCATGTTCGCGCGCGAGCATGCCGTCGATGGCGTTGAGGCCCATGCGCAGGAGAAACCATACGGGCACCAGCAGGAACCAATGCGGAAGCGGAACAACGCTCAGAAAAACGCCCAATGCAACCGAGACGGCGGCGGCAACTGAAGTCACCTGATTGGCGGTGACGCCTCGCGCGGCGAGGGAGCGCACCAGAGGGCGAAGAATATTCTGAAATCGGGACTTCAATTGATAGACAGACATGCTACCTCAGTGGAATTTCGTGGCATCGGAAAGGTCTATCCCGGCTTTGGCGGTGCAGATCGTTGTATTTTTGAGGAAGGCCACACTTCATATCGGTTCTCGCAAAGGGCTTACATTTGCGACTAGACTTTTGCAATGAAGACAAATCACTGTTCCCGCCAGTGGTTGCAATCCACCCACCAATCAGAATTGGAGAAGACCGTGCTGCAAACTGCCGATAGCGGGCAACCGTCCTCGACGGCCAGACCAATGCATGAATCCGAATTCGCATCGCATGATGGCATACGGCTTTTTTATCGGGCGTGGCCTGCGACGGGGGCTGCACCGAAGGGCGTAATCATTCTTCTCCATCGCGGCCACGAGCATAGCGGCCGTGTCGCCCATCTCGCCACCGAGCTCGGCCTCGATGATTTTTCCTTCTACGCCTGGGACGCACGCGGCCACGGGCGTTCACCGGGAGAGCGCGGCTATTCGCCATCCTTTGCTGCCTCGGCGCATGATCTCGATTGCTTCGTCCGCCATGTCAGCGGGACAAGCGGCACTGCCGTCGAAGACATCGCCGTCATTGCGCAGAGCGTCGGCGCGGTTCTCGCTACCACCTGGGTGCACGACTATGCGCCACCGATCCGTGCGCTCGTGCTTGCCTCGCCGGCCTTCAGCGTCAAGCTCTACGTGCCTTTTGCCAAAGAAGGCATTGCGCTCTGGGAAAAGCTTAAGGGGACATTCTTCGTCAATTCCTATGTCAAGGCGAGGTTCCTGACGCATGACCCCGAGCGCATCGCCTCGTACGAATCCGACCCATTGATCACCCGGCCAATTGCCTCCAACATCCTGTTGCAGCTCTATGAGGCGGCCGCCCGCGTCGTCGGTGACGCCCGCGCCATCACCGTCCCGACCCAACTGCTGATCTCCGGCAGCGACTGGGTGGTGCGACACGCCCCGCAGCACCGGTTTTACGAAAACCTCGGCAGCCGTATCAAGGAACGGCATGTGCTTGCCGGCTTCTACCATGACACGCTTGGCGAAAAGGACCGCGCGATTGCCCTGGCCGAGGTTCGCCGTTTTATCGGCGCGCGTTTTGCCGAGCCCCGGGCGCCTGCCGACCTTCGCAGCGCCCATATCCAGGGCTATACAAAGGACGAGGCCGACCGGCTCGCGAGCCCGTTGGACGCCACATCCCCACGCGGCATCTACTGGGCGCTCAGCCGCCTCAACATCAAGACTGGCGCCCTGGTGTCCGAAGGCATAAAGACGGGGGTCAAGACCGGTTTTGATTCCGGCTCGACGCTCGATTACGTCTACGAGAACATGCCGCGCGGGCTCGGTCCCGGCGGGCGTTTGATCGACAAGGTGTTCCTCGAGGCGATCGGCTGGCGCGGCATCAGGCAGCGCAAACTGCACTTGCAGGACCTGATCGACCGCGCGCTGCAGCGCCTGAAAGCAGCCGGCCGCAGCACCCATATGCTCGACATCGCGGCCGGGCACGGCCGTTATGTCCTTGATGCGATCGAGACGGCTGCCGTGCGTCCCGATAGTGCGCGGTTGCAGGACTATTCCTCCATCAACGTCGATGCCGGCCGCAACAGCATTGCCGCGCGGGGACTGAGTGATTTCGTGAGCTTCCGCCAGCAGGATGCCTTTGACGGCGAGGGGCTGGCTGCAATCACGCCGGCCCCGGATCTCGCGATCGTCTCCGGCCTTTACGAGCTGTTTTCCGACAATGCGATGATCGCCGCATCGCTCAACGGGATCGCCCGGGCGATGCGGCCCGGTGGTCTGCTTGTCTACACCAACCAGCCATGGCATCCACAACTGGAGATGATCGCCCGCGCATTGACCTCCCACCGCGGCGGCGAGGCGTGGGTGATGCGGCGGCGGACGCAAGAGGAAATGGACCAGCTGGTCGCCGCAGCCGGTTTCCGCAAGATCGAACAGCGCATCGATCAGTGGGGCATTTTCACCGTCTCGCTGGCCGAGAGAGTCTGAGGGCAAACCGTGGACAAGGCACGTTCTACTTTTTCCCGGGCAGCACCGGTCCCGAAGCGGGCGGCGCTCTGGCTCGTCTTCCTGGCGCCGTTCTTCTATCTGAGCTATGGCGGCGCCAATTGGCTGGCATCGCAACGCGCTCATGTGCCAAACGTCGCCTTCGCATGGGAAAGCGCCATTCCGTTCCTCGGATGGACCATCATTCCATATTGGTCGATCAATCTGTTCTATGCACTCTGCCTGTTCATCAACACGACGCCGCGCGATGTGGATATGCTCGCGAGACGTTATCTGACGATCCAGATAGTAGCCGTCGCCTGCTTCGTCGTGTTTCCGCTCGAAGCGATCTTCGTGCGGCCGGCAACGAGCGGCCTGCCTGGTTTCATGTTCGCCGTCCTCGGTGGCTTCGATAAGCCGTTCAACCAGGCGCCGTCGCTGCATATCGCGCTCCTGATGGTGATCTGGGATCATCTGCGCGGCCGGCTGCCACGGAAGGCACGGCTTATCTGGCACTTCTGGTGCTTCCTGATTGGAGCCTCCGTGCTGACGACGTGGCAGCATCAGATCATGGACATACCGACCGGCATGCTGCTCGGTTTGTTTGCCGCCTGGCTTTTCCCGCGCGATGCCGGTTCGCCTCTCGCGAACTTTGCGATGAGCGGCGACCCAAGGTCGCGCCGTCTCGGCATCTATTATCTGTGCGGTGCCGTCGCATTTCTCGGCCTTGGAGCGCTCTGCACTCCTCTATCGGCCGCAGCGCTTCTGTTGCTCTGGCCGGCTGTTGCGCTGGCGATCGTCGCAGTCGGATATTTCGGCGCCGGCCCGCAGATATTCCAGAAACGCGTCGATGGCCGGGCCACGCTTGCCAGCCGCTGGCTACTGGCGCCCTACCGGCTCGGCGCTGTCATCAACGTTTGGCTCTGGACCCGCAGAATGCCGGCATCCGTGGCGATCGCTGATGGTGTCCATCTTGGTCGTTTTCCGCGTTGCCACGAGGCCAACCGTTTTGCCACGGTGATCGACATCACCGGCGAACTTCAGCGGCCGAAAGGGACGCTGGCGGGCTGGTCCAGCTTTCCAACCCTTGATCTGACCGGCCTCGACAAGATCCAGACCCGAGCTGCGGCGAACCTTATCGAGGTTGCGCGCCAGCGGGGACCGGTCCTCGTCTGCTGTGCGTTAGGTTTCCAGCGGAGCGCCGGCGTCATCGTGCGCTGGCTGCTCATCAGCCGACGGTGTGAAAATCCAGCTGAAGCGCTGCGGCTGATCGAACGGGCGGGGTGGCGTGTTTATCTGCCCGTGGAAAGTCTCCATTCCGTGGCGGAGGGCTTACAATGACGCAATGGAATGCCACAGCCTCGGCGGCTGCGCGAAATCTCGGCCGCAATTCAATCTTCTGCGGGCTGACAGCGCTGTTGCCACTGATTGTCGGCCCGATCACCGCGGAATATCGAGGCTTCGCTCCACCGCTTGGCTGGCTCTTGATGCTCGTTTTCTGCGTCATTGTTCTTGCGCTGGCGATCCATCTCCTTTTCGATGCGCTGTTGTTTCGCCTCGCGTCGACCTACGACACCGAGACGGCCGGTCTTGCAGCCGTCGACGACCTGTTGTCCCGCATGCAGCTTCGCACGCTTGACAGGACACCGCCTGGCCTCGAGAGGCGGATTGCCGGATCGCTTCGCATCGTCTGGCAGCAGCGTTTTGCGCTCGCCATCTGTCTCGCGATTTTCGCGATCCTTCTGCTCGATGCGACCGATGGGCAGCCGCTCTGCTGAATACGACCGCAGGCGATTGATGCAAACGCTCTCCGGCACGTGTCTGGCAGGTCTTGTACTCAATGACTCAGCAATCGCGACGGCAATTCCGGGATTCGTGTCTTCTAAGCTGGCTTCTCAAGCAGGTCACTGCCGCCCCGATATAATCGACGAATTCACATCGTTGATATCGCGCCGGCCGCAGAGCGCCATGGTGAGGTCCATCTCCTTGCGGATGATGCCGAGCGCCAGCGTCACGCCTTCCTTGCCCATGGCGCCGAGGCCGTAAAGGAAGGGGCGGCCGATATAGGTGCCCTTGGCGCCGAGTGCCACCGCCTTCAGCACGTCCTGGCCGGAGCGGATGCCGCCGTCGAGATGGATCTCGATGCGGTCGCCGACGGCATCGACGATCCTCGGCAGCATGCTGATCGAGGAGGGGGCGCCGTCAAGCTGGCGGCCGCCGTGGTTGGAAACGACGATCGCATCGGCGCCGGTGTCGGCGGCGGCCTTCGCATCCTCCGGATCGAGCACGCCCTTGATGATCAGCGGGCCGCCCCATTGCTCCTTGATCCAGGCGACATCGGCCCAGGAGAGCCGGGGGTCGAACTGCTCGTGCGTCCATGCGGCCAGCGAGGTGATGTTGGAGACATTTTTCGCATGGCCAATGATGTTGCCGAAGGTGCGGCGCCTGGTCTGCAGCATATCCAGGCACCAGAAGGGCCGGGTCGCCAGCTGCCAGATGTGCTTCGGGGTGAATCTCGGCGGCGCCGACAGGCCGTTGCGCAGGTCCTTGTGGCGCTGGCCGAGGATCTGCAGATCCGCCGTCAGCACCAGCGCCGAGCATTTGGCGGCCTTGGCGCGGTTGATGAGGTCGAGGACGAAATCCTTGTCCCTCATCACATAGAGCTGGAACCAGAAGGGGCGCGTCGTCACCGACGCAACGTCCTCGATCGAGCAGATGCTCATCGTCGAGAGCGTGAAGGGAACGCCGAATTCTTCCGCCGCGCGCGCCGCCAGCATCTCACCATTGGCATGCTGCATGCCGGTCAGGCCGGTTGGGGCGAGTGCCACCGGCATCGACACTTTCTGGCCGATCATCGTCGTTTCCAGCGTGCGGTCGGTCATGTCGACCATCACCCGCTGGCGCAGCTTGATCTGGCTGAAGTCGCTCTCATTCGCCTGATATGTGGATTCCGTCCAGGCGCCCGAATCCGCGTAGTCGAAAAACATCTTCGGCACACGGCGCCGTGCGAGTTTCTTCAGGTCGGCGATGGTGAGCGGAGTGGCCATGAATTGAACCTTCAATCTGATTCCAGCTGTCGGTGGTAACATGGTTTCGCAGCAGTATTGCGGGAAATGGGCGGGTGAGGCAGCTTCGCACGGGGCAATGGGCGTGTCAGCGAAGCGCCGCCTTCAGGGCGACACCTGCAACATAGGTCTCGGCAATCGCCCGGTCGTCGCCCATCGTCTGCAGCAGGAAGAGTTCCTCGGGCAGTGTCTTTACCACCTCCAACTTCAGCGCCATCGCCGGTGTTGCCGCCGCATCGAGCACGACGAGATCGGCTTCGGTGCCGGGTTCCAGCGTGCCGATCCTGTCGGTTAGGGACAGGGCTTCGGCATTGCCGCGGGTCATCAGGTAGTAACTTTCGAGCGGGTTCAGCCGTTCGCCGAGCAGTTGCTGGATCTTGTAGGCCTCGTCCATCGTCTTCAGCATCGAATAGCTGGAGCCGCCGCCGATATCGGTCGCGACGCCGATGCGGACCGGCTTTTCCCGCCGGACAAGCGCCTTGAGGGGAAACAGGCCGGAGCCTAGGAAGAGGTTCGAGGTCGGGCAGTGGACGGCAACGGCCCCCGCTTCGCTCATGACATCGGCTTCGCGATCGGACAGGTGAATGGCATGGCCGAAGAGGCTTTTCGGCCCGAGCAGGCCGTAACGGGCATAGATGTCGGTATAGTCAATCGCATCGGGATAGAGTTCGCAGGTGAATTTGATCTCGTCGTGGTTTTCCGAAAGATGCGTCTGGATGTGCAGGTCGGGAAATTCGCGGGCAAGGGCTGAGGTTGCTTCCATCTGCGCCGGCGTCGAGGTGATGGCGAAGCGCGGGGTGATGGCGACGTGGTTGCGGCCCTTGCCGTGCCAGTCCGATATTACCTGGCGGGTCTCGTCATAGCCCATCTCGGGCGTATCAAGCAGGCCCTGGGGGCATTGCGGTCCATCATCACCTTGCCGCCGACCATGCGCATATTGCGCTTCATCGCCTCGGCGAAGAAGGCGTCGGCCGAGGTCTTGTGCACGGAGCAATAGGCGACCGCCGTCGTCGTGCCATGGCGGATCAGCTCGTCGTAGAAATGCGTGGCGATCCTTTCAGCATGCGCGCTTTCGACGAAGCGGCATTCCTCAGGGAAGGTATAGGTGTTCAACCATTCGAGCAGGTTGGCGGCATATGAGGCGATCACCTGCATCTGTGGAAAATGCAGGTGCATGTCGATGAAGCCGGGCAGGATCAGATGCGGGCGGTGGTCGATCTCGGCCGTGCCCTCGGCTGCTTTTGCCTTGACGTCGGCATAGGAGCCGACCGCAGCGATCAGCCCGTCTTCGATCAGCAGGCCGCCGTCCTCCTCGTAGCGATAGCTTTGGCTGTCGGCGAGGCTTAGCGGCGCACGATGGAAGGAAAGCAGGCGGCCGCGCAGGAGTGTCGTCGTCATTGTTTCTTGCCTTCGACTGCGCTCTCGAACCAGGCGACGAGCAGCTTGCGTTCGTCCGGCGTGACGTCGGTGATGTTGCCGGGCGGCATGGCATGGCTGCGGCCCGCCTGTATATAGATTTCGCGGGCATGGGCGGCGATTTCTGCGTCGTTTTCGAGCACCACACCCTTTGGCGGCCGGACGATGCCCTCATAGACGGGCTCGGCCGCGTGGCACATCGAGCAGCGCGTCGAAACCAGCTGCTTGACGGCGGGGAAATGCGGATCACCGGCGAATTGCTGGAAGGCCGGTGCTACGGCTGCCGCATCCGTTTTGCCGGTCAGCAGTTTCGGCACTGTGGAAAGCCACATGATCAGGATGAAAAGGATGACGGTGACGATCCAAGTCCAGGTCGGCCGGCCCTTCCTGGCATGCGTGGTGTTGAACCAATGGCGGATGGTGACGCCCATCAGGAACACCAAGGCCGCGATCACCCAGTTGAATTGCGTTCCGAAGGCCAGCGGATAGTGGTTCGACAGCATGAAGAAGATGACCGGCAGGGTCAGGTAGTTGTTGTGCAGCGAACGCTGCTTGGCGATCTGTCCGTATTTGGGATCGGGCGTCCGCCCGGCGATGAGATCGGCGACGACGATCTTCTGGTTCGGGATGATGATCATGAAGACGTTGGCCGACATGATCGTCGCGGTAAAGGCGCCGAGATGAAGGAAGGCGGCGCGGCCGGTGAAAAGCTGCGTATAGCCCCACGCCATGACGACCAGCACAACATAGAGCACCGCCATCAATCCCCAGGTATTCTTCCCGAGTGGCGATTTGCAGAGCAGGTCGTAGACGATCCAGCCGAAGGCGAGCGACGCTAGCGAGATCAGGATCGCGACGGGCGGGCTGATATCGAGCACGTGGCGGTCGATGAGGAAGAGGTCGGCGCCGCCGTAATAGACGATGCAGAGCATCAGGAAGCCGGAAATCCAGGTGAAATAACTTTCGTATTTGAACCAGGTCAGGTGCTCCGGCATCTGGGCGGGCGCCACCAGATACTTCTGGATATGATAGAAGCCGCCGCCGTGGACCTGCCATTCCTCGCCGTAGGCGCCGGGCGGCAGGTGCGGGCGTTTCACCAGCCCGAGATCGAGCGCGATGAAATAGAAGGACGATCCGATCCAGGCGATCGCAGTGACGACATGGAACCAGCGCGCCGCAAAGGCGAGCCATTCCCATGCTATGGCATATTCATACATCGAGTTCCCCTGTCTTCCTCCGACTCGTGACATTGCTGAAATTTTGGCGGGGAGGGAAGAGGAGATTCGGTTTTGCCGAAGCCGTCGACCGCAGTCGCATCGCAGATCTGCGGTCGCGTGCCTAAAAGCTGCCGAGAAGGCTGTGCATTATCTGTCTCTAATACGGAATACGCTAATTCAGCGGACCTTGAAACTACGATGGTTCGATTACAGTTATTTGCAGGCCGCCGGAATAAAATAAGGACCGTTAGATCATCGGCGGCGCATTCATCGACGGAGAAGATGCCCATGCGCAGCATTCTGACGTGTGTGATGATTGCGTATGCGTCGCTGGCGACGGCTCACGACGCACCTACGGGGTGGAGTTATGACCCCTATTGTTGCAACGGCGACAGTCATAATGGCGATTGCCAGATGATCCCTTCGAAAAGCGTGGCGGTGACGCCGGGCGGATATCGAGTGACGCTGCTGCCGGGCGACCACCGGCTGGTCACGCATGCTCACGTCTTTCTGCTGCCGATGACGAAGGCGATGCAATCGGGTGACAACGACTATCATCTCTGTCTGTTTCCAAACGAGGATACGCCGCGCTGTTTCTATGCGCCGGAGATGGGATATTGAAGCCGGACTAACAGATCGGACAGGTCGGAACCAAGCCCGGACACCCGATGAACTAATTCCCGGCCGCCTTCATTTCCTCAAGGATCCAGTTGCGGAAGGCCTTGATCTTCGGCACGTTGCGGCGGTTTTCGGGGTAGACGAGCCAGTAGGCCTTGCCGTCGCTGCGGGTCAGTTCGAATGGCTGATAGAGCCGGCCGAGCGCGATCTCGGCTGCATAAAAGGCCGGATGGAGGATGGCGACACCGTGGCCGGCGATCGCCGCATCGGCTTCCACCGCCTGGGAGCCGAGCTGGTTGCGCGGGCGGCGATCGAGGTCCGTCTCGGTGATGCCGGCTGCCTCGAACCATTGTTTCCACCAGATGTCGCCGGCGTCGAAGAGATCGAGCTTCAACAGATCACGCGGCTCCTTGATGCCGCCTGCCGATTCCGCCAGCTTCGGGCTCAGCATCGGCGTGAACTCCAGCCCCATCAGCCGGTGCAGCGTCAGCCCCGGCCAGTTGCCGTCGCCCCAGCGGATGCCGACATCGATCTGCTCACGGGCGAAATCGATGATATCCGAGCTCGCCTGAAAGCGCACCGCGATCGCCGGATGTTTCAAGTGGAAAGAGCCGAGGCGCGGCGCCAGCCATTTCGAGGCGAAAGTGTGGGTTGAGCTGATGGCCAGCGTGCCTTCGACGCTGTCGCGTGCCGTCGCCATCGCGTCGTGCAGTATGGCGAAGGCCTCGGTCACCTTCGGCGCCAGCCGCTCGCCGGTTTCCGTCAGCGCGATCTGACGGGGGCGGCGCAGGAAGAGCGGCTCGCCGACATTCTCCTCCAGCAACTTGATCTGGTAGCTGACGGCTGTCTGCGTCATGCCGAGCTCGTCGCCCGCCTTGGTGAAACTCCCGAGCCGGGCCGCGGCCTCGAAGACGCGCAGCGCATTCAACGGAAATTGCTTCGAAAGCTTCATGGATAAGTTCTCTTGATGCAGGCAGACGGTTGTTCGATTGGAATTGCAGCATTTTCGGCGGCAAACTGCAACTCATACCATCAATCCACCGAGGTGATGCCATGGACTGCCATGCTATCGAAGAGCGCCGGCCGCAGCAGAGAATCCAGATTTTCCGGCGCCTTGCCGACTGGTTGGCGGGTGGTGCCGACCGTTTCCGCCGTCTGCCCCGGCTGGATCTTTCCGCCACGCCAGACCGCGTCAAACGCGACCTCGGTTTCCTCGACGGACGCGATCCCTACTACGAGGACGAGCGTATGCGGTAGGCGCCAAGCGCCGTCAGGATCTCGGCGGCGGTCATGGCGGCGATCACTTCGGGTCGTTTGTCCCTAACCACGGCGCCGCCGATCGGCAGCGTCAGCCGCTCGATCCAGTCGCGCTCCCCGCCGCCTTCACGGGAAAGCCAGCCTGCGAAAGTGGCGCGCTTGGTCGCCGAGCCGATCATGCCGGTATAGGCAAGGTCGCTCCTTGCCAGCGCTTCGCGGGCGATGAGAAAGTCGAGCGCATGATCATGCGTCAGGATGACGGCCGCGCCGCCAGCCGCAATCTCGTTCACCAGTGCTTCCGGCATCGGGACGAGGCGGGTCTTCGTCCGAGCAGGCAGGTTGGCGAGTTCCTCCTGCCGCGTTTCGACGACGGTGACCGAGAACGGCAATGGCGCAAGGGCTGCGGCCAGCGCCCGGCCGACATGGCCGGCACCGAAGAGATAGACTTCGGGTAGACGCTCGATCTCGCCCAAAAGTTTTGCCTCCAACTCACCTTTCACCGCCTGCGTCAGTCTGCGAAACCGCAACTGCGTGCGGCCGCCGCAGCATTGGCCGATCTCGGGGCCGAGCGGGATATCCATGATGGCCTTTCCGCCCGAGCCAGCCAGCATCTCCCGCGCATTCGCGATCGCCATGAACTCGAACTGCCCGCCGCCGATCGTGCCCCATAGAGCTGTTTGCGAGACGAGCATGAAGGCGCCGGCCTCACGCGGGGTGGAGCCTTGTGTGCCGGTGATGTCGATGAGGATGCTGTCGGGATGGGCGGTGAGGAATGTGGGGAGGTCGGTCATAGGGAGATGGCCGATAGGTAAGTGGCTGTGTTACCCCCCTCTGTCCTGCCGGACATCTCCCCCACAAGGGGGGAGATTGGATGGGGTTGACGGCTTCGCCAAACAACTAAAGCGCTGCTACTCCAACGGGGCAGATGGGGAGCGATGCTCCAACCTTTTACCGATCTCCCCCCTTGTGGGGGAGATGTCCGGCAGGACAGAGCGGGGTAACATTGACTCCGTCCGTCCTGTTTAAACAACAAACCAGCCGGACTCATCCTACACCCGCTTCATCCGCTCCACCGCCATCAGCACCCGCTCTGGCGTCGCCGGGGCGTCGAGTCTTGGGCAGACCTTGTAATTCGCCACACTTGCGACCGCCATCGACAGCGCTTCCAGCACAGAGATCGCCAGCATGAAGGGTGGTTCGCCGACGGCCTTGGAGCGGCCGATGGTGGCCTCAGTGTTCTCCGACCATTCGGCGAGGCGGACGTTGAAGATCTTCGGCCGGTCGGAGGCGAGCGGGATCTTGTAGGTCGAGGGAGCATGGGTGCGCAGGCGGCCCTTGTCGTCCCACCAGAGCTCTTCCGTCGTCAGCCAGCCCAGGCCCTGCACGAAGGCGCCCTCGACCTGGCCCATGTCGATTGCGGGGTTCAGTGAGCGGCCGACATCGTGGAGGATGTCGGTGCGGTCGATCAGGTATTCGCCGGTCAGCGTGTCGATCGAGACTTCGGTGCAGGAGGCGCCGTAAGCGAAATAATAAAAGGGCGTGCCGCGGCCGGCCTTGCGGTCCCAGTGAATCTTCGGCGTCTTGTAGAAGCCGGCGGCGGAAAGTTGGACGCGGGCGAAATAGGCCTGCTTGATGAAATCGGGGAAGGGGATCTCGATTTCGCCGACGCGCACGCGGTTCGGCAGGAAGACGACGTCGGCGGGGCCAACATCCCATTTCTCGGCGGCAAACGCCACCAGCCGTTCCTTGATCTGACGGGCGGCGTCGAAGGCCGCCATGCCATTGAGGTCCGAGCCGGAGGAGGCGGCGGTGGCGGAGGTGTTCGGCACCTTGGCCGTCGTCGTCGCGGTGATTTTCACCCGGTCGATGTCGACCTGGAAGCTGTCGGCCAGCACCTGCGCCACCTTGGTATAGAGGCCCTGGCCCATTTCGGTGCCGCCATGGTTCAAGTGGATCGAGCCGTCCTGATAGATATGGACGAGGGCGCCGGCCTGGTTGAAGGCGGTCATGGTGAAGGAGATGCCGAATTTGACCGGCGTCAGCGCGATGCCCTTTCTGATGTAACGGCTGTCGCGGTTGAAGGCGATGATGGCGTTGCGGCGCGCCCGGTATTCGGCCGTTTCCTCCAACTCCTCAACGATGCGGGCGATGATATTGTCCTCGACCTCCTGATGGTAGGGCGTGAGCGTGCGGCCGGAGCCCGGCTGGCCGTAGAAATTCAGCTTGCGGATATCGAGCGGATCCTTGCCGAGGGCATAGGCGATCTCCTCGATGAAGCGCTCGGCGCCGAGCATGCCCTGCGGTCCGCCGAAGCCGCGGAAGGCGGTGTTGGAGACGGTGTGGGTTTTCAGCGGTTTCGACTGGAGATGCACATGCGGATAGAAATAGCTGGAATCGGCATGGAAGAGGGCGCGGTCGGTCACCGGTCCCGAGAGATCCGAGGAGAAACCACAGCGCGCCGCGTAAGTGGCGTCAACCGCATGGATGCGGCCTTCGGCATCGAAGCCCACCTCATAATCGACGAGGAAATCGTGGCGCTTGCCGGTGGCGCTCATGTCCTCGTCGCGGTCGGGGCGGAATTTGATGGCGCGGCCGAGCTTCTTGGCGGCGATCGCCGCGAGCGCTGCGAACTGATTGCCCTGCGTCTCCTTGCCGCCGAAGCCGCCGCCCATGCGGCGGACGTTGACGGTTACGGCGTTGGAAGGGATATCGAGCACGTGGCCGACGATGTGCTGGATCTCGCTCGGATGCTGCGTCGATGACCAGACGGTGACCTCATCATCTTCGCCGGGGATGGCCATGGCAATATGGCCTTCGAGGTAGAAATGCTCCTGGCCGCCGATGCGCATCCGGCCCTTCAGCCGCATGGGGGCATTCGGCATTTCCACTTCAGGCTCGCCGCGCTGGAGCGTCATCGGGGTGATGACCAGCGGGCTGCCGTTGGCGAGCGCGCCGTCGATATCGCTCCAGTGCGGCAGGTCGCGATAGTCTATCTTCGCCAGCCGTGCGGCCCGGCGGGCAGCTTCGCGCGTTTCGGCGATGACGGCAAAGATCGGCTGGCCGTGAAATTCGACCTTGGTTTCGGCGAGCAGCGGCTCGTCATGGCTGCCGTTGGAGCTGACGTCGTTGACGCCTGGCACGTCCTTGCCGGTGAGGACCCAGACGACGCCGGGATAGGCGGCGACCGCGGACAGATCGATGCCGGCGATTTCGGCATGCGCCCGGTCCGAGAGGCCGAGGGCGCCGTGCAGCAGGCCGGCGGGTTCGGGGATATCGTCGATATAATCGGCGGTTCCGGTGACATGCTTATGTGCCGAATCATGCCGCAGCGAGCCGTGCATCGGGCCTGAAATGATGACCTTTCGATCTTCGAAGGTGGACTTATCCATTAGATCAGCCCTCCAAGCGTAGCCACACGGAATGAGGGAGGGGAGGAGATCGCGGCTGTTCCCATCAAAGCTTGCATTCCGGGCGTGCTAATCAGTGTATCCATCACGCCACCTCCTCGAACCGCTTCAGCTCAGCCGGCGCGCCCACCGTTTCCAGGTAGAACCGCGTCAGCAGGTTCTTTGCCGTCAGCTGGCGGTATTCTGCCGTGGCGCGCCAGTCGGTCAACGGTTGGTAGTCGGTGTCGAAGGCGGGGCGGGCGGCCTCGATGGTCGCCTCGGTCCAGGGTTTACCGATCAGCGCGGCCTCGACCGTGCTGGCGCGTTTCGGTGTTGCCGCCATGCCGCCGAAGGCGATGCGGATCTCGGTGATCATCTCGGCCTCGTCGAGCGTCAGCAAGAAGGCGCCGAGCACGGCGGTGATATCCTCGTCGCGGCGCTTGGTGATCTTGTAGGCAGCAAAATGGCTCGCATCGGCCGGATAGGGCACGAAGATGCTCTCGACGAATTCGCCCGGCTCGCGGTCCTGTTTGCCATAGCCGATGAAGAAATCCTCGAGCGGCATTCTGCGCTGGCCTTGCAGCGACCGCAGCGTCAGCGTCGCGCCGAGCGCGATCAGCGGCGGCGGGCTGTCACCGATCGGCGAGCCGTTGGCGATATTGCCGCCGATCGTCCCCATGTTGCGCACCTGCTCGCCGCCGATGCGGTCGATCAGCCGCCCAAGCGCCGGGATTTTCTTGGAAATCGCCGCGAAGGCCCTGCTGTAGCTAACGCCGGCGCCGATGGTGACGCCGTCCTCGCCTTCCGTGACCGACTGCAATTCGCTCAGATGATTGATGAAGACGACCGGGTTCAGCCGTCGCATCTGCTTCGTCACCCAGAGGCCGACATCGGTCGCGCCGGCGACGACGATCGCGTCGGGCTCCTGCGAGAGGACTTCGGCCAGCGCCTGGATGGAAGCAGGCACGATCAGCCGGTCTTCGCCACTGGTAATCCTGATGGTGCCGCTCGCCTGCATGGCCCAGAGCCGCGCGACGATTTCCGAACGTGTCCGCTCCAGCGGGTCGAAGAGCGCGCTCGGCCGCATCAGGCTCACCTGCTCGGCAGCCTTGACGATCGGCTCGTAGCCGGTGCAGCGACAGAGATTGCCTTGCAAGGCCTTTTCGATTTCCTGGCGGCCAGGCTTTTCCTTCGTCAACCACAGACCATAGAGCGACATGACAAAGCCCGGGGTGCAGAAGCCGCATTGCGAGCCGTGGCAGTCGACCAGCGCCTGCTGCACCGGGTGCAGTGCGCCGTCCCGGCCGGCCAGATGCTCGACGGTCACCACGTGTGTGGCATGCAGCGAACCTAAGAAACGGATGCAGGCATTGACCGATTCATAGGCGAGCTTGCCGTCCGCGAGCCGCCCGACGAGCACGGTGCAGGCGCCGCAATCGCCTTCGGCGCATCCTTCCTTGGTGCCCGTCAGCCGTTGCCTCACCCGCAGAAAATCGAGAAGCGTCTCGGTCGGCCCGACATCGGTGAGTGCGATGTCCTGGCCATTCAGGATGAAGCGGATGCTGTCGTTCATGATATTCCCGGTTGTTTTTTCCAAATGGTTAAGCCGCCGTCCAGCCACCGTCAATCGAGATGTGCGTTCCGGTCACTTGGCGGGCGGCGTCGCTGGCGAGGTAAAGCGACAGCGCACCGATTTCCTCGGCCTTGACGAATTCACGGGTCGGCTGCGCCTTGAGGATGACCTCGCTCTTCACCTGTTCCTCGGTCATGCCGCGGGCCTTGGCGGTATCCGGTATCTGCTTTTCGACGAGCGGCGTCAGCACGTAACCGGGGCAGATGGCGTTCACCGTCACGCCGAATTCGGCAAGCTCCAGTGCCGCGGTTTTGGTGAGGCCCAATATACCATGTTTTGCCGCGACATAGGCGGATTTGAAGGGAGAGGCGACCAGGCCGTGGGCCGAGGCGATGTTGATGATGCGGCCGTGTTTTTTCGCCTTCATCAGCGGGATGGCGGCGCGCATCGTATGAAAGGAACTCGACAGGTTGATGGCGATGATCTGGTCCCATTTGTCGATCGGGAAATCCTCGATCTTCTCAACATGCTGAATGCCGGCATTGTTGACGAGGATATCGACGGTGCCGAAGGACTTCGCCGCCGTTTCAATCAGGTCGGCGATCTCGGCGGGCTTGGTCATGTCGGCCGGATGATAGAGCGCCCGGCCTTTAGACAATGATTCAAGCCGCTCGACGATCGCCTTGATTTCATCAGTCTTTCCGAAACCGTTGATGACGACGTTGTCGCCCGTGTCGGCGAATGCAGTGGCGATCGCAAGGCCGATGCCGCTGGTGGACCCGGTGACGACGACTGTTCTGCTCATGCTGTTCTCCCGTGAAAGGCGCGATGCTGCGTTGCAACGTTAGTGGCGAGGTTATGCCCAAAGCCGGCGGGCTGGCAATTCCGCTTTATTCGCTTTTCTCGCCCGCATCGGTGTCCTATTGATTTGTCACGATAATCATATGCCGGAGCATTTCCGTTTTTCTTCGAATCACGGAAATGCTCTATCTCTTTTTTCACGCAATTCCGGACGCAAAACCGCTGCACACTTTTGCTGGAATTGCTTTAGCGGGGGGATTTTCATGGGTGGATTTGTACTGGCGATCGATCAGGGAACGACATCGACGCGGGCGATCGTCTTCGATCGCGACATGCATGTCGCCGGCAAGGGCCAGAAGGAATTCACCCAGATCTATCCGCGCTCCGGCTGGGTCGAGCACGATCCTGAGGAAATCTGGGATTCGGTTGTCTCCACCGTCAATATGGCACTGCGCGATGCGGGGATTACCGCCAAGGATATTTCGGCGCTCGGCATTACCAACCAGCGCGAGACTGTCGTCGTCTGGGAGCGCGAGACGGGCCGGCCGATCCAGAATGCCATTGTCTGGCAGGACCGGCGCACGGCAAGCTATTGCGATAATCTTAAACGACAGGATCTGGAGCGGCTTTTCACGAAGAAGACCGGCCTGATCCTCGATCCCTATTTTTCCGGCACCAAGCTTTCCTGGATGCTCGCCAATGTGAAGGGCGCACGGGCCCGTGCTGCAAGGGGCGACCTCTGCTTCGGCACGATCGACACCTTCCTGATCTGGCGGCTGACTAATGGCAAGAGTTTCGTCACCGATGCCACCAACGCCTCGCGCACGCTGATGTTCAACATTGCTGAAAACGCGTGGGACGAGGATCTGCTCGATATTCTGAGGGTGCCCGCCGCCATGCTGCCGGAGGTCAAGGATTGTGCCGCCGATTTCGGCACGGTCGATCCCGCGATCTTCGGTGCTGCAATCCCTATCCTCGGTGTCGCCGGCGACCAGCAGGCGGCCACCATCGGCCAGGCGTGTTTTCAGCCGGGCATGCTGAAATCGACCTACGGCACCGGCTGTTTCGCGCTGCTTAACACCGGCGCCGATATGGTGCGCTCGAAAAACCGGCTGCTGACCACCATCGCCTATCGCCTGAACGGCCAGACGACCTATGCGCTTGAGGGGTCGATCTTCATCGCTGGCGCGGCGGTGCAATGGCTGCGTGACGGGCTTCGCATCATCGGCAGCGCCGCCGAGACCAACGGGCTTGCCGAACGAGCCGATCCGACCCAGGAGGTCTATCTCGTGCCCGCCTTCACCGGGCTTGGCGCGCCGCATTGGGATGCCAATGCGCGTGGCGCGATCTTCGGACTGACGCGCAACAGCGGTCCGGCGGAACTCTCGCGGGCAGCGCTCGAAGCGGTCTGTTACCAGACCCGCGACCTGCTCGATGCCATGCAGAAGGACTGGAAGAATGGCGGCGACGACACCGTGCTGCGCGTCGACGGCGGCATGGTCGCCTCCGACTGGACAATGCAGCGTCTTGCCGACCTGCTCGATGCCCCGGTCGACCGCCCGGTGATCCTGGAGACGACGGCGCTGGGTGCCGCATGGCTTGCCGGCAGCCGGGCAGGGGTGTGGCCGGACAGAGACGGCTTTTCGGCGACGTGGAAGCGGGACCGGCGATTCGAACCCGCCATGGAGGAGAAGGTACGGGCGGCAAAGCTCAAGGGTTGGAAGAATGCGGTCAAGCGAACGCTGAGCGAAGGGTGAGGGCAATCAGCGCCGCAATATAGCTTCGTTCGCTCCGGCAAAATGCCCAGCTGCGGCATCGCCGTGCTCTGCAAGATCACGAATTTCCCCCAATAATTTTGATGCGGCCTGTCGGCTAAGCGGTTACTCCTTCGTCATTCGGAAAGAGGAGTGACCCGATGCTTTATGCAATCCTTTGTTACGCCCATGAGGAAACCGTCTTTGCCTGGACCAAGGAGGAGGAGGCTGCCGTCATGGAGAAGCTCTATGCCGTGCAGGAGCCGCTTGCCGCAGCCGGCAAGCTCGGCCCCGTCGGCAGGTTGATGCCGACGACGGCGGCGACGACGGTGCGCAAGGGCAAGGACGAGGCTTTGGTCATCGACGGCCCATTTGCAGAAACGAAAGAGGCGCTTCTCGGCTTCTACGTGGTCGACTTCGAAACGCTCGATGAGGCGATCGCCTTCTCGAAACAGCTTTCGTCGGTCAATCCAGGTTCCACCTCTTACGAAATTCGGCCTTTCTACGTCTTCAGGCCGGGAGATGCTTCATCATGACCGATATTGCCTGGATCGACCTTGCACTTGCCTCGGCCCGCCCGAAAGCCCTTGGCGCCCTGCTGCGCTATTTCCGTACTCTCGATACTGCGGAAGAGGCGTTTCAAGAGGCATGCCTGAGGGCGATCCGGACATGGCCGGAGAAAGGGCCGCCGCGTGATCCCGCGGCCTGGCTCATCTTCGTCGGCCGAAACAGCGGGATCGATGCGGTGCGTAAGCGGACGAAGCTCCAGGCCTTGCCGGATGAGGACGTCATCTCCGATACCGAGGATGCCGAAAGCGACATCGCCGAGCGACTGGACGATTCCCACTATCGCGACGATATCCTGCGGCTGCTGTTCATCTGCTGCCATCCGGATCTGCCGGCGACCCAGCAGATCGCGCTGGCGCTGCGCATCGTCTCCGGGCTTTCGGTGCCGCAGATCGCCCGTGCCTTCCTGGTGTCGGAAAGCGCCATGGAGCAGCGCATCACCCGGGCCAAGGCACGGGTGGCGAAGGCCGGCGTGCCTTTCGAAACGCCAAGCCCTGGGGAAAGGGCCGAACGGCTGTCGATCGTCAGCACGATGATCTATCTCATCTTCAACGAGGGCTATAGCCAGGCCGACCCGAAGCATGAGGCTGCGGCCTTCAGCGACGAGGCGATCCGGTTGGCACGCCTGATGCTGTATATCTTCCCGTCCGAACCGGAGTTGATGGGGCTGCTTGCACTGATGCTTCTGCAGATCTCGCGCCGCCCGGCGCGCTTCAGCGCCGAGGACGAGATCGTGCTGCTCGAAGATCAGGACCGCGCGCGCTGGAACCAGCCCCTCATCAACGAGGCTTTGGCGCTGCTCGACAAGGCGCTGCGACACCGCCAACCCGGCCCCTATCAGCTACAGGCGGCCATCGCCGCGATCCATTCTCGGGCAAAACGTGCCGGGGATACCGACTGGGTGGAGATCGATCTGCTCTACCGCGCGCTGGAGCGTCTCCAGCCGTCTCCTGTCGTGACGCTCAATCGCGCTGTCGTGGTTTCCAAACTGCGCGGACCGCAGGATGCGCTCGATCTCATCGATCCGCTTGGCGAAAAACTCGGCGGCTATTTCTACTATCACGGCCTGCGCGGCGGGCTGCTGAAGCAGCTTGGCTTGACCTGCCAGGCGCGCGAAGCCTTCGACCGCGCCATTGCGCTTGCCCATTCGGCGGCTGAAGCGGCTCATATCCGCCGGCAGATCGACAAGATGCAGGAAGAGGCGACGCAGCCGACCGCAAAATAATCAGGAAAAATCGGCACGCTGTCGGAAAGGCAAACTTCGATACGTCCTTGCTACAACCTGGGAAGCAGGTTTCATTCAATTGGAGAGATGCCGAATGACCGCCAGCACGCAACATGAACTCGTCCTCGTTCGCGAATTCGACGCGCCGCGCGAGAAGATCTACAAGGCATGGACCGATCCCGACCTCATGAAACAGTGGTTCGTGCCGCGCCCCTGGGGTGTGGCGGAAGCGACGCTCGACGTCCGCCCCGGCGGGTCCAGTGTCATCGTCATGCAAGATCCCGAGGGCAATCAGTATCCGAACCGTGGCATCTATCTCGAGATCGTCGAGAACGAGAAGATCGTCTTCACCGATGCCTATACCAGCGCCTGGGTGCCTGCCGAGAAACCTTTCTTCACCGGCGTCATCCTGCTCGAAGATCTCGGCAATGGGCGCACGAAATATACGGCGAAGGCGCTGCATTGGCGCGCCGAGGATAAGGAAACGCACGAGAAGATGGGCTTCCACGAGGGATGGGGCAAGGCTGCTGAGCAACTGGCGGAGCTGTTGGCGAAGATGTGAACGGCGCGGGCGTTGGCGCTACTCAAGCGCGGCATGAAGCAGCTTGGAAAATGATTCCGCCGTGGCTTCGAAGTCGTTGAATTCAGATTCGAATTTGTGGGTGGGTTCTGTCCCTTGATGTCTGCCGAAGCAGGGCAAAGACATCATGCCACTATCGAATTTTTCGAACATTCCGTTCCAGAGTTTGTATTTGCGCTCCGTCTCGGCGATCCTTATCTCCGGGCGGAATTCAACAGGATGCCGACAATGGAACTGGGCCTTTATACATTCGCCGACGTCAATCCCAACCCGTCCCGCAGCAAGGGCGCGGAAGGGGCCGAGCGGCTGAAGCATCTGATCGAGGAGATTGAGCTTGCCGATCAGGTGGGGCTCGACGTCTTTGGGCTCGGCGAACATCATCGACCGGATTACGCGGCGTCGGCTCCCGCGGTCGTGCTGGCGGCGGCGGCCGTCAGGACGAGGAATATCCGGCTGACAAGTGCGGTCACCGTGCTTTCTTCCGATGATTCCGTGCGCGTCTTCCAGCAGTTTTCGACGCTCGATCTGATTTCCAACGGCCGGGCCGAGATCATGGCGGGGCGCGGCTCCTTCATCGAGTCCTTCCCGCTATTCGGCTACAACCTCGAGGACTACGACCAGCTTTTCGAAGAGAAGCTCGATCTGCTGCTGGCGTTGCGCGATAGCGAAGTGGTGGAGTGGAAGGGCGAGCTTCGCGCTGCGATTAACGGGCGCGGCGTCTATCCCAGGCCGTTGCAGGATCCGCTGCCGCTCTGGGTCGCGGTCGGCGGCACGCCGCAGTCGGTGGCGCGCGCGGGCGCGCTCGGCCTGCCGGTGGCGCTGGCGATCATCGGCGGCGAGCCGCGCCGTTTTGCGCCGCTCTTCGATCTCTATCGCGAGGCCGCGCGCCGGGCAGGGCAGGACCAGGCGAAGCTGAAGACCAGCATCAATGTCCACGGCTTCATCGCCGATACGACGGAGGCTGCGGCAGATCAGTTTTACGGGCCACAGGCCGAAGTGATGAACCGCATCGGGCGCGAGCGCGGCTGGGGGGCAACGAGCCGGGCGCAGTTCGACATGTCGCGCGGGCCGAGCGGGGCGCTCTTCGTCGGCGATGCCGAGGCGGTCGCGGAAAAGATCATCGCCCATCATACACTCTTCAAGAACGACCGCTTCCTGCTGCAGATGGCGATCGGGCTGATGCCGCATGCGCAGATCATGCGTGGCATCGAGCTCTACGGGACGAAAGTCGCGCCGATCGTCAGAAAGGCGTTGACTGAAAGCGGCGAAGGGGCGAAAGCCACAGCGTGAGGCGGCCGTGGCCGTTCTGCGCAAGGCCGGAATAGACGAATGGTTATCGCAAACGACGACGAACTGGCGAAGCTCAAGGAGATCGGCCGCATCTGCGCCAACGCCATCCAGGTGATGGCGGCGACGATGGAGCCCGGCATGACGACGCTGGAACTCGACCGGATCGGCCGCAAGGTGCTTGAGGATTCGGGCGCGCGCTCGGCGCCGGAGTTCTGCTACCAGTTTCCCGGCGCCACCTGCATCAGCATCAATGAGGAAATCGCCCACGGCATTCCCGGCCCACGCGTCATCCGCGCCGGCGACCTCATCAATATCGACGTTTCGGCTGAGAAGGACGGCTTCTTCGCCGATACCGGTGCCTCCTTCGCGATGCCGCCCGTCAAGCAAAAGATCGAGCGGCTCTGCCGCGACGGCAAGCGGGCGCTCTGGGCCGGCCTCAACCAGGTGAAATCGGGCGAGCCGCTCGCAAAGATCGGCACCGCCGTCGGCGCGTTCGCGCAGAAGAACCGCTACACGCTGGTCGCCAATCTGGCGAGCCATGGCGTCGGCCGCTCGCTGCACGAGGAGCCGGCCGAGCTCTCGACCTGGCCGGACCCTTCAGAAAAACGCATGATGACGGAAGGTCTCGTCTTCACCGTCGAACCGTTCCTGTCGCTCGGCGCGACATGGGCGGAAGGCGGCGACGATGCGTGGACGCTCTATGCCGATCCAAAGGCGCCAACGGTGCAATATGAACATACGGTGGTTGCAACGCGCAACGGGCCGGTGGTGCTGACCTTGCCGGATGGGCGGGCGTAGGGCGCAGCCTCGAAGCACGCCGCAACGCTGCTCCTTGCATTCATCGGACGGGCCGAGCACCAACCTCGTCCTCAACCGCGCGTTTCCGGCTTGCCGCCCTGCAGGATTTCGGTGGCGGCGCGTTCCAATATGCCGGCGATGCGGGCGGCTTCGGGTTTCGACCAGGGATAACGCATGCGCAGGGCCGAGCGCAGTAGCATGCGGGCAGCGCGAATATCGCCGCCGTCCTGCATGAAATCGCCGTCATCACCCTCGTCGGCGCCGTGGCGGTCGGTTTCGAACACACGCTTCACATAGGCCATCTTCTCGCCGATGCGCTCGAGCTTGGCGAGCGTGTGCAGGATCATGTCGCGGTTTTCCTCGACGCGGCGACGGCCGGCCTCGGTGATACGATAGAGCTTCTTGGTGCCCTCGGCCTCCACTTCGGCAAGACCGGTTTCCTCGAGATAGGTGAGCGCGGGATAAATGACGCCGGGGCTCGGTATATAGAAGCCGCCAGAGCGCTCCTCCAGCAACTTTATCAATTCATAACCGTGGCGCGGTTGCTCAGCGAGCAGCGCCAGGATGACGAGCTGCAGATCGCCGGCAGCGAACTTGCGGCCCATGCGGAAAGCTTCGCCGAACATGCCGCCTTTAAAACCTCTCATGAGTTTTCCTTTCATCAGCAGATATATCGTTGGTTATGTCGTAAAACATATATCGTAAGATAGTCTTTTTCAAGGGAAGCGAGGAATTTTTCATGTTTCCGGAAATTGATCGATCGATCAGAATTACTTGATTGTGATGCAGATGCTGCGGCGCGATAAGCGCTGCATGCTCGAGCGCATCCGTCACTCCCCGCCGAACCTCGTTTCCACCGCCGCTGCCGGCGCCGTCGCTATGGCCGCCGCCATGGGCTTCGGGCGCTTCTCCTACACGCCGATCCTGCCCGGCATGATCAGCGGCGTGCCGCTTTCGGCTGCGGATGCAGGCTTCATCGCGTCGGCGAATTTCCTCGGTTATCTCGTCGGCGCTGTGTTTGCCGCCTATGGCTGGGCTGCGGGGCGCGAACGACTGGTGGCGCTTTTGTCGCTGCTGGCGACCGCGATCCTGCTTGCGGCCATGGCCGCCACCCAATCCGTCGCGGTCTTTGCTGTCATCCGGTTCCTCGCCGGCCTTGCCAGCGCCTTTGCGATGGTCTTCACCTCGTCGATCGTGCTCAGCCACGGGGCTGCTGCCGGTAATGACCATGTGCAGGCGGCGCATTTCGGCGGGCCGGGGGCGGGTATCGCACTATCCTCGGTCATGGTGTTTCTCATCGGCCTTGGTTATCACGACGGGCCGGGCGGCTGGCGGGCCGACTGGATCGGCGGAGCGCTCTATTGCGCGGCAAGCCTCGTCGTCGTCTTCCTGTTGCTGCCGTCAGCCCCGGCGCAATCGGCGCAATCGGGCAAGGAGCCGGCGCTTGTCTGGAGCCGACCGATGGTGCTGCTAACGTTGTCATACGGCCTGTTCGGCTTCGGCTACGTCATCACCGCGACCTTCCTCGTCACCATCGCGCGCCTTTCGGCGACAGGACCCTTGGTCGAATTCCTTTGCTGGTTCATCGCCGGGCTGACGTCGGCGGTGGCGCTGTTTGCCTGGAAGCCGCTTGTCAGGCGGCTCGGGCTTGGCGGCGTTTATGTCGCAGCCCTTCTGATCGAGGCGGCCGGCGTGCTTGCGACTGTGGCATTGCCGCATTCCGCCGCGCCGCTGGTCGGCGGTGCGCTGTTCGGGGCGACCTTCCTGGCGATCACGGCTTACGGGCTGCAGATCGGCCGCAAGCTTTCGCCGGAAAGCCCGCGGCGGATACTGGCGATGATGACGGCTGCCTTCGGTGTCGGCCAGATCGTCGGGCCTGTTGTTGCCGGCTGGATCGCCGAGCGCAGTGGCAATTTCACCGCCCCAACAGTGATCGCCGCCATCGCCCTTGTTGCCTGCGCAGCGTTGGTGATGCCGGTGATCAAGAAAATCGCATAGAGCGATTCAGCTTCGCAGAACTGCTCCATAATTTTGTCTCTACGCAATTCCGGACGGAAAACCGCTTCCCACTTTTCCTGGAATTGCTCTAACCCGTTACATCTCCGTAACAATGGGCCGAACCCATTGCTGCTTCCTTCGAACTGCCTTAGTTTCCGGCAAAATCAGTGTTCCGTGACACTCCCGACACTCACAGTTCAGGAAAGCAAAGCTCCCCGTGTTTCATTCCTTTTTTCCGCAGCCGAAGGCGTTCTTTACCTCGCTTGTTGTTTGGACGCTGATTTCCATCGCCGGCTGGTATCTCTTTGCCGCTAATCTCGGTGCATCGCTCGGCTATGCGCCGGTCGCCGAGGAACAGCAGCCGATCGACCTGTCGTTCTTCCTGCTGCCCGAAAATGTCTGGTTCTACAGCTATTTCTTCCTTACGGCGGTGATCTTCTGCGGCGCATGGCATCTGAAGGCGCTGCACCACCCTTGGAAGCTGTGGTCGATCTGGGGTTCGGCGCTGATTATTTTCGTCACCTATTTCGGCGTCCAGATCAGCGTCGTGATCAACAACTGGCGCCGGCCATTCGGCGACCTGCTGCAGAACGCATTGTCGAAGCAGCCAGGCATTTCCGTCGACAATTTTTATAGCTTAATGTGGGTCTTCTGTCAGATCGCGTTCCTCAGCATGTTCGTGTCGATCATGACCGACTTTTTCACCAGCCACTATATCTTCCGCTGGCGCACGGCGATGAACAATTTCTACATGTCGAAGTGGGAAAAGCTGCGGCACATCGAAGGCGCCTCGCAGCGCGTTCAGGAAGACACGATGCGCTTTTCGAGCACGCTCGAAGGTCTCGGCATCAGCCTCATCAACTCGGTGATGACGCTCGTGGTATTCCTTCCGATCCTTCTGGCGCTGTCGCATTATGTGACGGAACTACCGTTCATTGGGCCGGTGGCGAATTCGCTCTTCTGGCTGGCGCTCTTCTGGTCGGCGTTCGGAACGGTTTTGCTGGCGGTCGCGGGTGTCAAGCTGCCGGGCCTGAACTTCCGCAACCAGCGCGTCGAAGCGGCCTATCGTAAAGAACTGGTCTATGGCGAGGACCATGCGGAACGGGCTCAGCCGCTGACCGTCACCGAACTCTTCGGCAACGTTCGCCGCAACTACTACCGCATGTATTTCCACTACATGTATTTCAATGTCGCCCGCTATTTCTATATCCAGGCCGACGCACTCTTCGTGGTCTTCATGCTGGTGCCGACGATCGTGGCGGGCACTATCACCTACGGTATCTTCCAGCAGATCTCGACCGCCTTCGGGCAGGTCAGCAACTCGTTCCAGTATCTCGTCAACTCCTGGACAACGATCATCGAACTGCTCTCCATCCACAAACGCCTCAAGGCCTTCGAGGCAGCAATCGACGATGAGCCGCTGCCGGATATCGACCAGCGTTATCTGGAGCGTGATGCTGGTGTCGTGCACGCCGACGGTTGATGAGTGGGGTTGCCTGGATGGGGAAGGGCACGTGGGCATTCGATGACGGCATGCCGTGCGGCCCCTCATCCGACCCTGCGGGCCCTCTTCTCCCCGCCGGGGAGAAGAGGGAGTCGAGGCGCCGCTGCTTGTCTCTTCTCCCCTCGGGGAGAAGGTGGCGGCAGCCGGATGAGGGCCCCACACGGCACCACACCTCATTCCAAAAATAACTTATTACAGCCCTGACGACTGCTGCAATTTCCCGCGGGCCTCGATCAGCGAGATCGCTTCGGAATAGCTGACGCAGGCGACGTCGGCGCGATGGCAGACGTCGCCGACCAACCGGTCGAGGGCGCGCCAGTAGGCGCCGCCGTTCATTTCGACGAAGTGGAAGCCGAGCTGGAGGGGGGTGCGGCCGCCGGCATATTGTTTGTCGAAAGCCTCTTTGAAGGCCGAATAGGCGCGCTCCTCGAAGGCAGCGCTGTCCACTCTGTCTTCTTCACCCTTGGAATGGCGGACGAAGAGATTGTAGTCCATGCCGATGATCGGCTTTTCGCTCGGGCCCTCGGGGATCAGCGGCAGGCCGAAGCGGATGATGCCGTCTTCCTCGACCGGCATGGCCGGACCTTTGGTGACGAGGCTTGCGTCATAGCTGAAACCCGCCTTCTTTTCGGCGGCGATCATATCGGCGCCCGCCGTTGCGGAAAGATAGGGTGCGCGAAAACCCTTGATGCCATGGTCGACCAGATCCCGCCAGCCGGCCGGCTCCTGGAGGCCGACGCTTGTCCAGGCATTTTTCAACGTCGCGTGGAAGGTGGCGTATTCGGCCGACCAGTCGGCCTCGCTCCAGAGACGGCCATCGAAATGGCCGCAGGCATGGCTCGATATGTCGTGGCCTTCGAGATGGGCGTGCCAGATATTGCCGAGCCTTTCGCGGATCTCGTCGTCGCTCTGGGCGAAGCCGACATTGGATTTGCCGCGCTTCTGATGCGGCGCCTGGTAGGCCTTCTTCGCCGCCTCGTTCATCAGGAAAGTGCAGGAGAGGAAATAGGTAAAGTGGGCGCCGTTCTTCGCGGCCATCTCGCGGCTCTTCAGCCAGAGCGCATTGTCGTGGGCGCCGTCGAACGAAATGATGACCAGCTGTTTCGGCCGGTCGGCCGCCTCTGCCATCGTCGGCAGGAGGAACGACACAGCCAGACAGGTGGAGAGGAGATGACGAGACATGGACACCGCGACAATTTGTTCGCGATTTCCCTCCGATAGAATTGCGGCGAAGCTGCGGTCTTACTGGCATTTTTTCACGCCAGCCGGTAAGCCATGACAAACGGCACGGAAGGGACCCGCAATGACTTTGCTTATCGTCGGCATTATACTTTTCCTCGGGGTGCATTTGGTGCGGGTGGTATCGCCCGGCTTCCGCCGTTCGATGATCGCAAGCCTCGGCGAAAAGGGGTGGCGGGCGGCCTATTCCATCGCGAGTCTGGCGACGCTGATCCTATTGATCTACGGCTTCGGGCGGGCGCGTGAAGTAACCGGAATGCTTTACAATCCGCCGGTCTGGATGGCGCATATCACGATCACGCTGATGCTGATCGCAATGATCTGTCTCGTCGCCTCGCTATTGCCGGCGGGGCATATCGCCACCAAGACCAAACATCCGATGGTGCTGTCGGTGAAAATCTGGGCGCTTGCCCATCTGCTCGCCAATGGTGAAACGTCGTCGGTGCTGTTGTTTGCGGCCTTCCTCGCCTGGGGCGTCATCCTGCGCATCTCGCTGAAAAGACGGCAGCGGGCGGGCGAGATCGTGCTTCGGCCCTTCGTCTCGGCCAAATACGACCTCTATGCCGTTATCATCGGCATCGTCGTCTGGGCGCTGATCATCTGGAAGCTGCACGAATGGCTGATCGGCGTTTCGCCGCTCGCCATGTGACCTGCGCATACCCCCGAAAATCGATTCCGATTTTTGGAAAGGATTATACGCGGATTCAAAGTGTTAGAGCGTCCTTGGCGCGTCTGAAAAGACGCGCGGCGCTCTAATCTTTCATATCCCCCTTACAACGGCGGCAAAATGGAGTAGAAGGCCCGACAATGTGCGTTTTGCACAACGTATAGGTATTTCCGCGGCCGGAGACGAGAATGGCATTCAACGACGACAGCTTCATCCGTGAAGTCAATGAGGAATTGCGCTCCGACCAGATGAAGGGCGTCTGGCGCCGGTTCGGCCGCTATATCATCGTCGTCGCCATCCTGATCGTCGCCGGCACCGCCGGCAAGGTTCTCTTCGAATATTGGGACGATACCCGCTCCTCGGGCGCCGGTGACCAGTTCCTGGCGGCGATGAAGCTTGCCGACGAGAACAAGAATGACGAGGCGCTGGCCGCGCTCGACAAGCTCGAAAAGGAAGGCCACGGCGCTTATCCGGTGCTGGCGCGCATGCGGGCCGCGACTGTCGAAGTCCAGAAGGGCGATACCGCTGCGGCGATCGCTTCCTTCAACGAGATCGGCAGGGACAATGGTGTTCCGGCCGCCGTGCGCGATGCCGCCAAAATGCGGGCCGGCTGGCTGCTCATCGAAAACGGCTCTTACGAACAGGTTTCGGCCGCGATCGAGGAAATGGCCGTCCCAGGCAACGCTTTCCGCCATTCGGCACGCGAAGCGCTCGGCCTTGCTTCCTTTAAGGGCGGCAACATGGCGCAGGCTCGGCAGTGGTTCCAGTCGATCGTCGATGATACCGACAGCCCGCGCAATGTTGCCAATCGCGCCCACATGATGCTTGATCTCATCACCGCATCCGGCAAGGCGCCCGCCGCGCAGGGCTGAGTTTTAAGGAAAAAGAATGAGTTTCACGGTCGCGATCGTCGGTCGTCCGAATGTCGGCAAGTCGACCCTTTTTAACCGCCTGGTGGGTAAGAAGCTGGCGCTCGTCGATGACACGCCGGGTGTGACCCGCGACCGCCGTCCGGGTGATGCGCGGCTGATGGGCCTGACCTTCACCATTATCGACACGGCCGGTCTGGAAGAGGCCGACGCGGAAAGCCTGCAGGGTCGGATGCGCGCCCAGACGGAAGCGGCGATCGACGAGGCGGATCTTTCGCTTTTCATCGTCGACGCTAAGAGCGGATTGACGCCCGTCGATACCGATCTTGCCGAAATGCTGCGCCGGCGCGGCAAGCCGGTGGTTCTCGTCGCCAACAAATCCGAGGCGCGCGGCTCCGACAGCGGCTTCTACGACGCCTACACGCTCGGGCTTGGCGAGCCGACGCCGATTTCGGCCGAACACGGCGAGGGCATGCTCGATCTGCGTGATGCGATCGTCGAGGCTATCGGCAAGGACCGGGCTTATCCGGCGAAGGAGGAGGTCGCCGTCACCAACGTCGACATTCCTCAGTCTGAAGGCGAGGGCAGCGATGAGGACGAAGAGCCTGCCTATGACGACACCAAGCCTTTGCGCGTGGCGATCGTCGGGCGGCCGAATGCCGGCAAGTCGACGCTGATCAACCGTTTCCTCGGTGAGGACCGGCTTTTGACCGGGCCGGAGGCGGGCATCACTCGCGATTCCATCTCGGTCGAATGGGATTGGCGCGGCCGCACCATCAAGATGTTCGATACGGCAGGCATGCGACGCAAGGCCAGGGTGATCGAGAAGCTGGAAAAGCTCTCTGTCGCCGACGCGTTGCGCGCCATCCGTTTCGCTGAGACAGTGGTGATCGTCTTCGATGCGACGATCCCCTTCGAGAAGCAGGACCTGCAGATCGTCGACCTGGTGCTGCGCGAGGGCCGCGCGGCCGTTCTCGCTTTCAACAAGTGGGATATGATCGAGGACCGGCAGGCGGTGCTTGCGGACCTTCGCGAAAAGACCGATCGGCTGCTGCCGCAGGCACGGGGCATCCGCGCGGTGCCGATCTCCGGCCAGACCGGCTGGGGCCTCGACAAGCTGATGCAGTCGATCATCGACACCGACATGATCTGGAACAAGCGCATTTCGACGGCGAAGCTCAATCGCTGGCTAGAAACGCAACAGATCCAGCATCCGCCACCGGCCGTTTCCGGCCGCCGCATCAAGCTGAAGTACATGACGCAGGTCAAGGCTCGCCCGCCGGCCTTCATGATTTCCTGCACGCGCTCCGACGCGCTGCCGGAATCCTATACGCGTTATCTGATTAACGGGCTGCGTGCCGATTTCGACATGCCGAGCGTGCCGATCCGTATTCATTTCCGTTCGGCTGAGAATCCGTTTGAAGGCAAGAAGAGGCGGACGTAGGGGTTCTTGGGGCGCCAGTTGGCGTTTGTGGAATATCCGTTCGCGTCGTGCCTGGGGTTACCCCTGCCGGGCATCTCCCCCACAGGTGGGGAGATCGGCTGGGCGGACCCGCTCGCTCCAGCATCAATTGTTTGGGGAGATGCTATCCGCGAGTCGATCTCCCCCCTTGTGGGGGAGATGCCCGGCAGGGCAGAGGGGGTAACCCCAGGTACGACCTATCTCGATCGTCTTGAACCTAAGCCACGCTCTTATTCAGCGCCTCGCGTAGCGCCACGATCTCAGCCTGTAGCCGAGTAAGATCCGCTGCATCGCGACCGCTGGCCTCGGCGATGCAGCCCGGTATGCCAGTCGCTTTTTCCTTCAGCCGCTTGCCTTCTTCGCTGAGGCGGATGACGACGACGCGCTCGTCCTCGCGGCTGCGTTCGCGCCTGATATAGCCGGCGCTTTCCAGGCGTTTGAGCAGAGGGGTCAGCGTGCTCGATTCCAGGAAGAGCTTTTCGCCGAGGCCGCCGACGGTCTGGCCGTCCTGTCCCCACAGCGCGACCATGGCCAGATATTGCGGATAGGTGAGGCCGAGTGCGTCGAGAAGCGGCTTGTAAACGCGGTTCAGCGCATGGCTTGCCGTATAGACGGCGAAGCAGATGAAATCGTCGAGCTTCAGCTGATCCTGCATGGTCATCTCCAGAACTGAGCGAGTTTATATCGTACGATAAATAATCGCAAGCGTCTTTTTGGCATGGCAGATATGCGGATATGTAAATTGTGCAATAAATAGTCGTGCGCGATACAAAAGCCGTGTTTACGCCGAACACGGAACCGAGAGGACAAGACAATGTCGACCATCAAGACCGCAGTTTCCGCAGCAGCACTCCTGGCAGCCTCCGCCGCCGGCGCGCTTGCTGATCCGGTACTCGAGCCGACAACGCAGAAGTTCATCGATGGCCTTGCCGGCGGCAAGCCGATCTATACGCTATCGCCGACCGATGCCCGCAATGTTCTGGCCGGCGCGCAGAAGGGCGATGTGAAGAAGCCTGCGGCGCAGGAAGAGGATAAGGTCATCAAAACAGGCCCGACCGGCAGCATCAAGCTGCGTATCGTCCGCCCGGAACAGGCCAATGGCACGCTGCCGGTCATCCTCTATTTCCATGGCGGCGGCTGGGTGCTCGGCGATGCGGATACGCATGACCGGCTGGTGCGCGAGATCGCCAACGGCGCCAATGCCGCCGTCGTCTTCGTCGATTACGAACGCTCGCCGGAGGCCCGTTATCCCGTTGCCATCGAGCAGGCCTATGCCGCAACCAAATATGTCGCCGAGCATTCCAAGGAGCTCAACGTCGATGCCGGCAGGCTCGCGGTCGCAGGCGACAGCGTCGGTGGCAACATGGCGGCGGTGGTGACGCTGCTTGCCAAGGAGCGCGGCGGTCCCGCCATCGACCAGCAAGTGCTGTTCTACCCGGTCACGGACGCCAATTTCGACAACGGTTCCTATAACCAGTTCGCCAATGGCCCGTGGCTGACCAAGGAAGCGATGAAGTGGTTCTGGAACGCCTACCTGCCCGACGAAGCCAAGCGCAAGGAGCCGACGGCTTCGCCGCTGCAAGCCTCGTTGGAGCAGTTGAACGGCCTGCCGCCGGCGCTGGTCATCGTCGACGAGAACGACGTGCTGCGCGACGAGGGCGAGGCCTATGCCCGCAAACTCAGCCAGGCTGGCGTCCGAGTCACGTCAATGCGTTACAACGGCACGATCCACGATTTCGTGCTCTTGAACGCCATTGCCGAAACGCCTGCTGCACGCAGCGCGATTGCGGTTGCGAACGACACGCTTCGCAACGCTTTGCACAAGTAGGACGGATTAGTCCGCGGAGGGGAGAGGCCCGGCGGTTTCGCCGGGCTTTCTGCTTCTTGGAAGTGACTTGGCAAATTGCCAAGCCTTCTTCCATTTCGGCGTGATGACGCCGTTGGCAGCGCGGATGTTGTTGATGAACTGCAGCGTCGCCGCTTCCCAGGAATATTGCATGGCAAGCTCGCGCGCCTTGCCGCGCGAGGCGGAAAGCGCGGCAAGGCAAGCGGCCTGAAGGTCCTGGTCCAGCGCGCCGACGTCGCTGTCTTCGCCGATGATATCGAGCGGGCCGGTGACCGGATAGGCTGCGACCGGCACGCCCGATGCCAGCGCTTCGAGGATGGTGTTGCCGAAAGTGTCGGTGAGCGAGGGAAAGACAAAGACATCGGCCTGGGCATAGGCGTTCGCCAGATTCTCGCCGAATTTCACGCCGGTAAAGTGCACCTCGGGATACCGCTGCTCCAGCTCGGCGCGTGCCGGGCCTTCGCCCACCACAACCTTCGAACCCGGCAGGTCGAGATCAAGAAAGGCCGGCAGGTTCTTTTCCAGGGCCACGCGGCCGACCGTCATGAAGATCGGGCGAGGAAGGCCGAATGGCTTCTCTTCAAGAGGCATCGGATGGAATTGCGTGGCGTCAATGCCCCGGGTCCAGGGCATGAGGTTCTTGATGCCGCGTGCAGCAAGCTCGCGAGCAAGGCTCGGCGTCGCGACCATGCACCCAGCGCCGCCATTATGGAACCAGCGTACGAAGGCATAAAGCCAGCTCTGCGGTATCGGCAAGCGGGCGGAAACATATTCGGGAAAGCGCGTGTGATAGCTGGTGGAGAAGGGCATGCCCTTACGCAGGCACCAGCGGCGAGCGGTCAGCCCCAGCGGGCCTTCGGTGGCGATATGCACATAGGAAGGATTGTGTTTTTCGATCTCGCGGGCGATGCGGCGGTAATTGGCGATCGACAGGCGGATTTCGGGATAGGTCGGGCAGGGGATGCTGTTGAAGCGCTCCGGCGTGACCATCGAAACCGCAACGCCCATCGTCGCCAATTCGCGGTTGGTGTTCTCGATCGAGCGCACGACGCCGTTGACCTGCGGATGCCAGGCATCGGTGACGATCACCAGACGTTCAGGCAGGTTGCCGGCGGCTGTAGCATTGGCCCAGCTCTCGCCATGATGAGTGTTTGCTGGACGTTGCAGCATGTCACAATTTCCATCCGCGTTGCCTCGATATGCAACGCTTAGCCCCAAAGCGGGGTTCCGGAACGGCGATTCCCGCCTGCCTATTTTGAGGCATGATCATGATGGAAATATTACAGCCGCATGCCAGCGGTTGCAGGGCTTTCAGCCGCCGGATTCCCGCGATTATGTCAGCGGTCGATCGCGGCTTTCGTGCGGAACGAACGACGGCGCCGGTCGTGGACCGGCGCCGTTTGGAAGGTTAAGCGGCGGCGGAAGCCGAGCTTGCAGTCGGAACTTCCGAAATCGTCTTCAGAACCTGCGAAGCGATCTGGTAGGGGCAGCCCTGAGAGTTCGGACGGCGGTCTTCCAGATAGCCCTTGTAATCGTTCTTGACGAAGGAGTGCGGGACGCGGATCGAAGCGCCACGGTCGGCAACGCCGTAGGAGAACTTGTTCCACGGTGCCGTTTCGTGCTTGCCGGTCAGGCGCTTGTCGTTGTCGGGACCGTAGACTTCGATGTGGTCCATCAGGTTCGTTTCGAACTGCGCCATCAGCGCTTCGAAATAGGCCTTGCCGCCGACTTCGCGCATGAACTTGGTCGAGAAGTTGCAATGCATGCCCGAACCGTTCCAGTCGGTGTCGCCGAGCGGCTTGCAGTGATACTCGATGTCGATGCCGTACTTTTCGGTCAGGCGCTGCAGCAGGTAGCGAGCCATCCAGATCTGGTCGGCGGCTTTCTTGGAGCCCTTGCCGAAAATCTGGAATTCCCACTGGCCCTTGGCCACTTCGGCATTGATGCCTTCGTGGTTGATGCCGGCAGCGAGGCAGAGGTCGAGATGTTCTTCGACGATTTCACGGGCGACGTCGCCGACGTTCGAATAGCCGACGCCGGTGTAATATGGACCCTGCGGAGCCGGGTAGCCCTGCTCGGGGAAGCCAAGCGGACGGCCGTTCTGGTAGAAGAAGTATTCCTGCTCGAAACCGAACCAGGCATCTTCATCGTCGAGAATGGTTGCGCGAGCGTTGCTCGAGTGCGGCGTGACGCCATCGGGCATCATGACTTCGCACATGACGAGCGCGCCGTTGGTGCGGGCCGGGTCGGGATAGATGGCGACGGGCTTCAGCACGCAATCGGAACTGCGGCCTTCGGCCTGCATGGTCGACGAACCGTCGAAGCCCCAGAGCGGAAGCTGTTCCAGCGTCGGGAATACGTCGAATTCCTTGATCTGCGTCTTGCCACGCAGGTTCGGTACCGGAGTGTACCCATCGAGCCAAATATACTCGAGCTTATATTTTGTCATCGTGACTCTCTCAATGCGACAAAGGTGAGCAAATCCGGAAGCGATTTCGGCGCGTAAAGCGCATCCGACCGCCAGGGGATGACACTTTAAAAGCACGTAGCGTGCCAGTTTGGCTGAGGGAGAAGAAAAAATCGCAAATCGGCAGGCCAACATGCGTTTTCTTTTGCCGAAACCACCCCGTTTTGACGGGGGAAGGCCGTATCATCAGCAGGAAACCGAGTTTTTCGCTGCGGAACCGGATGAAAATTTCGGCGTTAACTTGGGAGTGATGAAGTGTTGAACAAATAGGCGGACGCTCTCGGCGCAGACAGCATATCGATCCATCATAATATATTGATGCATATAATTTGTGCAATTTGCATAAACTATGGGCACCGTGTTATGGTCGTAGCCTTGAATGTTGATGCGCCGAACTGAATGGAGGCGATCTCATGCCCACCGGTTTCCACCGTGAATCTGCAACGATCTACCAGTTTCCCGTTAAGCCGACGCGGACCGCCAATCGGTTCGAACGCGCCCGGCTGATGGAACGCGAGGCAGCCGACGTCTGCGACGCAGCGCTTGACAGCTGCTGGTATCATGACGAGGCGGTTCGCGAGTCCGATCGGCCGACGAAGTCCTGATTTTTTATCCCCGCAACCCGGGGCAAAAACTTCAACAGGCGAGCGCGCTTGCGCGTGCGGGTCAGCCGCCCTTCAATCCAAGCTTGTCCTTTGCCACCAGCGCGCCGTGTTCACTGACGACGTGGGCTGCAACGCTTGCGGCGAAGCCGGCTGCTGCGGTTGCGTCCTCTGTTTCAAGATAGTGTGCGAGGAAGGCGCCGTTAAAACTGTCGCCCGCGCTGGTGGTATCGACCACCTTCTCCACCTTTTCGGCCGGAACGAAGCTCTCTTCGCCGGCAAAGTTCAATCTCACCCCATCCGCGCCGTTCTTGACGACGACGTCGGCGGCGCCGAGTCCGTGATAGCGGTGGATCGTCGCCTCGATGGAATCATCACCGAAATGGGCGGCCTCGTCGTCGAAGCTCGGCATCACGAGCACGGACGAGCGAGCGCCCTCGCTGATCGTCGTGTGCATGATGTCATAGCTCGACCACAGGCGGGGGCGGATGTTCGGGTCGAACACCACCAGCTTGCCGGCGGCCTTGGCGCGGCGGATTTCGGCGAGCAGCGTCGTGGCATCCTCCGGCGGCAGGATGGCAAGGGTGATGCCGGAGAAATAGACGACATCAGCGCTTTCCACCGCCTCACGCAGGCGATCCGGGTCGGCCGCGAGGCTGCGGGCAGCCGAATTATCGCGCCAGTAGCTGAAGGAGCGCTCGCCGTTTTTCAGGTTGATCATGTAAAGGCCGGGCGTCTTGCCCTTGATGCGGTGAATAAGGCTGGTGCCGATGCCTGCCTTGTCGATGAAGGCCACCATCTCATCCGACATGGCGTCCTCGCCGAGGGCGGTGAAATAATCGACCGACCAGTCGGCGGCAAGGCAGGCGCGGGCATACCAAGCGGTGTTGAACGTATCGCCGGCGAAACCTTTGCGCAGCAGGCCGTCACCTGCCTGCGAGAGTTCCACCATGCATTCACCGATCGATAGAAACCGTCTGCTCACCTTGCCCTCCCGGCATTGCTCTTCATCGCTGATACGCGGAGCCAGCCAGAGTGACAAGCGCTGATATCATTGGCGCCGATATCGCGGGAGGTAAAAGCCCGCCCTCGAGACGCGGCGAAGGCGGGCGCTGCGAGGGCTGCCTATTCGTGGATGGTGTAGCTGCCCATCTGGCAAAGATCCTGCGTATCTTCGGTGGTTTCGAGGTTTGATCCTTCCTCGAACTCGAAGCGCATATCGTATTTGCAGACGGTGCGGCCATCGGCGATGGTGATGTCCATGCTTTCGCCCGGATTGAGAACTTCATCGCCGAAGACGTCCTCTTCCCAGTTGTCGACGCCGGTTGGAGCGCTGTAGAAGCGCGCCAGGACGGAGTTCGTGCCGTTGGTCAGCTTGAACTTCAGATCTTCGGCATGCGACGAAGCGGCGGAGGCAGCGATAATCGCGGCCGCAACCGCGATCAATCCTGATAGTTTCGATCTCATATATGCGTTCCCCAGCCCTTGATTGGGCGGGAAAGAAATAGCACGTGCGCGGATAAATCTTTCTTATCGGGGATTTTAGAACCCAAAATAAGTCCGCTTTTCCAAGCGCTTCATCCTGAAGTTGCGTGGCCGCTCATGGCCTGTCCATATGATAACAGGCGGCCTTCTGACCGGGGCGGACTTCCTCGGTCGGCGGCATTTCGGTGCGACAGATATCGGTCGCCTTCCAGCAGCGCGGCGAGAAGACGCAGCCTTTCGGCGGGTTGAGCGGCGAGGGCGGATCGCCCTGCAGGCGGATGCGGGTGCGCAGCCGCGCGAGCTTCGGATCCGGGATCGGTGCTGCGGAAAACAGCGCCTGCGTATAGGGGTGAGCCGGATGATCGAAGACGGTGGCGCAGTCGCCGGCTTCCACCACCCTGCCGAGATAGAGCACCAGAACATCGTCGGAGATCAGCCGCACGACGGAAAGATCGTGGCTGATGAAGATCAGCGTCAGGCCGAATTCCTTGCGCAGCTTGCGCAGAAGCGTGATGACCTGGCCCTGGATCGAAACGTCGAGAGCCGAAACCGGCTCATCGCAGATGATGAGCTTCGGTTTGGTGATGACGGCGCGGGCAATGCCGATGCGTTGCGCCTGGCCGCCGGAAAATTCGTGCGGATAACGGTTGATCATCTCCGGCACCAGGCCGACGGCGGTCATGATCTCGCGGACGCGTTCGGTGCGCCCGGCCTTCGAAAGTTTCGGCTCGAAGACGGTGAGCGGCTCGGCGATGATGTCGCCGACCGTCATGCGCGGGTCGAGCGAGGCGATCGGATCCTGGAAGATGATCTGCATGTCGCGGCGGGCGGCGCGCATTTCCTCTTCAGACAGGTCGAGAAGGTTGCGGCCCTGCCAGAGGATGCGGCCCTTCTGCGATTTCAGCAGCCGCAGGATGGAGCGGCCGAGCGTGGACTTGCCGCAGCCGGATTCGCCGACAATGCCGAGTGTGCGGCCTTCTGCGAGGTCGAAGCTGACATTGTTGACGGCGGTGAGGAAAATCGGCGGTTTGAACAGGCCCTTCGCCGGCAGTTCGAACTGGGTCGTCAGGTTCTCGACCCGCAGAAGCGATCGTTCAGCCATGGCTCAGCAACTCCTCACGACGCGGGAAGGGATGGTAGCAGGCGGCGCAGTGGCGCGGCGCCAGTGTTTCGAGTGACGGCGGACGGTCGATGCAATCGTCCTGGACCTGGGAACAGCGCGGCGAGAAATTGCAGCCCTTCGGCAGGTGCTGCAGGTTCGGCGGGCGCCCGGGGATGACGACGAGATCGTCGACATCCTGGTCCGGCCGCGGGATCGAGGCATGAAGCGCCGCCGTATAGGGATGGGCCGGGTTGTCGAAGAGTTCGTCGACGGGCGCTTCCTCGACGATGCGGCCGGCATACATAACGGCGACGCGGTCGGCGAGGCCGGCGACGACGCCGAGATCGTGGGTGATCATGATGAGTGCCGTGTTCATCTCCGCCGTCAGATCGTTGAACAGATCGAGGATCTGTGCCTGGATGGTGACGTCGAGCGCCGTCGTCGGTTCGTCGGCGATCAGCAGCTTCGGTTTGGTAAGCAGCGCCATGGCAATGACGATACGCTGGCGCATGCCGCCGGAAAGCTCATGGGGATAGAGATGGAAGCGCCGCGTCGGGTCGGGGATGCCGACGCGTTTCAGCATGTCGAGGGCCGCCTCGGATGCAGCTCGCGCCGTCAGGCCGCGGTGGACCTCGAGCTGTTCCGTCAGCTGCCGGGAGATCTTCAGCGACGGGTTCAAGGCGGTCATAGGGTCCTGGAAAACCATCGCCATGTCCTTGCCGCGGATCTGGTCGAGCGCGCGCGGCTTCAGCGACAGTACGTCCTTGCCTTCGAGCAAGGCCTGGCCCGTCGTCCTGCCGTTCTTGGCGAGCAGGCCCATGATGCCGAGGAAGGTCTGGCTCTTGCCGGAGCCGGATTCGCCGACGATGGCGATGCGTTCGCCGCGCCGGACGGTGAGATTGATGTTCGAGACCGCCTTTACCTCGCCGTCAGGTGTTTTGAAGGTGATCGAATAGTCCTTGAGTTCAAGGAGTATTTCTTTCTGCGTTTCATGGGGCATTCTAGCGATCCTTCGGGTCGAACGCATCGCGCAGGCCGTCGCCGATGAAGAGCAGACTGAGCAGTAGCGCCACGAGGAAGCTTGCCGGGAAGATCAGCAGCCACGGCATGCTTTCCATGGCATCGCTCCCCTCGGCGATCAGCGTGCCGAGCGAGGTCAGCGGTTCCTGGACGCCGAAGCCGAGATAGGAAAGAAAGCTTTCGGTGGCGATGATCTCGGGCACGGTCAGTGCTGCGAAGATCACTACGGGTCCGACGAGGTTCGGAATGATGTGCTTGAGGATGATCTTGAGCGGTCTCTGCCCGGAGGCACGGGCCGCCTCGATGAATTCCCGGTGCTTGATCGACAGCGTCTGGCCACGCACGATGCGGGCCATGGTCAGCCATTCCAGCGCGCCGATCGCGGCGAAAAGCAGATAGACGTTGCGGCCGAAAATTACCATCAGCAGGATGACGAAGAGGATGTAGGGGAACGCGTACATGATGTCGACGAAGCGCATCATGATCGCGTCCAGCCTGCCGCCAATATAGCCCGAAATCGCACCGTAAAGTACGCCGATGACGACCGAGACGACGGTCGCCGTCAGCGCCACAGCAAGGGAGATGCGGGTGCCGTAAAGCACGCGAGCGAGAAGGTCGCGGCCGTTCGGGTCGGTGCCGAAATAATGGCCGGTCTCAATCGAGGGCGGGATGCGGAAGGCGGCCCAATCAGGATCCTCGTAGTTGAAAGGAATGAACCAGGGGCCGAGGAAGGCGGCGAGGATCAACAGCGCCAGGACCACGATCGATAGGACGGCCGCCTTGTTGCGCCCGAGACGGCGCAGTGCATCCTTAGTGAGCGAACGGCCTTCGGGTGCCAGGCCCTCCGCTTCCAGAAGCTCCTGGGCGAGCAGCTCGCGTTTTGCGGGGTTGAGGATCATCGGTTTCTCACTTTCGGGTCGAGCCAGGCATAGGCGATATCGACCAGAAGGTTCAGGAATACGATCAGCACCATGTAGAAAATGACCGTGCCGAGAACCATGCCGTAATCGCGGTTCAGCGCTGCGTTGACGAAGTAGCGGCCGATGCCGGGCAATCCGAAGATGCTTTCGACAACGAGCGAACCAGTGAGAAGATAGCTTGCCGCCGGCCCGAGATAGGAGACGACAGGCATCAACGCCGGTTTCAGCGCATGACGCATTACCGTCAGCCGCGGGCCGATGCCCTTGGCCTTGGCTGTTCGGATGAAGTTCTGGTTCATCACCTCGATCATCGAGCCACGGGTGATGCGCGAGATGCGGCCTGCATGCGGCAGAGCCAGAACGACGATCGGCAGGACCAGGTATTTGATCGAGCCGTCACCCCAGCCGCCGACCGGAAACCAGGCGAGATGGATGCCGAAGATAAGCTGCAGGATCGGCGCGATCAGGAAGTTCGGCAGCACGACGCCGACCAGGATGAGAGCACCGAGAATGTAATCCGGCGTCTTGTTCTGGTAGAGCGCCCCAAGACAGCCAACGGCGACGCCGATGATGATGGCGAGCACGAAGGCGGCCGTGCCGATGGTGAAGGTGTAGGGCAGACCGATCATGATCTGCTGTGCGACGGTAAAATCCTCGCTGGCGAAGGAGGGGCCGAGATCGCCCCGGAGCAGGTCACCGACATAGATCAGGTACTGCTGAATCAACGGCTTGTCGAGATTGTAGTGGATCGCGAGGTTCTTCAGGATCACCGGCGGCAATGGCCTTTCGCCATCGAACGGGCCGCCGGGGGCAAGGCGCAAAACGAAAAAGCAGGCTGTGACGGCGATCCACAGAACGGGGATCGTCGAAAGCAATCGACGGAGGGCGTATTTGATCATGGTCGTGGGCCGGTCCTTCCAGCAGTGCGCGAGAAGGACCGTTTTCCCTTACTCTTTCATCGACAGCCAACGGGTGCGGTGGATGTCCTGGATGTTGTCGACGAAGCCTTCGATCTTCGGAGAAACGACGTTCTTCGAAACGTAGTAGTAGATCGGCAGGGCGGCGGAATCATCCAGCGCCAGCTGCTCGGCCTTCTTGAAGATTTCGGCGCGCTTTTTCAGATCCGTCTCGGCGTTGCCGTCCTTGATCAACTTGTCGTACTCGGGATTGGACCAGCGGCCGTAGTTCATCTGGACGCCTGTGACCAGGAGATTCAGGAAATTGTCCGGATCGTTGTAATCGGCGAGCCAGCCAGCGCGGCCGATCTGCACCTCGCCGCGCTGCAACTGGTCATAGTGCACCTTGGTCTCGGCATTGACGAGTTCGACATTGACGCCGAGCGGCTTCCACATCGAGGCGATCGCAACGGCGATGCGTTTGTGGTTGTCGTTGGTGTTGTATTTGAGCTCGGCAGTCAGCGGATGATCCGGGCCGAAACCGGCTTCCTTCAGCAGCTTCTTGGCTTCTTCGACCTTGTCCTTATAAGGAAGGTCCTTCCAGGAGACGTAGGCCGGTTCGCCGTAGTTTGCGGTACCCGGCGGAACCCAGGAATAGGCCGGCAGTTCGCCGGTGCCGAGAATCTGCGGGCCGATGACTTCGCGGTTGATCGCCATGGAGAGAGCCTGGCGCACGCGCTTGTCGGCGAAGGGCGGCTTGGTCGAATTGATGACGTAGTAGTAGAGGCCGGAGAAGGGCGCCACATGCGCCTGGCCAGGCAGGTTCTTTTTCATCCACTCGTACTGGTCGGTCGGGAAGTCGGTGAGGATATCGAATTCGCCGGCGCGGTAGCGTTTCAGCGCGGCTTCCTGGTCTTCGAGCACGAAGAACTTCGCGCCGTCGATCTTCAGGTCCTTGGCGCCGTACCACTGGTCGTTCTTGACCGTGGTGACATGCGAGCCCGGAACCCATTCGACCGGCTTATACGGACCGTTAGTAACGATGTTGCCGATCTTGACCCAATCCTGCCCCTTCGCCTCGACGACGTGCTTGGGCAGCGGATAGGCGGTGTAATGCATCAGGGCATTGAGGAAATAGGGGGTCGGATTTTCAAGGGTGATTTCGAGTGTCTTGTCATCGATCGCCTTGACGCCGAGCTCGTTGAGATCGGTGATCTCACCCTTGTTGATCTTTTCGGCATTCTTGATGGTGAACTGCAGATAGGCATAATCGGCGGCGTTCTTCGGGTCGACGAGGCGCTGGAAGGCGAAGACGAAGTCTCCCGCCGTTACCGGCTGGCCATCGGACCACTTGATGCCGTCGCGAAGTTTGAAGGTGTAAACCTTGCCATCAGGCGAAATCGTCCAGCTTTCTGCCTGGCCGGGGACCGGATTATCCTTGGCGTCCTCGGTGACCAGACCTTCGAAGATGTCGCCGGCGATACGATTTTCCCAGTCTCCGGAAAGCTTCTGCGGATCGAGCGACTGCGGGTCGCCACCATTGTGAATATTCAGTGTGGCGGCATGCGCCGAAAACGCCAGCAATGTGCCAAGCATTGCAGAGGCGAGAAATTTTTTCGTGAACTGGTTCATGGTGGGTCCACCTTTCTAGGCTTTGCGCCTTTATTAGACATCTGTTCCCGACGTTTGACCTCTTACGTGCAGGTCAGCGCGCACCTTATCGCAAAGGAATCGCGTTGCAACCCCAAATCCGGACGCTGGAAACGGGTTGTGGATAAGCCTATATGCGTCTCCTCCTTGTCGGATCGCGACGACGCGTCGCTGCCCTCCTAACCGCCTCCATTAAGGCCCCACCCTGGTTGTCTTTTGCCCCGTCCGCTTTAGTGTGGCGGCGCAGACGAGGCAGGAGATTTAGTCGATGGCATTGCAAGCAGGCGGGAGTGCGGACTGGTGGCGCGGCGCGGTGATCTATCAGGTATACCCGCGCTCGTTTCAGGACACCAACAGCGACGGGCTCGGCGACCTCAAGGGGATCACCCGCCGGCTGCCGCATATTGCCAGCCTCGGCGTCGACGCGATCTGGCTTTCGCCCTTCTTCAAGTCGCCGATGGCCGACATGGGTTATGACGTTTCCGATTATTGCGATGTCGACCCGATCTTTGGGACGCTCGCCGATTTCGACGAGATGATGGCCGAGGCGCACGGGCTCGGCATCAAGGTCGTCATCGATCAGGTAATCTCGCACACGTCCGACCGGCATCCGTGGTTCGTCGAGAGCCGGACAAGCCGGACCAATCCCAGGGCGGACTGGTATGTCTGGGCCGACCCGAAGCCGGATGGCACGGCGCCGAATAACTGGCTGTCGATCTTCGGCGGGCCGGGCTGGGAGTGGGACGGCGTGCGCCGGCAATATTACCAGCACAATTTTCTGACCTCGCAGCCGGACCTGAATTTCCACAGCAAGTCCGTGCAGGATGCGGTGCTGGAGACGGTGAAGTTCTGGCTCGACCGCGGCGTCGACGGCTTCCGGCTGGATACCGTCAACTATTATTTCTGCGACAAGCAGCTCAGAAGCAATCCGCCGCATGAGCCTGATGAGGATCATGCCGGCCTCGATGCGCCCGACAGCAATCCCTATGGCATGCAAAACCACCTCTACGACAAGACGCAACCGGAAAACGTCGATTTCCTCAAACGCTTCCGGTTGCTGCTTGACCAATACGAGGATCGTACGACCGTCGGTGAAGTCGGCGACGGCGGGCGTTCGCTGAAGACGGTGGCCGCCTATACCAGCGGCGGCGATAAGCTGCATATGTGCTACACATTCGACCTCTTGGGACCGGATTTCACCGCCGAGCATATTCGCGGCTGCGTCGAGGCTTTCCAGAAGTCAGTGACCGACGGCTGGGTCTGCTGGGCTTTTTCAAACCACGACGTCATGCGCCATGTCAGCCGCTTTGCGCTGACGGCCGATGAGCGGCCCGTCATCGCCAAGCTGGCGATCTCGGTGCTTGCGGCGTTGCGCGGCTCGATCTGCCTCTACCAGGGCGAGGAGCTCGGTCTGCCGGAGGCGGAGCTCGCCTTCGAGGATCTGCGTGATCCCTACGGCATCCGCTTCTGGCCGGCCTTCAAAGGCCGCGACGGATGCCGCACACCGATGCCCTGGGAGGCCGGCAAGGCGCATGCGGGCTTCACGTCTGCAGAAAAGAGCTGGTTGCCGGTGCCTTACGAGCAGGCGGCACTTTCCGTGGATACGCAGGAGGGGAACGACAGCTCGGTGCTGCATCACTACCGCAAGACGCTCGCATTCCGAAAAAAACACGCGGCGCTGATCGACGGCGAGATGACCTTCATCGGCACCAACCAGGATCTGCTCGTCTTCACCCGCGAAAAGGACGGGGAAAAACTGCTCTTCGTTTTCAACCTGACGCGCAAGCCAGCGGAATTCCGCCTGCCTGGGGGCTTGGTGCTGGGCGAACCGCTTGAGATGCCGGGCTTTGAACCGGTGTCGGCTTCGGGGCTGGTGAAGCTTGCGGCGCTGGACGGGTTCTGTGCGCGGGTCTGATGTCCACGCTATCGCCGCGCAGGAGATCGGGCTTGAACTGACGACGAGGCATCACGCGGTTTGAGATTTGGATATCCGCTCTCACGAAATCTCGTATGCCATATCAGTTGTATCACCCGATCAGTGCGAACTTGTCCACATCCACCATGCCGCGGTCAGAGATCTTCAGGTGCGGGATGACCGGCAGCGGCAGGAAGGCGAGTTGGAGGAAGGGTTCCTCCAACGTGGCGCCGAGAGCGAAGGCGGCCTTACGCAGATGGTGCAGCGTATCGCGGACCGTTTCATAGGGCTCGAGGCTCATCAGGCCGGCGATGGGCAGGGCGATTTCGCCGGTAACCTTGCCATCTTCGACAACGACGAAGCCGCCCTTGATCTCGCCGAGGCGGTTTGCGGCATGCGCCATGTCTTCCTCGCTGACGCCGACGACGCAGATATTGTGGCTGTCATGGCCGACGGTGGAGGCGATCGCGCCTTTCTTCAGGCCAAAGCCCTGGACGAAGCCGTTGGCGTGGTTGCCGTTCTTGCCATGGCGCTCGATGACGGCGACCTTGATGATGTCGTTGGCAAGGTCGACCGCCGTCTCGTTGCCCCTGACGGGCAGGCGGTAGCGGCGATGCTCGGTGATGATCTTGCCCGGCATGACGCCGATAACTGGCGTTTCGCCCTCGGCGACCGGCACGCCGAAATGGGCGGCGTTGACGGGCCGGGCCTTGACGCTGTCGAGGCCGATCGGTGCAACCGGTCTGCGTGAGGAAAAGAGCGCATCGGTGACGCGGCGACCGGCGGAAAAGACCATGTCGGCACGGCAATCTTCCAGGCTCTCGAGTACCACCAGGTCGGCGCGCCAGCCCGGCGCGACCAGGCCCCGGTCCCTGAGGCCGAAGGCGCGGGCGGCCGAGATCGAGGCGGCGCGGTAGATCGCCAAGGGCTCGACGCCGCTTGCGATCGCCGTGCGGATCATGTGATCGAGATGGCCCTGTTCGGCGATATCGAGCGGATTGCGATCGTCGGTGCAGAGCGCCAGGAAGGGTGAAAGCCGCTCGGTGATAATGGGCATCAGCGCGGCAAGATCCTTGGATACCGAGCCCTCGCGCACGAGGATATGCATGCCTTTGCGGATCTTTTCCAGCGCCTCGGTGGCGGTCGTGCATTCATGCTCGGTGCGGATGCCAGCCGAGAGGTAACCGTTGAGGTCGTTGCCGGTCAGCAGCGGCGCGTGACCGTCGATGTGGCCGCCCTGGAAGGCGTCGAGCTTGGCCATGCAGACGGGATCCTTGTGGATCACGCCGGGGAAATTCATGAATTCGGCAAGGCCGATGACCTTCGGATGGTGGCGGAAGGGCAGGAGGCGCTCGATCGGCAGATCGGCGCCGGAGGTTTCGAGATGGGTTGCCGGAACGCAGGAGGAGAGCTGGACGCGGATGTCCATGATCGTCTCGAGCGCGGATTGGAGAAAGAACTCGATGCCGGCTGCGCCGAGCACATTGGCGATTTCGTGCGGATCGCAGATCGCGGTGGTGACGCCGTAGGGCAGAACGCAGCGGTCGAATTCATGCGGTGTGACGAGCGAAGATTCGATGTGCAGATGCGTGTCGATGAAGCCGGGAACGACTGTTTTTCCCGATATGTCGATCTCGGTTTCACCCTGATAATTGCCCGAAGTGCCGACGATGCGATCGCCGCCGATGGCGATGTCCGACTGGACGAGTTCGCCGGTGACGAGATCGAAGAAGTGCCCACCCTTCAGCACGATATCGGCCGGCATGCGGCCGACGCCCTGGTCGATGAAACGCTCAAGTCTGCTGGTCATGGCATTGCTCACATTGCAACCGATTCCGAAGTTATAGCCGATCTGCGGCGACATGCGATGCCTGCAAACAAAACCGGGCGCCGTGGTGGCGCCCGGTCGCTGTCTCGATGTCGTGGCTTACTCGGCGGAAACGATCTTGCCGCCTTCCCACTTGTAGAGCGAGAAGCTTTGCGAGGTCAGGTCGCCGGTTTCGCCATAGGTGACCTTTCCGATAGCGGTCGGGATCTCCTTGCCGTCCTTCAGAGCGGCCGCGACGGCTGCACCATCCTCGGCGCTGCCGGCCTTCTCGATGCCGGCCTTCAGCACTTCGACAGCGGCATAGGCGTTGAGCGTGAAGGCTTCGGCCGGGATGTTCTTGGCAGCGAGCGCCTCGGCTGCGGCCTTGGAATCCGGGCTCTTCGTTGCGTCCGAGGCGTTGGTGAAGACGGTGCCGGCGGCGGCATCCGTGCCGATTGCCCAGAATTCGGTGTTGGAGAGGCCGTCGCCACCGATGATCGTGGCGTTGGCGGCGAGGTCATGCAGCTGGCGGGCGAGCAGGCCGCCTTCGGGGTGGTAACCGCCGAAATAGACGACGTCGGCTTTCTCCGACTTGATGCGGGTGGTGAGCGCGCTGAAGTCCTTGTCACCAGGGGTGATCGCGTCGTTGACGACTTCGGTGATGCCGCCGGCGTTCAGCGTCGCCTTGAAGGCGTCGGCGAGGCCTTTGCCGTAGGCGCCCTTGTCGTTGACGATGGCGACGCGCTTGTCCTTGAAATTCTTCAGCACGTATTTGGCGGCAACTTCGGCCTGCTGGTCGTCGCGCCCGCAGGTGCGCAGCACGTTGGTAAGACCGCGCTTGGTCAGGTCGGGGGCCGTCGCAGTCGGAGTGACCATCAGCACGCCGTTTTCAGCCAGCACGTCCGACACCGGAATGGCGACACCCGAGGTGACCGGGCCGACGACGAAGCGAATGCCGTCGGCGACGACCTTGTTGGCGGCGGAAACACCCTGCTTGGGTTCGCCGGCATCGTCGGCCAATTCGAGGATAACCTTCTGGCCGAGAATGCCGCCCTTCTTGTTGATCTCGTCGACGGCGGTCTGAGCGCCGTTCTTTACCTGGTCGCCATAGGCGGCGACGGGACCGGTCAGCGGCGCAATCAGGCCGATGGTGATATCGGCGTGAGCAAGCGGTGCAAAGGCGAGCGACGCAACGAGGGTCGCCGTCAATGTCTTGAGGGTCATAGTCTGTCTCCTTGGATGGGGTCATTGACCCGCGATGAGGTGCTACGCCGGCTTTCCGGATCGTTCAACAGCGCTAGGCTGTGCCAAGGACGATCGATTTCGGCGCGATCAATACGTCCTCCGGCCATATTTGGCTCGGATGGATGCAACGGCAAGATTTCTAAGAATTTTGGTGAGATTCCGCAAGATGATAACAAAATGAAACGAAAATCGAGGCAGGGCGGCACGGTTTCGTCGAAAATCGTTCGATCCGGCCCTGTCTTCCGCTTTTCGGAGGAGGCTCGGGGAGCCCATATAAGGGATGAGCGGATGTTCTCTCGTATCTGGAACTTCAATTTTGTTTGAGATTAACATTTGATTCTACCAATCAGAGTAGAATCATTGTTCGTGCATATATTGCTGCGATGCAAAAACGGTCGACGATAAACAGAGAGATATTTCAGGAACAGAGATCTGCATGCTCAAGCGTATCGAAGCCAGACAGGTGCGCACCGGAATGTTTGTCGAGGCGATCGAGGGTGTGTGGCAAGATCCTCTTCTGTCCAAGAGAAGATTTCTCCTGCGCCGTGAAATGGATGCCCTGACTCTTCGCAAGAGTGGCATTCCAGGCGTAGTCATCAATACCAGCAGGGGCGTCGATATTGATGGCCTGCCAACTGGCAATATCGAGATCGACACCAAGGCCGCACACGAGACGATTCAGAAATCCGTGCAGGTGCTGGAGAACGTTTTCGGTCGGTTGCAGCATGGCGATGGGATCAGCGTCGATCAGGTGGCGCCGGTGATTTCCTCGGTCTCCAAGTCGATCGATCAGAACCCGACCGTCTTCCTAAGCGTTACGCGCCTGAAATCCAGGGACGAGGTGACGTTCCTGCATTCCATTTCTGTGAGTGCGCTGATGATCCTTTTCAGCCGCCATCTCGGACTTGACGAGACAACCGTGCAGATGCTCGGCACAGCAGGATTGCTGCACGACGTCGGCAAGCTCGAAATTCCGCTCGAGGTGCTCAACAAGGAAGGACGCCTGGACGAAGACGAGATCAAGATGATCCGCGACCATCCGGAAAAGGGACACGCAATCCTGTCGCGTCAGGAAGGCATGCCGGAGATCGTTCTCGACGTTTGTCTCAACCATCATGAGCGGATCGACGGCAAGGGTTATCCCCGCAAACTTTCCGAGACGCAGGTCAGCTTCCATGCGCGCCTTGCGGCGATTTGCGACGTCTATGACGCCGTCACCTCGGTGCGACCCTACAGGGCGCCATGGAGCGCCAGCCAGGCACTGAAATGGATGCTTGGTAACGAAGGGCATTTCGATCGCCGGCTTCTGAAGAAATTCGCCCTCTGCCTGTCGGTCGCCGCCGTGACCTGAGGTGGATCCATCAAAAAAGGCCTGCGTGGACTTGCGCCCGCCGCAGGCGATGATGCCGAAAGCTTGAGAACTTTCTCAGATATTGTTCTGCAGGATGGTCCGCAGCTTGCCGAAGAGTTCATCGATGTGGTGCTTCTCGATGATCAGCGGCGGAGAGAGTGCGATGATATCGCCGGTGGTGCGGATCAGCAGGCCGGTTTCATAGGCTTTCAGGAAAGCGGTGAAGGCCCGCTTGGTCGGCTCGCCAGCGATCGGATCGAGTTCGATCGCGCCGATCAGGCCGGTGTTCCTGATGTCGATGACATTGGGGCAGTCCTTCAGTGAATGCAGCGCGTCGGCCCAGTAATCGGAAAGCTCGGCGGCGCGTGTTAGCAGCCCCTCTTCCTTGTAGGTGTCGAGCGTGGCGAGGGCGGCGGCGGAGGCGATCGGGTTGCCGGAATAGGTGTAGCCGTGGAAGAACTCGATCATATGCTCCGGACCGTTCATGAAGGCATCATGGATTTCGGAGGTGACGAAGACGGCGCCCATCGGAATGACGCCATTGGTCAGTCCCTTGGCTGCGGTGATCATGTCGGGCTTGACGTCGTAATATTGCGCGGCGAAGGGCGCGCCGAGGCGGCCGAAGCCGGTGATGACCTCGTCGAAGATCAGAAGGATGCCGTGTTTGGTGCAGATCTCGCGCAGCTTCTGCAGGTAGCCCTTCGGCGGGATCAGGACGCCGGTGGACCCGGCCACCGGCTCGACGATGACGGCGGCAACGGTGGAGGCATCATGCAGGGTGACGATACGCTCGAGCTCAGTGGCGATGTCGCCGCCATGCTCGGGCTCGCCGCGGGTGAAGTTGTTCTTGCCGGGCTGGTGGGTATGCGGCATGTGATCGACGCCGGTCAGCAGCGTGCCGAACATCTTGCGATTGCTGACGATGCCGCCGACGGAAATGCCGCCGAAGTTGACGCCGTGATAGCCGCGCTCGCGGCCGATCAGGCGGAAGCGAGACCCATTGCCCTTCACGCGGTGATAGGCGAGCGCCACCTTGAGCGCCGTCTCGACGGATTCGGATCCGGAATTGGTGTAGAGAACGTGGTTCAGGCCTTCGGGAGCAATGTCGACCAGGCGGTTTGCCAGTTCGAAGGCCTTAGGGTGGCCGAGCTGGAAGGCCGGGGCGTAATCGAGCTCGCCGGCCTGCTCACGGATCGCCTCGGTGATCTTCGGGCGGCAGTGGCCGGCGTTGACGCACCAGAGGCCGGCAGTGCCGTCCAGCACCTGACGGCCGTCATGGGTCGTATAATACATGTCCTTGGCGCCGACGAACATGCGCGGCTCCTTCTTGAACTGGCGATTTGCCGTGAACGGCATCCAGAAGGCGCGGAGATCGTTCGGTGCATTGAGGCGATTGGACATCTGTTCTCCTGGCCGCTGACGGCCCTTTCCGGGGCTTCACGCCCAAATTTTGACTGCCCGGTCAAATTATCAGGGCTTCCCGAGGCGTCAACGGGGAAAACGCCCGAGAGCCACCGGGGCGGGAGGTTCGAGTTGCTCCAATCAATCTGGGAATAGCTCGGGGCCGACAGGCGAAGTTAAAAAGGCACGACCGGCAAATCGCAAGGTTTGCCGGTCGTGCCATAAGGTTCAGGTGCTGAAATATCGTTGTCGCGTCTCCGGGAACATCCCCTTACGCCACGACATCGGCCGACATTCATGTCAGCGCTATCATCAAGCGGCGGATCTGTTCCGATTCTGCACGAGATAGATGTCTTCGAGCGTCGCCAGGATCTTCATCACCGGCTCGGAGGTGCTCGAATAATAAATGGTTTGTGCGTCTCGGCGGGTCTTGACCAGCTTTTGAGCGCGCAGTTTCGACAGGTGCTGGGAAAGAGCCGACTGGCTGAGGCCGACCTGCGTTGCAAGCACGCCGACGGCCACTTCGCCCTTCACGAGGCTACACAGGATCAGCAATCTCTTCGGGTTGGCCATGGCCGATAATAACGCTGCCGCCACATTGGTGTGATCGGCCAAATCCGTGGTGTCCATATTGTTATCTTCCTAATGCGAAACGTACATCATTCATGTGGGCACTGGCCGCCAGTCGGGATTTTGACCGACGCCAGAAACTAGCAACTGAGGTCGAAGATTGTATATACCTAAATTTAAGGTATCGAGTATGCTATTTTAGATATGTTTGAACAAATGTGATCGGCATCCCCTATGAGGGTTTCGAATTCGTATCGCAGCAGATAATCGCCGGAAATCATGTCGAAACCTGAGGGATCGATACCACAAATGCGCCAAGAAGCCGATTCCGGCGCCTTTAGCCTGATAGCGAGGGTCTCGGTCACATCGGGGTAGCGCGCTACTAAATCTCGCACTGCTTCTGCCGCCCCGGCGGCGACTTCTTCATTCGCGGACGACTGGATTATGAGATCGTTTGCGTCGAGCAGGTAGGCGCGGCCGAAGCCGCCATTGAAGCTGGCCCGTTTCGGCTTGAGACGGAAGAACAGGAAATCAGGAAAGTCGAGATAAAGCTTCGCCTTGGCGTGGCGAGCGAGAAAACGCGTGCGGATGCGCTCGTAGAACGCATTGCCGCGCTCGACGGGTTCAGCCAGGCATTGGGTTGTCAGGCGAGGGTGGGCGAGCGGATCGCCCTTGCCCGGCTCGCCGGTCAGGAGTGAGGCGCGCGGGTCCTTGGCAAGCGCCCTGGTATGGGCCGACAGTTTCGAAACGAGGATGACGGGGGTGCCGTCAATATCGGTCGCGACCAGCACGCGGCTGGCGAAGGGGAAGCCGGTCTCGGGGTCGAGAACGGCAATCGCCGCGTGCCGCGCGGAGCGCAGAAGCACGCGCGCAAGCTTGCGGGCATCGTCGTCGGTTTCGCGTATGGGCGAGGGTTGATCTTTCATATCCGCTTTGTGGCAAAGCGGATTGAAAACATCAAGCGTCCTGCTTGCGGCGATGGCGGGTGAGGCCGGCAACGATATCCTGGGCCGAGACGGTGCCGACGATCGTGCCGTTCTCGACGATGCCGATGCTGCCGGGCTGGCGGGCAAGGGCATCGAGGATATCGACGAGCGGGGTAGCGGCACGGGCCGTGGCGCTGACGCTCATGCCGGCGGCCGTCTGACCGAGACCGGGTTGCATCACGTCGGCCGCCGTCAGCATGCTGATCGGGTTGAGATGCTGCACGAAATCGGCGACATACTGGTCGGCGGGGTTCTTGACGATGTCGTGCGGCGTTCCGCATTGGATGATATGGCCGCCCTCCATGATGGCGATGCGGTTGCCGATGCGGAAGGCCTCGTCGAGATCGTGGCTGACGAAGAGGATGGTCTTCTTCAGCCGCCGCTGGAACTCCAGGAGCTCGTCTTGCAGGCGGGTGCGGATCAGGGGATCGAGCGCCGAGAAAGGCTCGTCCATCAGCAAGATCGGGGCGCCGGTGGCAAAGGCGCGGGCAAGACCGACGCGCTGCTGCATGCCGCCTGAGAGTTCGTTGACCTTGCGGTCGGCCCATTTCGTCAGGTTGACGAGCTCGAGCTGTTCACCGACGCGCCGCTTGCGTTCGGCCTCCGGCATGCCGGCGAGTTCGAGGCCGAAGCCGACATTCTCGGCGACGGTGCGCCAGGGCAGAAGAGCGAATTGCTGGAACACCATGGAGACGGTGTGGGTGCGCAGCTCCCGCAGCGCCTTGGCGTTGCATCTGTAAGGGTTGACCGGACCATTGGAGGTCGAGACCGAGACGTCACCGCGCACGACGGGGGCGAGGCCGTTGACGGCGCGCAGCAGCGTCGACTTGCCAGAGCCGGAAAGGCCCATCAGCACCAGGATTTCGCCTTCTTCGATGGTCAGCGAGGCATTGGCGACGCCGAGCACCAAGCCGGTGGCGGCGCCGATTTCGTCACGTGTTTTGCCCTGGTCGACCATGGCAAGCGCTGTTTCCGGCCGGTCGCCGAAGATGATGCTGACATCCTTGAAGCTTACCGCGGTCATGCGCCGCCTCCTTCACCCGCCGTGCGGAATATGCGGTCGAGAATGATCGCCAAGATGACGATACAGAAACCGGCTTCGAAGCCCTTGGCGATATTGACGGTGTTCAGCGCGCGCACGACCGGCACGCCAAGCCCGGGCGCCCCAACGAGGGCGGCGATGACCACCATCGACAGTGACAGCATGATGGTCTGGGTGAGGCCCGCCATGATCTGCGGCATGGCAAAGGGAAGTTCGATCTTGCGCAGCACCTGGATCGGCGTTGCGCCAAAAGCAACGGCGGCTTCGACGAGGGACGGCGGCGTCGAGATGATGCCGAGGCGTGTCAGCCGGATGGGGGCGGGGATGGCGAAGATGACGGTCGCGATCAGGCCCGGAACCATGCCGAGGCCGAACAGGATCAGCGCCGGAATCAGGTAGACGAATGTCGGAATGGTCTGCATCAGATCGAGCACCGGGCGCATGGCGGCATAGACCCAAGGGCGGCGGGCGGCGGCAATGCCGAAGGGAATGCCGATCACCATGCAGACAAAGGTGGCGGCGAGCACGAGGGCGAGCGTCTCCGTCGTCTCCTTCCAATAACCCTGGTTCACGATGAGCAGGAGCCCAAGACAGGTGAACAGCGTGACTGCGATCGACCGGCGCAGCCAGAAGGCAAGGGCGGTGATGGCAGCGATGACGATCAGCGGGTGGGGCTTCTGCAGCACGAAGAGCAGGCCGTCTATGGCGCTCGACAGCAGGAAGGCGAGCTGGTTGAAGAACCACTCGCCGTTCGATGTCAGCCAGTCCACGAAGGATTTGGCCCATGAGCCAATGGGAATCTTAGCCTCGGTGATCCAATTCAAGGGGCGCGCCTATCCAAAAAAATCAACAATCGGACAAAAATGAAACGGGGCGGCGAGCCGCCCCGTCATATCATCAAAGGCCGAGGCCGGTCTTGGCAGCCGCCAGAGCGTCGCCCTTGCCGTCGCGAGTCTTGACGCCTGCAAGCCAGGGGTCGAGGGCTGAGGGGTTGGCCTTCAGCCATTCGGTCGCCGCAGCTTCCGGCTCCTTGCCGTCGTCGAGGATCTTGCCCATGATCTTATTCTCCATATCGAGGGAGAATGTCAGGTTCTTCAGCATCGCGCCGACATTCGGGCATTCGCCGAGATAGCCGGCGCGAACATTGGTGTAGACCTTGGCGCCGCCGAAGTCCGGACCGAAGACGTCGTCACCGCCTGTGAGGTAGGTCAGCTTGAAATTGGTGTTCATCGGATGGGGTTCCCAGCCGAGGAAGACGACGGGCTTGCCTGCTTTTTCGGCGCGAGCGACTTGCGCCAGCATACCCTGTTCCGAGGATTCGACGACTTCCAGATCCTTCATGCCGAAGGTGTTCTTTTCGATCAGATCCATGACGAGGCGGTTGCCGTCATTGCCGGGCTCGATGCCGTAGATCTTGCCGTCGAGATCGTCCTTGTGGGCGGCGATATCCTTGAAGTCCTTGATGCCGAGTTCCGCACCCTTGGCGTTGGTGGCGAGCGTGTACTTGGCGCCGACGAGGTTGGGGCCGAAGGATTCGACCGACTTGTCGTCGAGATAGGGGCGGACGTCCTTTTCTTGCGTCGGCATCCAGTTGCCGAGGAAGATGTCGATGTCCTTGTTCTTCAGCGAGGTATAGGTGACCGGTACCGAGAGGACCTTGATGTCGGTCTGATAGCCGATGCTCTTCAGGACGACGGAGGCAGTAGCGGTGGTGGCGGTAATGTCAGTCCAGCCGACGTCCGAGAAATGTACGGTGGAGCAGCTGTCGGGATCCGCGGCGAAGGCAGCGGTCGCAACGGAGAGTGTGGCGATGGCAGTGGCAGTGACGAATTTGAACGTGCTTGTTGTTTTCATTTTAGACTCCCAGTCTTTAAGTTCCCAAGCCAACCACCAATAGCCGAGTTTGACAAGCGACCTCAGTGCGTTTGCGTCGTATCGACCCATGCGATTGCGACGTCGGGCAGATTTTTGGAACTATATTGTTTTTGGGGCTTTCAGCAGTTTTTGAGCGGGATTCCTGTGATTATCACTGTTGCAGGGCTTTTCTTTGCCATTGTGAGCTTTCAATAAGCCGATCAAGGAGAGATCGGATGGCAAAACTCTATTTCAACTACTCGACTATGAATGCCGGCAAGTCGACGATGCTGCTGCAGGCCTCCTACAATTATCAGGAGCGCGGTATGCGCACGGTGCAGCTGATCGCTGCCTTCGACGAGCGCACCGGCCGGGGCGTCATCGGCTCGCGGATCGGGCTGGAGGCGAGCGCCATTCCCTTCGAACCGCACGAGGACCTGTTCCGGCTGATCGGGACGCTGAGCGGTGAAGGCGCGCCGATTGCCTGCATCTTCGTCGACGAGGCGCATTTCATGACGCCTGTCCAGGTCTGGCAGCTTGCCCGCGTCGTCGACAGGCTCGGCATTCCTGTGATGGTCTACGGGCTGAGAACCGATTTCCAGGGCAAGTTGTTTCCGGCCTCGCAGGAACTGTTGGCGATCGCCGACGAAATGCGCGAGGTGCGCACGATCTGCCATTGCGGGCGCAAGGCGACGATGGTGGTGCGGCTCGACGCGGAGGGGAAGGTGTTGCACGAAGGCGCGCAGATCGAAGTCGGCGGCAATGAGAAATATGTCTCGCTCTGTCGCAGGCATTGGGATGAAGCGATGAACGGGGCTTGGATCGCCGAGCCGGTCTGAAGCCGGGATGCGGCCTGCTTTCTTTGGCGCCGCAAGCAACATGCTTTCGATTTTAAGCAATTCCGGACGGAAAACCGCTCACACTTTTCGGCACCATGCTCTAGCTTGAGAAGCACGAGATTCCCTGGAGAGGCCTGGTGCGTAAACCTCCGCCATTCGACAGCCAATACGAAGCTGCAGGCATCCTTGCCGAGAGGATTGCGGCCGACGGAGACTATTGCGTGGCCGCAATCAGCGCCTTCAGCGCCGATGAGGCACGTTCGGCCGACGAGGTCTTCCTCGAACAGAATTCTCGTTTCCAGGCCCATATCGCCGATGCTTCCGCGCTTGACGCCCTGCAGGCGGAGCTGGTCTTTTCCCTCGACCGGCTGACGGCGGAGGTTTCGGCCGATCTCGACAGTTTTCGGGGGCTGACGCTGCGCGAAAAGATGGCCGGCTGGACGTCGCGCCAGCGGATGTGGCGCATGTATACCGAACGTGTGCGCGAGGCCCCCGTCATCGAACGGTTGCTCGAACTTCTGACGAAATCGGACGCGCTCGCCAGACTGATTGCCGGCCAGCGCGCTTCGATCATCGAACGGCACAGGGCCGCCGAACGCGGTCTCATCGACATCGTCGAGCAACGGCGCCGACTGGTCGATTCCATCGATATTGCCCGCCTGAAGATGAAGGAACTCAATGCCAAGGCGCTGACGACGCAGGGCCGTATCGGCGTCTACGGCAGCAGGGCGCATTGGGAGCAGATGGAGGCGGAGCGGCGGGCGCTGAAGGCGGAGGCCGAGCAGATTTCCGCCGGGGAGCACGAGATGCGCGACGACAGCCAGCGGCGCGAGCGTTTCATCGGCCTGTTCCAGACCTTTGTCGATTCGCTGAATGGCCGGATCGCCGCTTGTAGCGTGCTGCTGCGCAAGCTGATGATCGACGTCGAGGAGCGGCTGATCATCTATCAGGCGCAGGTCGATACCGACCGGCCCGGCATGAAGATGCGGATCAGGCCGGAACTCTTTCCTGATATCGCCGCGCCAATCAGGCTGTTCGAAAAGGGCATGCTGGTCGCCCAGGATCTGGAGCGGCGCAAGAGCCGCGCCGATCTGGAATTTACCGGCAGGTTTCCGACCTATGCCGAGCCGGCGCCGGACAAATCGGGAGCCCCTCTGATCGATACGGCGCGCAGGTCCTTCCGGTTCAGCCTGCCTTTCCTGCGTTCCTGAGCCGCAAGACGTCGTCAGCACCTCTTTTCCGCAAGGCGCCCTTGCGAAAAATCGGAGGGCTCGTGTTGTGCTCGGCCGATCGAGCGCATATGTGGATGCGACGGGGCCGCAATGTCCTGATGTTCGCCTCGCCTGACAGGAGACGACGATGCTTGACCGGATAGCCGGTTTTTTCAGGCTGATCGGCCAGACGATCGGTCGCTGGGTCCGCCTGTTTTTCGCCTGGGCCTTCTGGCCCATTCTTGCCGCGCATGGCTGGTATCAGCGCCGGAGTTGGATGATCCGGCTGCCGGTGATCGCGTTCGTGGCGCTCTTCGTCGTGCTCTACGGCTATTTCTTCTGGCAGACGCAGGCCTGGTCGAATTTCAACACCGCCTTCGTCGACCAATACCGGCTTGCCGAACGCAAGGTTGCCGCGGGACAGGAAATGCCGGTCGCCGAGGGAAGCAACGCCACGGCAGCCAAGACCTGCCAGCGTTCGGCGATCATCGACGTCACGGCCGACCTGACCGACTTCAACGTCAACCAGAACGCATGGATCTCCTCCATGCTGCTCTACAAAATGGGCTTTTTCGGAATCGACTGGGATCACACGCCTTTCCTCGACAACAAGGCGTCGTTCCAGCGGGGCATCAATCAGGCGGTTCGGCGGACATCGGCAGAGCTCGTCGATACGCTCGGGCGCGTGCGCGGCACGTCGGGCATCAACAACGACCTGCAGAGCGCCCGCGGCAATCTGCAATTCGACGAATACAGCTGGTATTTCGGGCTCAATCCCTTCGGGCCGAAGACGCCGACGCCCTCCTATTACCGTTCGGCGATCGGCAGCCTGCGCAAATTCAACACCGATCTTTCCACGTGCAGCGTCATTTTCGACGGCCGCGCCGACAACCTCATGCAGTTCATCGACCGCATTGCCAACGATCTCGGCGGCACGTCCGACATGCTCGCCGAGCGCTCGGAAAACCACAATCGCGGCTGGTTCGATACCCGCGCCGACGACCGGTTCTGGTTCGCCTACGGCCAGCTCTACGCCTATTACGCCATCCTTGCCGCCGCGCAGGCGGATTTCTCGCAAGTGGTGCAGGAGCGCAATCTCGGAGCGGTCTGGGGCAGCACGATGCGGCAGTTCCAAGCGGCGTTGCGCATTCAGCCGGCGATCATTTCGAACGGGCGCGAGGACGGCTGGATCATGCCGAGCCATCTCGCCACCATGGGCTTTTATATTCTCCGGGTGCGCTCGAACCTAGTCGAAATCCGTTCGGTGCTCGACCGGTAAACCCCGTGGAGTCAGCGGGGTCTCGCATCGTCCTCGAAACCGACGACGCGCAGCCGCTCGACGCATTCATAGGTGACGCCGACGATGCCGCCGCCGCTTTCATCGTCACGAAAGCGGCCGACGCTGCGCACCAGCTTGTAACCGCCAAGCCGGCTGTCGACGCGGTATACGAAATGGAAGCCGACGCCATGACGGCTCGCCTCTTCGAATGTCTGGGCGATCAGGCTGCGGTCCTCCTCATGGATGCGCGACATCAGCTCGGTCAGATTGACGGGGCCGTTGCTGTAGGGGAGGTCGAAGATCTCGTGTACATCCTCGCTCGCAAAGAAATGTCCGGTCTCGATGTTGATGCGCCAGAAGCCAAAAAGGCGATAGGCAGCAAGCATCTGAAGGATTTCCGCATCGGTGATGCCGAAGTGGGCGCGGGATTGCTCGGTCTTGTCGATGATGGGCTGTTCGAAACGAAGAGACACGATTCCCCCAGATCACTGGACGACGTGCCGACTCTCTTCCGATTCCTCAGTTGATCAGCTTCAATCGAATTGCCTTAGCTACCAACTGGGTGCGGTTGACGCAATCGAGTTTTTTGATCGCGTTCGTCATATAGGCATTCACCGTGTGGTCCGACAAAGTCAGGATCTGGCCGATTTCGATCGAGGTCTTGCCCTGGGCAGTCCAGCGCACAACCTCTAGTTCGCGGGTCGACAGCGCGTTATACGCGCATTCCTCGTTGCGCTTGACTGCATTGTATGCATCGAGTGCATGCAGAGTGATCATTGCCAGCTCATTGACCTCGCTCTGGCCAAGTGCAGCGCGCTCGCCGCAGAACCAGAAAACCAGGCGCTGGCCGTCGGCCGCAATGGTCGGCATGGCAACGCCTGCCGGTATGGCATGGCGCAGCATCAGGGCATGCAGTTCGGCGGGGAAGGCCTGACCGTTGAAAGCGTCGTTGAGGTGCCAGACCGGAGGGACGGCGGATTCCCTCAGCCGTAAGCCGAAAGGGCAGCCGCGCATCATGTGGGCGCGGTCGAATTCCCTGATATAGGCGGCCGGCAGCGAACTCTCGATCAGCAGGGGTTTCAACAGGAGGTCTTCCGGGGAGGGAGCGTGCATCAGCGTTGCATGCGACAATCCGAAGGCTGCGGAAACCCGGCCCAGCGCCTGCGCAAACAGACTGCGCGTTCGTGCAATGGCAAGCTCTGCAGAAAGCAATGACTGTCTTTCAGAGGTAGTCATGTAAGACATTTGTACGCCCCCGGCAGCCCTAATGTTACCGCTATCAAACACAGAAAACCCGCTTGATGCTAGTCCCAATTGATTTGGTGTAAGTCGATTAACTCAAATTGTGAATAATTTGCCACGGTTGTTCTCGCATTGGTTGAGTGCTGAGGTGGAAATGTAGCGCTGCGGCATCTTCTACTTGCTTGATGTGTACCTGCAAGCTGCAAGTCGCCGTCTGAGAGAATCACTTCTGCAGAAGTCGGTACGGGAACTGGCGTAGGAATCTCGCTTGCTGCCCTTCAATGCAATTGATAAGCCTAAACCATGTATAACTGAGGCGATTTAATCGTGCGCTTTGCAATTGCCGTCATCCTGAAGTTTATGTTTTCATTGGTAATACTTGGTTTTCTTCTATTGAGCTTGTCGATCGGTGCCGCAACCTCGCAGGCTGCCGAGCAGAAGAAACAGAAAGGTCAGCCGCCGATGCGGTTCATCCTCGTGCGCAGCCTCCTGTGCATGGATGACTGTCCGGAATGGATATCGGCAGAAGGACGCATAACCTCCGATACGCCCGCGCAACTCAAAAAAATTCTGAAGACAATCGGCAACCGAAAAATGCCGATCGTCTTTCTTTCAGAAGGTGGTGAAGTAGACGCCGCTTATGCGATGGGCAGGATGATCCGCAAGGCCGGCCTTGAAACGGCTGTGGGCGGCACACGGCTGAAGGATTGTCCAGAAGATGATATGCGTTGCGATGCCGCTATCGCAAAGAATGAACCCACGCTTGGTGATACCTATTCCTATGGCGCATACTGCTTTTCCGCTTGTCCGCTGGTGTTTGCCGGCGGAACCTCGCGGGTCGCGTCGCAATGGGCATTCATCGGCGTTCACCAGATCACGACAATCTACAGCAAAGTGCGTGTTTCCTACCGCATCGAATACAAGATGGTGAACGGCAAGAAGACCGAAATCTCCCGCAAGGAGATGGGCCGAAAGTCAGCGGGGAGCAGCAGTTCCACCAAGCTAGGCAAGAAGGCCACTGCTGCTCTTACGGCCTATCTGAAGGAAATGGGCGTTAGCGCCGATTTGATTGGACTGATGATGAGCGCCACCCCTGACCGCATCAACATCGTGCCGGCCGCAGACGCACTTGAAATCGGTCTCACGACGGACATGTTGGCTTATAACGAATGGCCTGGCATGCCGCTCTGTGCTCCGGATGCAGCGGCCGAGGCCGTTTGTCATCGCCGTGCGGCGGCGGAGACGCCTGTATCCAAGGCCTCTGTGCAGGCTGCGGTCGCAGTCACAAACGAGACTCTGCCGAAAACCCGGCCGATGGACTTTCTGCTGATGTATCATGGCAATTGCCAGGACGAGTGCACGCAGTGGATTTCCGGGGATGGAGACATCACGCCGGATACGCCGGCTCGGCTGGAGGCGATCTTGAAAGCGCTCGGCGGAAGAAAATTGCCGGTCGTCCTTCAGTCCTATGGCGGAGACATGGATGCGGCTTTCGCGATGGGGCGTATTATCCGGGCTGCAGGTCTGGAGACCTCGATTGGCAGAACGCGGTTGCCCAACTGCCCGACGCTGGATCCGCGTTGCAAGGCGAGCATTGCCAAAAGCGGGGCGACCGATGGCGAGGTTTCTGCTGGCGGTGCATACTGCCTTTCGACCTGTACGCTAGTCTTGATTAGCGGAACGCCGCGGCTTGTCGGATATTCCGATATCGGTCTCGTCAGACCCGCGAAGGCTGAATATCCAAAATTCTTCGCCTATTTCGACGAGATGGGCGTCAATGCCGAGCCTTACAAGACGATGATGCTCGCGACCTCGATTGAGCAAAAGACTATACCTCGTTCTCAGGCGCTCGAACTTGGCATTGTCAATGGTATCATCCCTTATGGTGACGAACCCGGTTCTCGCCTGTGTGGACCCGATGCCAAGGAAAGTCTTCGATGCCCCAGAAAAGCTGAGGCAGAGATCGTTCCTGCGGCTGCTTCGTTAAATTGATCTCCGCCTTGTCGAGGGCGAAGACACCCGAGGCGATCCTCAGGAGCTTGTAGCCGAAGGAAACGGCATAGACGGCGAGCGCCGCTACCAGGCCGATATAGAAGGCGACGAGGATCGCGATCGTTGACCGCCACTCAAACGCCCCAGCGTGGTGGCCGCAAGGCGCAGCGCTATTCACACCCCGCCGATATTTCGCTATCCCGATAAAGAGAGAACAAGTACCTCCGCGTCTGCGGAAGGCCGGGACGGGGAACATCCATGCCATCAATCAAATCCGATATCGAAATCGCGCGTGCTGCGGCCAAAAAGCCGATATTCGAGATCGGGGCGAAACTCGGCATTCCGGTCGAACAGCTCGTTCCCTACGGTCACGACAAGGCAAAGGTCAGCGCCGAGTTCATCGCCGGGCAGGCGGGCAAGAAGGACGGCAGGCTGATCCTCGTCACCGCGATCAATCCGACACCGGCGGGCGAGGGCAAGACGACGACCACCGTCGGGCTCGGCGACGGGCTGAACCGGATCGGCAAGAAAGCCATCGTCTGCATCCGCGAGGCTTCTCTCGGCCCCTGCTTCGGCGTCAAGGGCGGAGCGGCCGGCGGCGGTTACGCGCAGGTCGTGCCGATGGAAGACATCAACCTGCATTTCACCGGCGATTTCCATGCGATCACCTCGGCGCACAATCTGCTGGCGGCGATGATCGACAATCACATCTACTGGGGCAACGAAGAGAATATCGATATCCGCCGCATCACCTGGCGGCGCGTCATGGACATGAACGACCGGGCGCTCAGAAGCGTGGTCTCCTCACTCGGCGGCGTTGCCAATGGTTTCCCGCGCCAAGGCGGGTTCGACATCACCGTCGCCTCCGAAGTGATGGCGATCCTCTGCCTCGCCACCGACCTCAAGGATCTGGAGAGGCGGCTCGGCGACATCATCATCGGCTATCGCTTCGACAGGACGCCGGTGCATGCGCGCGACCTGAAAGCCGACGGGGCCATGGCGGTGCTCCTGAAGGATGCGATGCAGCCGAACCTGGTGCAAACGCTCGAGAATAATCCGGCCTTCGTGCATGGCGGGCCTTTCGCCAATATCGCCCATGGCTGCAATTCGGTGACGGCGACGAAGACGGCGCTGAAACTCGGAGACTATGTGGTGACGGAAGCGGGCTTCGGGGCCGATCTCGGCGCCGAGAAATTTTTCGACATCAAGTGCCGCAAGGCCGGGCTGAAACCGGATGCGGCGGTCATCGTCGCCACCGTCAGGGCGCTGAAGATGAATGGCGGTGTGAAGAAAGAGGATCTCGGCACGGAGGATATCGCGGCGGTGAAGAAGGGTTGCGCCAATCTCGGCCGGCACGTCGGCAATGTCCGCCGGTTCGGCGTTCCGGTCGTCGTGGCGATCAACCATTTCGTCTCCGATACCGGCGCCGAGATCGCGGCAGTGAAGGAATTTGTTTCGAGGCTCGGCGCCGAGGCGATCCTTTGCCGCCACTGGGCGCTGGGTTCAGCCGGCATCGAGGAACTGGCGCACAAGGTGGTGGAACTGGCCGAATCCGGACAGGCGAAATTCCAACCGCTCTACGGCGACGACATTTCGCTGTTCGAGAAGATCGAGATCGTCGCTTCGAAGATCTACCATGCCGGCGAGGTGACGGCCGACAAGGCAGTGCGCGACCAGTTGCAGACCTGGGAGGAGCAGGGCTACGGCAAGCTGCCGGTCTGCATGGCGAAGACGCAATATTCCTTCTCTACCGATCCGAGCCTGCGCGGCGCGCCGGAAGGCCACATCGTCACAGTGCGGGAGGTGCGGCTTTCGGCGGGAGCCGGCTTCGTCGTCGCCATCACCGGCGAGATCATGACAATGCCCGGCCTGCCGAAATCGCCGTCGGCGGAGCGGATTTTCCTGAACGAGCAGGGTTATATCGAGGGGTTGTTCTGATCCGGTGACGGTTTGCCGAAGCGCTCGAGCAGACGGCGCTCGCGGCGCTTTTCCAAGTCCGGATCGATAAACAGCCAGATGAAAAGGCTTTGCAGCGCCCCGACGAACAGCATTCCGATGGCAAATGCAATTCACCAGTAAAGATGAAGCCAATAGCGACGATCAGGAGAAACAGGATGACGTTCGCTATGATCTTCAATTGCCGCTGACCCCTCCACCTATTTTGCAGCTTCTATTTGGTTATTTCGCTGCACGATTCAAGCGAGGATCGCAGCCACCAAATGGTCAGTGGCAATAGCGATAGGCGCCCTTTCTTTCGATCACGTCGAGATGAAAATGGGTCTCGTGGGCGGCGTCGCTTTCGGGGTCGAGGACGGTGGTGAAATAGAGGCAACCGGCGGCGCTGACGGTGCGCTGGAAGGCGCCGGTCAATGTCGGGTCCTCGCGGCGGGAGCGGACGGCGACATCTTCGCCCTTTTCGAAATGGAAGCTTGCAATGTCGATGGCGTTGCCACGGGCATGTTCGGAAATCTTGCCGGTTTCGGCGCTGTTGCGCAGGCGGCAGATATAGGCCGATGCCTGATTGACTGTCGTCAGGCGGCCCTGCTCCGGCAGAGCGGCGGAGGCGGCCGGGATGACGCTTTCCTTCATCCAGCGGGCAAGGGCGAGTGCGGCCGGGCAGCGGATCGTCGCCTCCGGCTTCAAACTGATGCCGGGCAAAGCATCTGAGACGATGATCGGCTTGTCGATGCCGCAGCCGTTGCCGTCGTCGATGCGCGGTGCATCCTTGAATACGACGCCCAAGGCCTTAAGCGCAGCGGTGCATTCGGCGTGCTCGGCATCGCTTTCGGGTTCGATCGTCAGGTGCTGCTCTTCGAGTGTCTGTTCGGCCGGCGGTTTATTCTCCTCCGCCGGAGCCTGCGGGCCTTCGAGCCTGCCAGGCGGGAGCGGCGGACCTTGCATCGGTTCTCCCGGTGCGGGCTTTGCGGGTTCGGTGTTTCCTGGTTCGGTTTGGGGCGCCGCCGGCTGGTCTGGCGCCGGTACTGCCGGCTCCTTCATATCAGGCTTTGGCTGAGGCGCGGGCACATCGTCCGGTGCGGGCGGTTCAGCCTTGTCAGGAAGCGGGGTAGGGGTGGTTGCAGCACCGGTGTCCGGTCGAGGTTGGGGTAAAGGGCCGTGCGGGGGCAGGCGGGCGCCGGCAAGAAAGGCGGTTGCGGCGAGAAGGATCGCCAGTATCGAAAGTTTTCTCAACGCATCCGGTTCCGTCATGTCGATCGCGTAGGTGATAACGCATTATCGCGGTTTTCGTTGCAATTACGCAACGTCAGGAAAGATCGTTAAAACTTGATAGAATAATTCAACATAAAGTGTCGCTTTATGTTGACAAAATATCTCATGTTTTTTATGCGGCGAAAAGAAGGCGAAATTCAGCATCGCTTTCATCCGCAAAAGCCCAGCCAGCCCCTCGAGCGTTCGACGCGCCGCGACCAGCCAGCCCGGTAATCATCATGAGAGGTAGGTTATGATCGTCCGGTATTGGCGCTCGGTTCTATTGGTCTGCACGGCAGCCGCAGTTGTTCTTCCTGTTTCGCAGTCTTTCGCGCAAAGCGCTTCGGCCACCACGCCGCAAGCAACGGCCGACGACAGCACCGTCCTGCAGAAGATCGTCGTCAAGGGCAAACGACTGGCGCCGGGCAGTGTCGCCGACACGCCGCTTGCAACCGAGATCACCGACAAGCAGCTGGACGAGAAACAGGTCACTAATCTCGAAGACCTCGGACGCAGCGTCGATCCCGGCGTGAATTTCTCGCGCGGCGATGCCGGCGTCAATCTGCGCGGCCTCTCCGGCGCACGCATCCTGACTGTTGTCGACGGCATTCCGATTCCCTATCTCTCGAACAGCTCGCGCCAAGGTGCCTTCGCGCCTGCCAACGCCAATGGCGGCGGCGATACGTTCGATTTCAACTCGCTCTCGTCGCTTGATATTGTGCGCGGGGCGGATTCGAGCAAGGGCGGCTCGGGCATGCTCGGCGGCGCGATCGTCGTCAATACGCTGGAGCCGGAGGATATCATTCCCGAAGGCCGCGACTGGGGCGCGATCGTCAAGTCCACCTATGACAGCGAAGACAGCAGCCTTTCCGGTTCGGCCGCCGCCGCCAAGAAGATCGGCGGCACGTCGATGCTCTTTCAGGGCGGCTACCGCAAAGGGCATGAACGCGACAATATGGGCGACAGCGACAGTTACGGTCGTTTGCGGACCGAGGCGGATCCCGCCGATTTCGACCAGCACAACCTGCTCTTCAAGCTCCGCCAGGAGCTGGAAGGCGGTCATCGCATCGGCCTGACGGCGGAGCGGTTTCGCCGCGATCTCCAAACCGACCTGAGAGAGCTACAGGGAACCGGGCGCACCTACATGATCGACAATTATGATGGCCGCGAACTGCGCGACCGCGATCGTGTATCGCTCGACTATGACTATGAAGCGCAGTCCTCAGATGCATTCTTCACCAACGCCCGGGCCACGCTCTATTGGCAGGATCTGAAGAAGGAGTCGGGCAGCCATGGACGCACAGCGGCCAATGTCGCCTACGGCCGAAACAATGAGATCGAAAATAAGACCTGGGGCTTCAACGGCACGGTCACCAAGGATTTCGAATATTCGAACGTCCGCCATTCGGTAAAAGCAACGCTCGACGCGACGACGTCGGCCTGGAACCAGTACAGCTCCGCGCTTTGCCCGACGCCGACCACGTGCCCTTCGCTCAACAATCAGTCGGAAGTGCCGGACGTAGACAGCAAGACGATCGGCCTGTCGATCGAAGACAAAATCGAGTTCGGCGATACGAATTTTGCGCTGACGCCGGGCATTCGTTTCGACTGGTTCAGCTATGATCCGTCGACGGGTGGCGGTTTTGCCAGCAATCCCGCGCTTGCAAAATTCGGTACGCTGTCCGATCGCAGCGATCAACATGCTTCGCCGAAGGTGCTCGCCACCTACGAACTGACACCCGATGTACAGCTCTACACCCAGCTGTCGTCAGCCTTCCGCGCCCCGACTGTCGACGAGCTCTATAGCCGCTTCTACAATGCGGGCGGCAATTATGCCCAGCTCGGCAATCCCGACCTGAAGCCCGAGACCGGCTATGGTGTCGAAATGGGCGCCAATTTCGACACGGGCGATTTTAACGGTCGCTTGGCGCTCTTCCACAACCGATATCACAACTTCATTGAAACGGTGACGAGCGTCAACGCCTCCACCGGCATCACGGAGTTCAACTATACCAATGTCAGCAGTGTGACGATCTCGGGTGTCGAAGCGAGCGCCAACAAGAGGTTCAACAACGGCATCAATCTGCATGCAGCGCTTGCCTATGCCTACGGCAGGAACGAGGAAACTGCCCAGCGCCTGCGCTCGGTCGCGCCCTTCAAGGCGATCGTCGGCGTCGGTTGGAGCAACGAGAATTTCGGCTTCGATCTTTCCTCGACGCTTTCGGCAGGCATGCTCACAGACCATCTCAGCACGACCGCCGATACGACCTTCGATGCGCCCGGCTATGCAATCGTCGACCTGACCGGCTGGTGGACGCCGGAACAGGTGCCGGGCCTGCGGGTGCAGGCGGGCGTCTACAACATTTTCGACCAGGAATATTTTAATGCGCTCGCCCTGCGCGACGTCAACCCGAACTCAGCCGCATCGCAGCCGCAAGATTGGTATTCCGAGCCCGGCCGCACTTTCAAGGTCTCGCTGACGAAAACTTTCTGATCGGGTCAGAGCAGGACATCAGATCGGGCGGCTTTCGGGCTGCCCTTTTTCATTACGCAATCGCCTCTTGCGTGGCGGCCGATCTCAGGCTAACAATTTTCCCATGATCAAGTCCTTGAACATTGCTGTTTGGTGGTGGGCTCGCTAAGGCGGCCTCGACCAATCGTGTCCAAAGACGACGAGTGAGCCGCCCGAAACTTCGAGGCGGCTTTTTTTGTTTTATGGTCGCCTGTCGTCCGGGCCCCGATAACGGAGTGGAACAATGGTAACGATCCTGCGGGATGATGGTGCGGAAATCTACGAGACCAAGGGCGGCATATCAGTCACGCGACAGCGGCGGGCAATCCCCTACGGCGATGCGGTCTCTTCCTATATCGACAAACTCGACGAGCGCCGCGGCGCGGTGTTCTCGTCGAACTACGAATATCCGGGACGTTATACGCGCTGGGATACTGCCGTCGTCGATCCGCCGCTCGGCATTTCTTCCTTCGGGCGGGAGGTCTGGATCGAAGCCTACAACGAACGCGGCGAAGTGCTTCTCGGCTTCGTGATCGAGCGGCTAAAGACTGTGTCCGACCTCGTGCTCGGCGCTTCCTCCGCCCGGCGTCTCGACCTCTCGGTCAAGACGCCGGACCGGGTATTCACCGAGGAAGAGCGCTCGAAGATGCCGACGGTCTTCACTGTGCTGCGCGCCGTGACCGATCTGTTCTATTCGCAGGCGGATGCGAGCCTCGGGCTCTACGGCGCCTTCGGCTACGACATCGCCTTCCAGTTCGACGCGATCGATCTGAAGCTGACGCGGCCCTCCGACCAGCGCGACATGGTGCTCTACCTGCCTGACGAGATTCTCGTCGTCGACAATTACGCCGCCAAAGCCTGGATCGACCGTTATGATTTCGAAAAAGGCGGCGTGTCGACCGAGGGCAAAGCCGGCGATATCGCGCCCGAACCCTTTAAGCACACGGATTCCATCCCGCCGAAGAGCGATCATCGGCCCGGTGAATATGCCGAGCTCGTGACCAAGGCGAAGGAAAGTTTCCGCAAGGGCGACCTCTTCGAAGTCGTGCCCGGACAGAAATTCATGGAGCGCTGCGAAAGCAAGCCTTCCGACATCTCCAAGCGGCTGAAGGCGATCAATCCGTCGCCCTATTCCTTCTTCATCAATCTCGGCCATCAGGAATATCTGGTCGGCGCCTCACCGGAAATGTTCGTGCGCGTTTCGGGCCGCCGGATCGAGACCTGCCCGATCTCGGGCACGATCAAGCGCGGTGACGACCCGATCGCCGACAGCGAGCAGATCCTGAAGCTTCTGAATTCGAAGAAGGACGAATCCGAACTGACCATGTGCTCCGACGTCGACCGCAACGACAAGAGCCGTGTGTGCGAGCCTGGCTCGGTCAAGGTGATCGGCCGCCGGCAGATCGAGATGTATTCGCGCCTCATCCACACGGTCGATCATATCGAGGGACGGCTGCGCGACGACATGGACGCCTTCGACGGTTTTCTCAGTCACGCCTGGGCGGTCACCGTCACCGGCGCCCCGAAGCTCTGGGCGATGCGCTTCATCGAGAGCCGTGAAAAGAGCCCGCGCGCATGGTATGGTGGTGCGATCGGCATGGTCGGCTTCAACGGCGACATGAACACCGGCCTGACGTTGCGCACCGTGCGCATCAAAGACGGTATCGCCGAGGTGCGCGCCGGTGCGACGCTGCTCAACGATTCCATCCCTGAGGAAGAAGAAGCCGAAACAGAACTGAAGGCCTCTGCCATGCTTTCCGCCATCCGCGACGCCAAGACCGGCAATTCCGGCAAGACTCAGCGCGACGTCGCAAGCGTCGGCAAGGGAGTCAGCATCCTGCTCGTCGACCATGAAGACAGCTTCGTCCACACGCTTGCCAATTATTTCCGCCAGACGGGGGCGACCGTTTCGACCGTGCGCACGCCGGTGCCGGAGGAAATCTTCGACCGGCTGAACCCGGACCTCGTCGTGCTGTCACCGGGGCCTGGAACGCCTAAAGATTTCGACTGCAAGGCGACGATCAAGAAGGCGCGGGCGCGCAACCTGCCGATCTTCGGCGTCTGCCTGGGGCTGCAGGCGCTCGCCGAAGCCTATGGCGGAGAACTGCGCCATCTGGCACTGCCGATGCACGGCAAGCCCTCGCGCATCCGCGTGCTGGAACCGGGCATCGTCTTCTCCGGCCTTTCGAAGGAAGTGACGGTCGGCCGCTACCACTCGATCTTTGCCGATCCCTCGACGCTGCCGCGCGAGTTCATCATCACGGCGGAGAGCGAGGACGGCACGATCATGGGCATCGAACACGCCAAGGAGCCGATCGCCGCGGTACAGTTCCATCCGGAATCGATCATGACGCTCGGCGGTGACGCCGGGATGCGGATGATCGAAAACGTCGTGGCGCATCTGGCACGCAAGGTGAAGACGAAGGCTGCCTGAGCGTAATTCCCTCGCCCTTCCCGTGTTGCGGGAAGGGCGGGCTTCCACCGAAGAGTTCGGTTGACTTTCTCAAGCAAATCAGAACATTTCAGGAACGATCAATCGGAACCCGTTGCCGTGGCCAGTGAAAAATTCATCGTTCTCCCTTACCGCAAGAACCGCGGCAACCTCGTACCCGGCGAAATGCGCCAGGCATCCAACTCCGTCAGCGCGGAAAAGATCGCTTCGGCGATGGCTGAGCGTTTCGTCGGCGTGGCGGCCTATGCCGTAATTGTCGACGAGGAAACCGGCGACATGTCCTCGCCGCGGCTGCTCGCGCGATATGGCGAGATTGCCGATCTCAACGCCGCCTGAAGCATCTTTCTGCCATGGAGACATCGCTTTACCTGCCCGTCAAAGCCTTCCTGGAGGCGGCCGGTTATGTCGTGAAGGGCGAGGTCGGAAAGTGCGATCTCGTTGGCTTGAGCGATGGCGAGCCGCCGGTCGTGGTGGTCTGCGAACTGAAACTCTCCTTCAACCTCGAACTGCTTCTGCAGGCGGTCGACCGCGCGGCGATGAGCGATGAAGTCTGGATCGCGGCGCGTGTTTCCGCCAAGGGCCGCGGGCGGGAGGCCGACAGGCGTTACCGCGACCTCTGCCGGCGGCTCGGTATCGGCATGCTCGGCGTCTCCGATGGCGGCGAGGTCAGCATTATCGTCGGTTCCATTTCACCGATGCCGCGGACCAACCCAAAAAGGCGCTCGCGCCTCGTCAGCGAGCACAAGCGCCGCCGTGGGGATCCTGCGGTCGGTGGTGGTTCGCGAGCGCCGATCATGACCGCTTATCGCCAGCAGGCACTGCTCTGCGCCTCAGCACTCGAACGTGGTCTGGTACGACCGCGGGAGATGAGGGCGCTTGCGGCGAATGCCGGCCCGATCCTGCGCGACAACGTCTACGGATGGTTCGAGCGTATAGAGAAGGGTATCTACGCCCTGACGCCCGCAGGGCAGGCCGCGCTCTTGCGCTGGCCGCAACCTGTCCTTTCCGACCCGGCCCCTTGAACCGCCCGGCACCCGCCATCGGAGGTTACGCAGCTCTCAATCGGGGAGGCACCGCCTGTGAACGACGTTTCATTCCCTTTGACAAACCCTCCTTCATCGCCCATATCACCCTCAATCTGAACCGCCTTCGCGATCGTCGCGTGGGCGGTTTTGCGTTTCAACGGCTTGAGAGCTGCAATTCATTCGCAACCGCAGGGGGACGATATGAGTGACAACGGCGACCTTACGGTTCGGACGCTGGCGATGTGGGGGATACCGCTGTCGCTTGGCGTCATGGGCCTAAAGATGGTGGCGTGGTGGGTCACCGGGTCGGTGGCGCTGCTGTCGGACGGCCTCGAATCGACGGTCAACGTCGTTGCCGCCTTCATCGCCTTTTTCGTCATTCGCTATGCGCAGAAGCCGGCCGATCACGACCATCCCTTCGGCCATCACAAGGCGGAATATCTGTCGGCCGTTACCGAGGGCGTGCTGATCGTCGTCGCCGCACTGTTGATCGTCAACGAGGCGGTCGGTTACCTCGCCGAGCCGCGCATGCTCGACGCACCTGTGCTCGGCCTTGCGATCAATGTCGCGGCCGGCGTCATCAATGCGGTCTGGGCGCGGCTGTTGATCCGGACCGGGCGCAGGTATCGCTCGGCCGCACTTGCCGCAGACGGGCAGCATATCATGTCCGATGTGGTGACCTCAGTCGGCGTGCTCGTCGGCCTGCTGCTGGCGCTGGCGACGGGTTATGCGATCTTCGATCCGGTGCTTGCCATTCTCGTCGCCGTCAACATCCTTTATCAAGGCTGGAAGGTGATCTCACAATCGATCGGCGGGCTGATGGATCAGGCGGTCGAGCCGCAGGAGGAGGAGGCGATCAAGCAGGCGATCGCTACCCACGCGGCGGGTTCGATCGGCGTGCACGACCTGAAGACGAGGCGGGCGGGTACCGTGACCTTCATCGATTTTCATATGGTGGTGCCAGGCGGCATGTCGGTACGCCAGGCGCATGATATCTGCGACCGCCTTGAGGATGCCATCAGGGCGGTGCACGAGGGCGCCACCATTGCAATTCATGTGGAGCCGGAGGGCGAAAAGGCTCACGGCATCCGCGTCAAGGTCGTCAAGGAGGCATGATGCCGAATACCGATACCTCCAGCCTGTCGATGCTGGGCCAGCAAACCGAAACCGCGCGGTCGCCGGAGGCGGCGGTGCTTGAAAAAGTGCCGTCCAACCATGCCGGCACCGATTACGTGGTGCGCTTCACCGCGCCGGAATTCACCTCGCTCTGCCCGATGACCGGGCAGCCGGATTTCGCCCATATCGTCATCGACTACATTCCCGGCGAATGGCTGGTGGAATCGAAGTCGCTGAAGCTCTTCTTGCATTCCTTCCGCAATCACGGCGCTTTTCATGAGGATTGCTCGATCTACATTGCCAAGCGCATCGTCGAGCTGCTCGATCCCAGGTGGTTGAGGATCGGCGCCTACTGGTATCCGCGCGGCGGCATTCCAATCGACGTGTTCTGGCAGACGGGCACGCCGCCGGAAGGGGTGTGGCTGCCGGAGCAGGGCGTCGCCACCTATCGCGGGCGCGGGTGAGCTGCGGTCGGGCGAAGCCCGAGCAATCGATTCAGTGAATCGATTGCAGCAGCGAACGCCCTGAGCTTAAAGCGAAGGGCCGGGCAACAGTGCGGCAATGCGAAACCAACTGCCGCCCATTTCTGCCTAATAAACCTCACACGTCCGTGACGTCGCCACCGGATGAGTCGTCGGCAGAATCGTCGCCGCCGTCGTAATCGGCCTGCTGCACATTGGCATTGTCGTTGTCATCGGCAGCGTTGTCCGAGGCCTGGCTTGTGTCGTCATTGCCGTAATAGTTGTTGATGACGGTTTCCTCGGTGGGAGCACTGGCATTGCCGAAGGGGTTTGCGCCGAAGGGCGAGCCCCAGCCGAGCGAGGACATGTGATTGCCGAAGATGCCGCTCAGTGAATTGGCAAGCAGCATGCCGCCGGCAACGCCCGCTGCCGTGCCGAGCGCGCCGCGCAGGAAGCCGCCGCCGGCCGAAGGCGCAGAGGCCTGCTGGGTCCAGGGGCCAGTCGGCTGCTGCTGCGGCTGGCGGGCATCGCGGTCGTAGCCGCGGGGTTCGTCATAGGCGCGTGATTGCTGGCCCCAGGGACCAGAAGCGCCAGGGCTGGACGGAATGGGTGCTGGCTGCTGCGTCTGGGTGTTGCCGAAGATCGAGCTCAGGAAGCCGCCGCCCTGTTCGGCCTGGCGGTGATCGTTCGCGCCGGCTTCCAGCTGGCGGACATGCTCCTCGAGCTCCTTGATATGGTTGGCCGCCGCCTCCAGCCCCTTTTCCTGAACGATGACGGCCTGGGCAAGATAATAGGTGGCCGAGGGCTGCTCGCGCGTCGCCTGGTCGATCAGGGCCTCGGCGTCGCGGTCGCGCGGCTGGGCGGCCGCGGTGCGCACACGATCGAAGAGGGCAGTCAGCAATTGGCGTTCTTCGGGTGACATGTCCTGTCTCCTGTTGCTCCAGAGCGCTCCCGTGTCCGACCGGACGCATTAAGAACGCTCGATGATTTTTTCGGTGCAGCTTTCGCTGCGTGAGGTTGAGGTAGGAACCGATTTAGGCTTTTCAAAGCCTTTGCCCGTTACAATTCAGTAAGGCTTGCAGAACGACGCGCGGCTTCTTAAGGATATCTCCATCGCTTCGGTGCCTTGTGTTTTTCCCACATTGTTTTAGGCATTGAGTCGCACTATGTGCGGGGAAGCCGAATTCATCTCCAAGAGGTTCGAATGAACGACGAAGACCAGGACGACAAGACGAAGGAACTGCCGCTCGGCAAGGAAACGGAGGCGAATCTTTTCAAGTCGCGTTCGATCTTCATCTACGGACCGATCAATCAGGAATTGGCGCAGAAGGTCTGCTCGCAGCTCGTGGCGCTTGCTGCGGCCAGCGACGAAGACATCCGCATCTATGTCAATTCGCCCGGCGGCCACGTCGAATCCGGCGATTCCATCCATGACATGGTCAAGTTCATCAAGCCGAAGGTCTGGATGATCGGCACCGGCTGGGTCGCCTCGGCCGGCGCGCTGATCTATGTCGCCACTCCGAAGGAGCGGCGCCTGTGCCTGCCGAACACCCGCTTCCTGCTGCATCAGCCCTCCGGCGGCACGCGCGGCATGGCATCCGATATCGAGATCCAGGCGCGCGAGATCATCAAGATGAACGACCGCCTGAACAGGATCATGGCTGAGGCCACCGGTCAGCCGCTCGACAAGATCGCCAGGGATACCGATCGCGACTACTGGCTTTCGGCCGAAGAGGCGAAGGATTATGGCCTCGTCTCGCGGATCGTGACGTCGCAGGCCGATATCTGAGTTCTCTCATTCAAAGCTGCTAAGAACCCGCCCTTGCCTGCAGATCTCAGGTGAGGGCGGTTTGCTTTCAGCAGTGCTTGAGTGGAGATAGCACTCCTATCGGCGAGGACTGAACGGAAAGGCCTGAATCCGGACTTGCGCCTGCGGCAACCATCATGCTCCATGCGCCGTTCTTACAGTCCAAGAGTCCCGCCATGCACAAAGATTTTTCCGTCCAGGCCCTGTTCATGGGGCTGCTGACCGCCTTCGTCGGTTCTGCCAGCTCGTTTGCCGTCGTGCTGCACGGGCTCGAAGCGGTCGGTGCGACGGATGCGCAAGCGGCTTCGGGGCTGATGGCGTTGTCGATCTCCATGGGCGTTTGCGCGATCGTGCTCTGTGCCTTGACGCGATTGCCGATCAGTATCGCCTGGTCGACGCCCGGCGCCGCGCTGCTGGCAAGCACCGGGGCAATCGACGGCGGCTTCAATGCGGCGGTCGGCGCATTTCTGATCTGTGCTGCGTTGATTGTCGTCGCCGGACTTTTCAAGCCGCTCGGCCGGGCGGTTGCCGCCATTCCTGCGCCGCTCGCCAATGCGATGCTATCAGGCGTGCTGATCGGCCTCTGCTTCGCGCCGGTGAAGGCGATCGGCTTCAACCCGCTCCTCGGCCTGCCGATCGTCGTCGCCTGGATCGTCGTCGGCGCCTTCAAGCGGCTGTGGGCGGTACCGGCAGCGCTCGCTGCCTTCGTGCTGGTGTTGGTCTTTGGCGTCGATATTCCCGACGGTGCACTGAGTTCGCTCGAACGGTCGCTGGTGCCGACGGCGGAGATCATCTGGCCGGTGTTCAATCTTGCCGGCCTTGTCTCGATCGCGCTGCCGCTGTTCATCGTCACCATGGCCTCGCAGAATATTCCGGGTATCGCGGTCCTGAAGGTCAATCACTACGATCCGAAACCCGGTCCGCTCTTTGCCGTCACCGGCTTTTTCTCCCTGCTGTCGGCGCCGTTCGGCGGCCATGCTGTTAATCTGGCGGCAATCACCGCGGCGATGTGTGCCGGACAGGATGCCCACGCCGATCCGAAGAGGCGCTATTGGGCGTCACTGATCGCCGGCGTCGGCTATGTCATCCTCGGGCTGCTCGCTGGCGCGGTGACTGCCTTCGTCGCCCTTGCGCCTCCCGTCCTGATCGAGGCGGTGGCAGGGCTGGCACTGGTCGGCGCCTTCTCCTCCTCGGCGATGTCGGCCTTCCAGGCCCCGGAGTCGCGCGAGGCGGCGGCGATCACCTTCCTGGTCACCGCCTCAGGCGTTTCCTTCGGCGGCATTTCCGGCGCTTTCTGGGGCCTGATCGCGGGCGGGCTGATGCTGGCGCTGGCGCGGCTGGTGAGTGTTTGGAAAGATCGAAGCCAGCCGCGATAGCGGAATGTCATTGCGCCATCGGCCGCCAAAAGCCTGGCAAGGGCTTGCCAGTTCCACCGCCCGAGGTTATAAGCGCGGCCATGAAGACCACTGGCGCCAGAATTTCTGACACGATTGCACGCGGCCGCATCGCCCTGCGTGACAATACGCGCGCCCTGACCTCGCTTCTTCTCCTCGGCCTTACGCGCGGTTGCCGGGTCCTTTGAGGAGCGCCCGGCGGCCGAAGGCCCGCCCGGCCATCGCTCCTCGCGACTCACTTTCAAAATTGAACTAATGACCGACAAAGGTCCGCATTTGTATATCGCCAAGCCTGATACGATCGGCTAAGAGCGGGCAAATGCCGGGACGAGGAGACGATACGATGGACGCGAAGACGCAATCCTCACTGAAGGCCGCCCCCGCAAAAGGCATGTCCGACGCTGCAAAAGGCATGCCCGACGCTGCGGTGAAATACCGGGCGTATCCGCAGGTGAACATTCCCGACCGCACCTGGCCGACGAAAACCATCACCAAGGCGCCGGTCTGGTGCTCGGTCGACCTGCGCGACGGCAACCAGGCACTGGTCGACCCGATGGGCCACGATCGCAAGGCGCGGATGTTCCAGCTGCTGCTGGAGATGGGCTTCAAGGAAATCGAGATCGGTTTCCCCTCGGCCTCGCAGACCGACTTCGATTTCGCCCGCTGGTGTGTCGAAGAGAGCAACGTGCCCGCCGACGTCTCCCTGCAGGTGTTGGTGCAGTGCCGCCCGGAACTCATCACCCGCACCTTCGAGGCGCTGGAAGGCGCAAACCGGCCGATCGTGCATTTCTATAACTCGACCAGCGAGCTGCAGCGCCGCGTCGTCTTCGCCAAGGATGTGCAGGGCATCAAGCAGATCGCCGTCGATGCCGCCAAGATGATCACCGACATGGCCGCCAAGGCGGGCGGTGGTTATCGTCTCGAATATTCGCCGGAGAGCTTCACCGGCACTGAGCTCGAGGTGGCTTTGGAAATCTGCAATGCCGTCATCGAGGTCGTCAAGCCGACGCCAGATAACAAGCTGATCATCAACCTGCCGTCCACCGTCGAGATGGCGACGCCGAACGTCTATGCCGACCAGATCGAATGGATGTGCCGCAACCTCGACAATCGTGACAACCTGATCGTTTCGCTGCATCCGCATAACGACCGCGGCACAGGGATCGCCGCCGCCGAACTGGCCTTGCTGGCAGGCGCCGACCGCGTCGAAGGCACGCTCTTCGGCAACGGCGAGCGCACCGGCAATGTCGACATGGTGACGATGGCGCTGAACATGTTCACGCAAGGCGTCGATCCCGAAATCGACTGCTCGAACATCGGGCGCATCAAGGAAGTGTTCGAATATTCGAACCAGATGGCGATTTCCGAGCGTCATCCCTACGTCGGCGAGCTGGTCTATACGGCCTTCTCAGGCTCGCATCAGGATGCGATCAATAAGGGCATGAAGGCGGCGCAGGTCGCCAACCATCCCGTCTGGGAAGTCCCATACCTGCCGATTGATCCGCGCGATGTCGGCCGTTCCTATGAGGCGATCATCCGCATCAACTCGCAGTCCGGCAAGGGCGGCATCGCCTATATTCTGCAGCAGGATTACGGGCTGAACCTGCCGCGCAACCTGCAGGTCGAGTTCCGCGAGGATATCCAGCGTATTACCGACGTAGAGGGCAAGGAGCTTCCTTCGAAGCGGATCTACGACCGTTTTATCGAGCGCTACGTGACGCAGCCGAGCGCGCGCCTCAAATTCGTTGACCACCACACCTATCCCGATACCGAGCACAGGGGTCAGCGGATCGTGGCGGCTGAGATCACCGACAATGGCGAGATCAAGCGCATCGAAGGACGCGGCAACGGCCCGATCGACGGCTTCATCAACGCGCTGTCGCATTATCTCGGCATCGAGATGTCGGTCGAGGACTATTCCGAACATTCGCTGCAGCACGGCTCGAACGCGGCAGCGATCTCCTATGTCGAGACTTCCTATCCCGGCGGCAAGCTGTTCGGAGCCGGCGTCAATACCAACATCGTCGCGGCATCGCTGGAAGCGATCGTCTCGGCGGCAAACCGCGTGCTCGAGGTGAAGGCCGGCAAGGCCTGATCTTAAGAACTCAGGCCGCGATCGATGCGGCTTGAAATGAATTGGAGCTAAAGCGCGTCGCATCAAACTTGATTCATGCGACGCGCTTTAGCTCTTTGTTTTTGTATGTCGTTATCCCGCTGCGCAATTCCGGGCGAGATGCATCAGGGCGCCGTCAGATCGCGGTAGCGATTTTCATTGCGAGCTGGCCGAGCGTCGCTTCGGCGGAGGGGCCGGCAAGCACGTAGGACGTGCCGGCATTGTGCCAGGTCACGAGGCCGATCTCGTCCTTGATCGTTTCCTTGAAGTCGTCGGTCTCCGGTGGCTGCGCGTCCTTGCGGAAGCAGATGGAGATTACGTCGCCGTCGGCGTTGGAATAGACGAGCTGGCCGACAGGGCGGCTGTCGCCGAGGATGACGCGGGCGCCCTGGAAGGTCCAGGCTTCGCCGCTGAGATCCGGCACGCGGAAGGGCACGCCGATCGCGGTCGTCAGCCAGCTGGAGATTTCCTCGGCCTGCGAGGCGGGCACTTCGACGAGATGACGAGGCTGGCGGATCAGCAGGCGCTGATAGGCTGTGACGTCGCCCAGCCAGTCGCTGGTATTGGCCGGTGCGGTGGCGGAGGTTGTGGTGGCTATTTCGTCGGCATCCGGGGCGGTGCCGACGAAATAGCCGATACCGCAACCGACGGCGAAGAGGATGAGAGCGGCGGCCAGTGCCTGCGGGCCGCTCGGCGCCAGTTTCACATGCGGGCGCGTGGCGCGCTGGGCGATCGGCGTTTTTGGCGGCTGCGTGCTTTTGATCGCGCGGACGAGGGCGAGCGGCACGGGCTCCTTCAGGATATCGTCGAAGCGGTGGCGGCCGAAATCGGCGCCGTGGCGCAGCTTCTCGTGCAGCCGGCGCGTGCTCTCGTCGGTTGCCAGGCGCTGCTCCAGTTCGTGCCGCTGTTCGGGCGAGACCTCGCCATCGAGAAGGGCGGTGAGCTGGGCTTCGAGCGGCAATTTCCTGAGATCGAGCAAATTCAGTACCTGTGGATCGGGTGGGTGCCGGCAAGCCCGGCAAAATGCAGCCTTGCGGTCGCGAGTTGGGAGACGACATTTGCCACCGGCGTGCCCATGATGTCGGCCGCCTGTTGGTAGCTGTGGCCTTCGACGTCGACGAGCAGGAACATGCTGGAAAGACCGTCCGGCATATCGGCGATCATGTGATGGATGCCGTCGGGATCGGCTCCAGCCGAGCGTTCGCGCGCGGCCTCGCGTATATCGGTGACGTTGCCGCGGACGGAAGCCTTCGGCTTGCGCTTGCGGCTGTCGTCGGTCCATTGCTGGCGGGCAAGCGTGTAGATCCAGCTTTCCAACCGGCCTTCACCGCTCCATTGATTGCCCTTGGTGATGGCGCGCTGACAGACGGCCTGAACGAGTTCGTCGGCCACGGCAGCCTCACCCGCGAGCGTGATCGCGAAGCGGCGAAGGCGGGGCAGAAGGCCGACGAGATCACGCCGGAGATCGATGGTCGTTGCGGGTTGACGCATTGTCTATCCAAGAAGCATTCACAATGGTTTCGCGGACGAAGGGTTCGCCGTCGAACGCGAAGCCGGCCTTATCGACGCCGACGATGCCAGTGCTTTATGAAACAAATCTGCTGCACTTCGCAAGCATCCGGCCGTCTTCATCCCCTTTTCTCAAGGGATTTTCGCATTGTTGCCCACAAACCTTGCGTCAATATGTCTTGTAGCCGTTCAAGCTTTGCAGCAGAGCCCGATAGGCCCATGTGCCTTCGCCGCCGCGATCGCGGATTTCGACAAGCTGGACGCGGGCTCCCTGGATATCTCCCTGTTCCACCATCGCCATGCCCATATAGGAGCGGGCGAGGATGTAGTTCTCATCCGCCTGTAGCGCCCTACGATAGTAGGACATGCCGAGCTCCATGCGACCGGCCTTGCGGTTGGCGTAGCCGAGATAGTTCAGGATGCGCGGGTCGTTCTGATTGCGGGCGAGATTGAGCACGGTGATGGCATTGTCATACTGATCGGCATAGGCAAACTCGCGGGCGAACTTATAGAGATCGTCGTCATTGAAGCTGCTCTTCTTCGGATTGACGCATTCCTTCTTGGCCTTGTCCCAGACCTTGCCGCCGGTGCAGGTCTTGGTCGTCTGGGTCTTCGGCGGCGGATTGGTGTCATCGTTGTTGTCGCCGACCGCGAAAGCAGCCGTGGCGATGCCGAAGGCAAAGCCGGCGGCGAGCGAAATTATGGACAGGTGACGGAAAGAAGACGTCATAAGTGTGCTCCGTTCTCAGGCGATGCAATCGCCGGGATTGTACGCTTACCGCTAAAAATACCAAGAGGTTAAGCGGCCGCCATGGTGATTGTTGCGACGATGGCCTGACGTCCTCTCAGATCGGTTCAAGTGCTGGATAAAAGGAGTCCGGAACCGGCGCTAACGCGTGAAAATATCTGCGCTTTCCGACATCACCGCGTCGCCGGCCCTGTTGAGGCTGAAGCGCTCGCCGCTGAGCTCCCAGGCGCCGGGCGAGCCGTCGATGGAGAAGAGGTTGTAGGCGGCAGGCGGCCTGATGCTGCCCGGGCCCTGCGAGGCTGACGCGATGCCGACGACAGGCACTGGCTGCACCTGGCCGCGCAGCCAGTGCAGCGTGTTCAGGTGCGTATGGCCATGCAGCACGAGTTCGGCGCCGCCCGTCGAAATCACGGCGGCGAAGCGGCGGATGCCGATCATTCGTTTGTAAAAGGCCGTGGCGCCGCGGATCGGCGGATGATGGATCATGACAACGCGGAAGAGACCGGCTTCGCCGGCCGCGCGCAGCACGTTGACTGTATCGCGGGCCTGTCGCGCGCCGAAAAAGCCGGAGGCGGCAAAGGGAGGGGTGGCGACCGCTGTCGAGCAGCCGACGATCGCGACTTTGTCGCGGATGCGCAGATAAGGGAAGATATGGCGATCCTCCTGCCATTGCGGCGGGGCGAGATCGCCGCGGACATAATCGTACCAGGCGCGCATCGACTTCTCGTAGGCGCCGGGCACATAGGCGTCATGATTGCCGGGAACGACTGACGTGTTCGCGGGATCGCCGAGCGCGCGCAGCCAGGCAGCGGCGGCGCGAATCTCAATGCCGCTCGCCAGGTTGACGAGGTCGCCGGTGACTGCCAGGTGATCTGCCTGATGGGCGCGGATGTCGTCGAGCAGCAGATCCAGCGTGCTGCCGAAAAGTTGCTTGCGTCGATTTCGATGCCAGTTCACAAAGCCTGTTATGCGTTTTGAAAACAGCTCTTGAATGGAAAGACTGGGCAACGGCCCGAGGTGGACGTCGGAAATATGCGCGAGCTTAAACATGCTACGAGACATAGACCAGCTTATTGACAAATCAAACACATCCGGCGCGATGAAGAGCTGAAACGGAGCGATGGTGGATAAAGAGAAGCGGCCCCCTCACATCAGGCTGGCCTTGCGCCTCCTGCATGTCTATTTCTCCTTCGCCCGCGGCATGACGATGGGTGTCAGGGCTGCGTGCTTCGATGCGGACGGTCGGATTTTCCTCGTGCGCCACAGCTATGTCGGCGGTTGGCATATGCCGGGCGGCGGACTGGAGCGCAACGAGACGGTCGAAGAAGCGCTTGCGAAAGAGCTGCGCGAGGAGGGCAACCTCAGGATCATCGGCAAGCCGCAGCTGGTGCAGGTCTATTTCAACACCACCAACACCCGCCGGGACCATGTCGTGTTCTACCGGGCGAGCGTCGAGCAGACGGCGCCACGCCCACCGGACTGGGAGATCTCCGACAGCGGCTTCTTTTCGCTCGACAGTCTGCCCGAGGGCACGACCGAGGCGACACATCGCCGCCTCGCCGAGCTTCGAGGTGAGCAGGAGCCCGACCACCGCTGGTAAGAGTCCCTCAGGCCGCGGTATGCAGCAATTCTAGATGTTAGAGCGTCCTTTGCGCGTCTGAAAAGACGCGCGGCGCAGTAGCGCGGCCATGCGGGCTGTCGAGATCAAGCGCCGGGCCGACGGGAACGATGCCGGTCGGGTTGATCGTCTTGTGGCTGCGGTAATAGTGTTCTTTGATGTGCTTCAGGTTCACCGTTTCGGCAATGCCGGCCGTCTGGTAGAGATCGCGCAGGTAGCCCGACAGATTGCGGTAATCGGCGATCCGGCGGATGTTGCATTTGAAATGGCCGACATAAACGGGGTCGAAGCGCACCAGGGTCGTAAACAGGCGCCAGTCGGCCTCGGTCTGCCTGTTGCCGAACAGGTAGCGGCTGTTGCCAAGGCGGTCGTCGAGCATGTCGAGGGTTTCGAACAGCTTGCCGACGTTTTCCTCATAGGCTTCCTGAGTGGTGGCAAAGCCCGCCTTGTAGACGCCATTGTTGACGGTGTCGTAGACAGTGGCGTTCAGCGCATCGATTTCGGCGCGGAGGTCGTCCGGATAAAAATCGGCCTTCGAGCCTGTCAGTCCGTCGAAGGCGCTGTTGAACATGCGGATGATCTCGGCCGATTCGTTGTTGACGATCGTGGCGGTCGTCTTGTCCCAAAGCACGGGAACGGTGACGCGGCCGGAATAGTGGGGATCGGCCTTGAGGTAGATCTGCCAGAGGGTGTCGGCGCCGAAGAGCTGGTCGCCGGTGGCGCCGTCGCCGATCTTGAATTCCCAGCCGTTCTCGAGCATCAGCGGATCGACGACGGAGACTGAAATCAGCTCCTCCAGCTTCTTTAGCTTGCGGAAGATCAGCGTGCGGTGCGCCCAGGGACAGGCAAGCGAGACATAGAGATTGTAACGCCCGGCTTCGGCCTTGAAGCCGCCGCTGCCGGAAGGGCCGGCCTCACCGTCCGATGTCACCCAGTTGCGGAACTGCGAGGGCTGCCGCTTGAATTGGCCCTTGCTTTCCTTCGTGTCGTACCAGATGTCATGCCAGACGCCGTCCACCAGCATTCCCATGATCTTCATTTCCTTTGGTTGCGTGTCGGGGCCGAAGTTAGCTGAGATAGCGGGGCTTTGCAGGCGGTAAAGGTTGAACAGTGTGTCACGCGGTTTGGGCACTGCATAGTTCCGAGCGCAGAAGCGTGCATTTTGCGTTGGACGGCGGAAATTTTTCCTGCTATCGGCCACTTCACGATTTTAGGATCTTTGCCTGATGTTCATTTCCAGAAACCCGCGACGACGCTGATGCTCCCGAACGCCCAAGGCGTGTTCGAGACCCATCAATCTGTCCATCCGGTTTCTGTCATCATGTACCAGCACGATCTCGTCTACCTCACCGAAGACGCGTCCCATGACGCCGCCATCGAACACATCAATGAGGAAGCTTTCGGTCCGGGCCGCTTCACGCGCGCTGCCGCGCGCATCCGTGAGCAGGGGCCGCATGATCTGTCGCTCTCCTTCATCTGCACCGACAATGGCGAGACGATCGCCTCGGTGCGCATGACGCCGGTGCTGGCCGGCACGGTGAAGGGTCACCTTCTCGGCCCGCTTGCCGTCCGTCCCTCCCATAAGAACCAGGGCATCGGTCGCGAACTGGTGCGGATCGCGGTGGAGGCGGCAAGACGCAAGGGCTCGGAAGCCGTGATCCTCGTCGGCGATCCGCCCTATTACGGCCCGCTCGGCTTCGAGAAGGTCACATATAATGCACTTTCCTTTCCAGGACCCGTCGATCCCGGCCGTGTGCTCGTCGTTCCGATGGCTGAGGGCGTACACGAACGGCTGAAGGGCGCAATTGCCTGGCATGGATGATCAGAGGGTTTTCCGGAGGAAGCTGCGGTTACGACCTTCCGGGAAATCCTCGAGCTCGCCGAAGACTTCATAACCCTGACGCAAATAGGCACTGAGAGCCAGCGGGCTGAAGGTGTCGATCCAGGCGCCGCGGCAGCCGCGCGCCTTGGCCTCTTCTTCCGCCTTTGCAAGGATCTTGCCGGCGAGACCGGTGCCGCGCAGCGTGTCGGGAATATAGAGCATCTGGGTGAAGAGCCAGCCCCAGGCGGTGAAGCCCGACAGGCCGCCGGTCACCTTGCCGTCGGTATCACGGATGAGAACGGTGAGCGGCCGGCGATCGGAGGGGCCGACATCGCTGGTGTTGAAGGCCGAGAGCGCATCGGTGATCGCAGCCAGTTCCTCCGGCGAGGGTGAAGCGGTCAGCTCGAATTCCGGCATGCGATTATCGCCCTTCGCGCCACCACATGGTTCCGAAGGCTAGCAGCAGGATGCCGACGCCGGCGAAACCGGCAAAGAGCGGCAGCGTGTTGATGCCCTTCAAGACCGTTTCGCTGGTCATGCGGATCACCATGCGATCGTTGTCGGCGAGGCGGACTTGGCCGCGCACCGGCAGGATCGGCGGGACGGTGATCCTGCCATTTTCGTTAGCGACGCGGGTGACGAGACCCTTGCTTCTGTCGGCGGCCGGCTTCAGCACATCGGTCGTCGAGATCATCGCCTTGAATTCAGGTGCGTCGACGGCGCCGATATGAACGAGCGTCGACAGCCTGCCGTTGCGGATTTCGAAGAGGCCGATTTCGTCCATCCTCTTCTCGGCCTTGTAGAGCCCCGGTTCGGATTGGGTGAGCGGCAGGGTTTCAGTCTTGCCTGAGGGATAACGCACGGTGGCGTTGCCCGGATTGTCGCCGATCGTCTGGCGGGTGACTTCAAGTGTCCGGCCGGAGGCGCGCGCCGTCAGCGCTTCTTCCTCGAGCGCCGGCTCCTTCATCAGCCAATGGGCGATACGGCGATAGAGCGAAACGTTCGGCCCGCCGCCTTCGAAGCCGCGTGCCCAAAGCCAGCCCTGATCGGAAAGCAGCATGGCGACGCGACCCTGTCCGGCGCGGTTCAGCACCAGCAGCGGGTGGTTGTCGGCACCCAGCATGATCGTCTCCCCCTGCGGCCGGTCGACATCGACGCTACGGAACCAGCGACCCCAATGCGGCGGATCCTCGCCCGAGCCGTCCAGGCCGCGGGTGACGGGATGCTTGCGGCCTTCCTCGGAGAGGCGGGGATAGAAGGCCTTCTCGATCATCTCTCCGGTGGGCGTCGCGGGCAGGACCGAGGAAAGGGGCGTCAGTGCAATGGAATCCGGGCCGGCATGCTCGGGACCGGCTGCGATCAGCAGCGCGCCGCCGTTTTCGACATATTGCGCGATGTAATCGTAATAGAGCAGCGGCAGCACGCCGCGGTGCTGGTAGCGATCGAAGATGATCAGGTCGAAATCCTTGATCTTGTCGACGAAGAGTTCGCGCGTCGGAAAGGCGATCAGCGATAGCTCGTTGATCGGCGTGCCGTCCTGCTTTTCCGGCGGGCGCAGAATGGTGAAGTGGACGAGGTCGACGGAGGCATCGGATTTCAGCAGGTTACGCCAGGCGCGCTCGCCGGCATGCGGCTCGCCGGAAACGAGAAGGACGCGAAGATTCTGGCGGATGCCGTCGATGACGTGAACGGCGCGGTTGTTGGCGGTGGTGACCTCGCCGGGGAGCGCTGCAACGGCGAATTCAAGCACGTTGCTGCCGCCGGCGGGCACCTTGAAGGAAAAGGGCGTATCCTGGCCGGGCGTCGCCTGCAGGGTGGCGATCTCGTCACCATTCAGCTTCACCGTGACATTGGCCGTGCCACCGGGGCTTGGGCCGTCGTCGAAGACGCGCAGAACGACCTGCTGCTCCTCGTTGACGATGCCGAAGCGCGGCCCCTTGATGACTTCGATGCGGCGATCGAATTCGTTGGCCTTGCCGGTCACGAGGCCATGGATAGGCGCATCGAAACCGAGCGCCTGATTGGCGGCCGGAACATCATGGACTTCACCGTCGGTCAGCATGATAGCGCCGCCAATGCGGGCAGGCGGAACATCGGCGATGTTTGCCGACAGCGCGTCGAACAGGCGCGTCGACGGTACGTCGGAATTGACGTCGCCTTCGACGTCGACGAAGCGGGGCTCTATCTGGGGGAAGCGGGCGAGCTGTCCCTTCAAGGCCGCAAGCGCATCGTCGGTCATCTTGACGCGATCGGGTGTCTGCTGGCTCTGGCTTCGATCAACGAGAACCGGGACGATCGTCGACAGTTGATCCCTATCCTCCTGCAGCAGCACAGGATTGGCAAGGGCGGCCAGCATGGCGAGAGCTGCCAGTGTTCTGATCCAGGCGCCGCGAATGCCGCGCCAGATCGCGAAGGCAGCGATGATGGCGCTGACGGCGGCCAGTGCGGCTAGAATCGGCCAAGGCAGGAAGGGCGAAAAGTCGAAGGTCATCTCATTGTCCTAACCGTTCGAGAAGGTCGGGAACATGGACCTGGTCGGTCTTGTAGTTGCCGGTCAGCATGTACATCATGATGTTGACGCCGGCACGGTAGGCATATTCGCGCTGCGCTTCATCGGACGGCACGGTCGGCAGCATCGGCACGCCGCTGTCGTCGATTGCCCAGGCGCCGGCGAAATCATTGCCGGTGATCAGGATCGGCGAAACGCCGTCGGCCGTCGCAGCAGATTTTTCGGTCGCTTCGCGGCCGCCCTGCCGAGCCTCGATCCAAAGCGGGCTGCCGGCGTAACGACCGGGAAAGCTCGACAAAAGATAGAAGGACTTCGTCAGCACGTGATCGGAGGGCACCGGTTCCAGCGGCGGAATGTCGAGATTGGCGAGGATTGCCTGCAGCCTCTGGCCGTTGGCGCTGACATTGCCGCCATTGTCCAATGCGCTGATCTGATCGCGGGTATCGAAAAGCACGGTGCCGCCGTTGCGCATATAGGCATCGATACGGCTGATCGCCGCCGTCGACGGCATCGGCGCCGTTGCCGAAACCGGCCAGTAGATGATCGGATAGAAGGCGAGCTCGTCTTTGGTGAGGTCGATGCCCACGGGCGGCGCCGGCTCCAGCGTCGTGCGGAAAGTCAGGAACTGGGTGAGGCCCTCGAGACCGCGCTCGGATATATCGTCCACGTCCTGTTCACCGGTGACGACATAGGCGAGGTGCGTGTTGTCGAGCCTTTGCAGGATGAGGTCGTCGCCGGGCTGGGAGTCGTTGGCATGAAGCGTGCCGGGCTGGATGAGAAAGACGGCACTGAGCGCAATGGCGATCATCGCCGCTGTGCGGGTAGCCGGGCGTAGTCGCGAGAAGGCGCCATTCATGAACAGGACGACCAGGCTATCGGCCAGCAGCAGCAGAAAGGCTGCGAGAAAAAACGCGGGCTTTGCCGACCAGCTTTCGCCGCCGATCAGGCCTTCGCGCACGGCACTGGTTCCCGTTGTGTCGAGTGGCGTCAGTTCGGCGTTCTCGGGCAGGACGTTCAGCGAGGTGAAACCATCTTCCGAACCATAGAGCCCGGGCGGATTGTCGAAATTCGCCGTCGATTCGGCTCCGGCCTGTGGAATGAGCGGCCGCGCCGAACCCGTCTCGGAGACGAGCGTGCCCTTGGCCGTCAGCATACGGAATGGCGGCAGGGTTTCAGCGACACGCGCATTGCCGCGCGCCTCCGACGTCACGCCGCCCGAGCGCGATATCTGCAGGAGGTGGCGCAGCATGTCGACGAAAGTGCCCGAGATCGGCAGATCGGACCAAGTCGCTTCCGCAGTGACGTGAAACAGAACGATCTGTCCGGAGGCGAGCTGCTTCATCGTGACGAGGGGCGTGCCGTCAGCCAGGCTCGCCCAGGTGCGTTCGGCAAGATCGGGCGTCGGTTCGGCAAGGACCTGCCGCTTAACGACGACATCGGCGGGACGCGCGATGCCTGCGAAAGGCCCGAAATTCGGAAATTCGGCAAGTGACTGCGGCTCGCTCCAGGACAATGTGCCGCCCAGCGCCCGTTCTCCCTGGCGCAGGATGACGGGGATCAGCGGATCGTCCGCAGGGGCTGCGGCCATGCGCGGGCCAGCGAAACGCAGGAGCATACCGCCATTCGAAATCCAACGCGTCAGAGGTTCGTAGGTGTCCTCGGGCAGCCGGCCGATATCGGCCATGATGATGATGGAGGGGTTGCTGGCGAGAAGTTTCGGAATGGCGATCGAAAGATCGGAATCGGCCGGTTGGATCAGATCCGCGTAAGGCTGCAGCGCCCGCTGGATATAATAGAGCGGCGAGAGCAGCGGTTGAAATTCATCCCCACCTCCACCGGACAGCAAAACGACGCGGCGGCGCCTGAATGCGTCGTCGAGAAGGTGGACGGCGCCTGCTGTCGCGGCGTTATCGACGCTGACGCGGGCGAAATCGTTGCGCATCTCGAAGGGTGCAGTGATCGAACTCGTCGCGACACTCTGGCCTGGGGCGAAATCCACCCTGCCGTTGGCGATCGAGCGGCCCTGGGTATCGACGGCGTTCAGCGCCACGGATGCGGCATGCGAGCTGTTGAGCCGTGTGACCTTGACGGTCATGGCATCAGCCGCATTGTTTGCCGCGGTAATCGCGACCGTTCGTGCAGCATCGCCTTCGATCAGGCGGAGATCGGCGGGCTGGAGTTCGGCGAGCCTGCGCACCGTCGCGTCGTCGGCCCTGGCGGCGGCGCCGTCGGCCAGGAAGGCGAGGGTGCCGGGCTTGATGCCGTTCAGCGCTGCGCGCAACGCCTGGAAGGCGCGCTCGCGGTCCGGCACGAGCGGTCGCGGCTCGGCAGCGCCCAGCTTGTCGCGGGCGGCAGCGGCGCTACCTGGTACGGCGTCGTTGGTCGGATCGGCGGTGAAGGCGATCGATACGGGTGTGCCGGCGGATTCGGCGTCGTCTATCAGCGCGTCAGCCGTCTGGATGCGGCGCTCCCAGTCGGGCGCCGCCGCCCAGCTGTTGTCGACGAAGAGGACGAGCGGGCCACCGGATGCGAGCGAACTGGTGCGCGGATTGAAAACCGGATCGGCGATCGCAAGGATGATGGTGGCGGCGAGCAGCATGCGCAGCAGCGTCAGCCACCACGGGCTCTGCGCCGGAGTCTCCTCGCGCTTCAACACGGAGGCGAGGATCTTCAGCGGCGGGAAGACCTCGGTCTTCGGACGTGGGGGCGTCAACCGCAGCAGCCACCAGATGACGGGCAGGGCGACGAGTGCGCCGAGAATGGCGGGAAAGGCGAAAGCGAAGGGAAGGGCGGTCATAGCTGCCCTCCATGCGTTGCCTTGGCCGGCATGCCGGACAGATACATGTGCACCGCAACCAGCGCCTCCGACGCCAGATGATCGGTGCGGTGGGTCGCAAAAGTCCATCCGAGATGGCGCAGCGACTGGCCGAGGCTGTCCCTGCGGGCGAGGTAGGCGTTGCGATAGGCATCGCGGATGTGTTCGGCGCGGCCGGAGATAAGCTTGGCGCCGCTCTCCGGGTCGGTGAATTCGGTGCGGCCGCTATAAGGGAATATCTCCTCGGCGGGATCTGCTATCTCGACCACGTGGCCGCGCAGGCCGCGGCGGGCAAGTGGGCCGAGGCGTTCCATGATCGCCGGCGCATCATCGAGGAAATCGCCGATGAGGACGAGGTCACTCCAGCCGCGGATCATCGCCGTTTCCGGCAGGCCGCCGGTCAGCGGCGTATGCATGAGCGCAGCCGCAAGGCGCTCGGCGGCGTTGCGGGCGGAGGCGGGTTCCATGATGCCGGGGCAGCCGATGCGCTCGCCGGAGCGGGCAAGGATTTCAGCCAGCGCCAGCATGACGACCAGCGCGCGGCTTTCCTTGGAGACGCTGCCATAGCCCGACTTGTACATCATCGAGGGCGACATGTCGCACCAGAGCCAGATGGTGTGGGCCGCCTCCCATTCGCGCTCGCGCACATAGGTATGGTCGTCGCGGGCGGAGCGGCGCCAATCGATGCGCGACAGGCTTTCGCCCTCGGCATAGGGACGGAACTGCCAGAAATTCTCGCCGATGCCGCGTTTGCGACGGCCATGCCAACCGGCGATCACCGTGTTGGCGATGCGCTTGGCTTCCACCAGGCAGTCCGGCACCAGGGCGGCCCGCTGCCTGGCGCGGGAAAGGGCATCGCTGCCGGGTGTCGGGTTGACGATCTGTCCGATAGATGCCACGCGTCCGGCTTCCTTATCCCTTTGCCTGCTTGACCAGTCCGGCGATGACGTCGCGCACCGACATGCCTTCGGCGCGGGCAGCGAAAGTCAACGCCATGCGGTGCTGGAGAATTGGTTCGGCGAGCGCAAAGATATCGTCGAGCGAGGGCGCGAGACGACCTTCGTAGAGCGCCCGGGCGCGGGCGCAGAGCATCATCGCCTGGCCGGCGCGAGGGCCCGGACCCCAGGCGACGTTCTTGTCGGTCGAGGCATTGCCCTGTCCGGGACGGGCAGAACGCACCAGCGCCAGGATGGCATCGACGACCGTGTCGCTTACCGGCATCTGACGCACCAGGGCCTGAATTTCGATCAGCCGCTGCGCGTTAATGACGGCTTCCGGCCGGGTTTCTCCTAAGCCCGTCGTCTCGAGCAGGATCTGGCGCTCGGCGGCGAGTTCGGGATAGTTGACGTCGACCTGCAGCAGGAAGCGGTCGAGCTGGGCTTCGGGCAGGGGATAGGTGCCTTCCTGCTCGAGCGGGTTCTGGGTGGCGAGCACATGGAAGGGGGCCGGCAGGTCATATCGCTGGCCGGCGATGGTGATGTGATATTCCTGCATCGATTGCAGAAGGGCCGACTGGGTCCGCGGCGAGGCGCGGTTGATCTCGTCGGCCATCAGCAGCTGAGCGAAAACAGGGCCCTTGACGAAGCGGAAAGAGCGGCGTCCACTGTCGTCCTGGTCCATCACCTCGGATCCGAGAATATCCGAGGGCATCAGGTCCGGGGTGAACTGAATGCGATTGGCGGCGAGGCCGAGCACTTCGCCGAGCGTCGTTACCAGTCTGGTCTTGGCAAGGCCGGGAACGCCGACGAGCAGAGCATGACCGCCGGACAGCACGGCGAGAATGGTGTTCTCGACGACGCTTTCTTGACCGAAGATCACCTTCGAGACTTCTCCGCGGATGGCGGCGATATCGGAGAGCGCCTTTTCGGCAGCGGCGACGATCGCCTTTTCATCGAGGCTGGCTTCGGTCTTCATCATACTCATGGGCATCTCCAACGGCTGAAATCATTCGGCAGCGAATCGGCGGACTTATACATGTGCCTCATACCCGATAGAGTTATGGAGATGTGACGGGCTGACAAGTTCGTTGCGAATGACTATCTCGTGACATCACTTCGTTAAGGACAAACCGGGACGGAAGAATGGCAGCCGAGGAAATCAGCGGACAGGCGGATGCGGCGGGACTTGCTGCGCTAATTTCGCGCGCGTCTGATGAAAGCGGCGGAAAAAAACGTGGGTTACCGCCAGTCGAGCGGTGGAATCCGCCTTTCTGCGGTGACATCGATATGGAGATCAGGGCCGATGGCACCTGGTTCTACATGGGCACGCCGATCGGCCGGCCAGCGCTGGTGCGGCTGTTTTCGACGGTTTTGAGGAAGGATGACGACCAGAAGACCTATCTCGTAACTCCTGTGGAAAAGGTCGGGATAAGGGTCGTCGACGCTCCGTTCATCGCCGTTGAGATGAGCGTGACGGAGGAGCAAGGCCGACAGGTGCTGACCTTCCGCACCAATGTCGGCGATGTCGTGGAGGCGGGAGGAGAGCATCGGCTGCGCTTTGCCATTGCGGGCGAGAATGCCGAACTAAAACCCTATCTGCATGTGCGCGGGCGGCTGGAGGCGCTGGTGTCGCGTGCGGTGATGTATGAACTGGTCGCGCTGGGCGAGATTTTCGACGCGGAGGGGCGGGCGATGTTTGCGATCCGCTCCGGCGGCGAGGTCTTCCCGGTCATGCCGGCCGACGAACTGGATGCTCTTTGCCGATGAATGATGCGATCACCCACCGTTATCCGCTGTTCTCAGCGGCCGAATTCCGCCGCCGCGCGCTCAACCAGAATGGCGGGCCGGTCGATCATGCCTGGCGTGATCACGGGGACCACATCCTCAATCCCGATATCGTGGCCGAGGTCGAGACCTTCAAGCTGCGCGACGCCGCCGTGCTCGTGCCCGTCGTCGACGACGGTGAGGAGGCGCAGGTGATCTTCACCAAGCGCACGGCGACGCTGCGCAAGCATTCCGGGCAGATCGCCTTTCCCGGCGGCTCGATCGATCCTGCCGATATCTCACCGGAAATGGCGGCGATCCGCGAGACGGAGGAGGAGATCGGTCTCCCCGGCTCCTTCGTCGAGACCGTCGGGCGGCTGCCGAATTATCTTGCCTCGACAGGCTTCCGCATCACGCCGGTGCTCGGCGTCGTCACGCCTGGCTTCGCGCTGACGTTGAACCCAACCGAGGTGGACGACGTGTTCGAGGTGCCGCTTTCCTTCCTGATGGACCCGGCCAATCATACCCGCGACCGGCGTGTCATCGACGGCATCGACCGGCATTTCTACCGCGTGCCCTATGAAACCAGAATGATCTGGGGCATCACAGCCGGCATCGTCCGCACGCTTTACGAAAGGCTTTATGCATGACCGGTCTTGCCGACCAAGCATGGTTCCGCGACCCGGCTCTCGGCCGGATCCTGGCACTTCTCAACGGCGACGGTGGGGCCGACGGTGGGGCCGACGACGGCGAAGCGCGGATCGTCGGCGGCGCCGTGCGCAACAGCCTGATGGATCTGCCGGTCAGCGATATCGACATCGCCACGACACTCAGGCCGGAGGCGGTGATGGAGCGGGCGGCCGAGGCCGGCATCAAGGCGGTGCCGACGGGCCTGCAGCACGGAACGGTGACGCTCGTCATCGACGGCAAGCCCTTCGAGGTGACGACGCTTCGCACCGACGTCGAGACCGACGGGCGCCATGCCGAGGTTGCCTTCAGCACCGACTGGAAGGCAGATGCCGAACGGCGGGATCTGACGATCAACGCGCTTTATGCCGATGCTAGGGGCGAGGTGGTGGATCTGGTCGGCGGGCTTGCCGATATCGAGAGGCGCAACATCCGCTTCATCGGCGATGCGGCAAAGCGTATTGCCGAGGATCATCTGCGCATCCTGCGGTTCTTCCGCTTCTTTGCCTATTACGGCTCCGGACGGCCGGATGCCGAGGGGCTGAAGGCGTGTGCGGCGGCGCGGTCGAAACTGAAGACGCTTTCGGCAGAACGCGTCTGGTCGGAACTGCGGAAGCTGCTCGGTGCTGCCGATCCAGGCAGAGCGCTGCTCTGGATGCGGCAGGTGGCAGTGCTGACGGAAATCCTGCCGGAATCGGAACTATGGGGGATCGATGCCATCCCTTCGCTGGTCGCCACCGAAAAGGCGCTCGGCTGGACGCCCGATCCGCTGCTACGGCTTGCGGCGATCGTGCCGCCCGATGCGGCGCGGCTCGAGGCGCTGGCAGTCCGGCTTAAGCTCTCGAATGCGGAAGCTGCTACCCTCAAGGCCTGGGCAATGGCCGCGCCCGCCAATGACGGCATGTCGTCGGCCGCCTTCGAACGGCTGCTTTACCGCAACGGAGCCGACGGCATCATGACGCGGCTCAAGCTGGCGCTCGGCGTTGCGCGCGGCAAGGCTGAAGGGGATTTCGATGAAATGGCGCGGTCGGCGCGGCTCATCAAGCTCTTGGATCAGGCCGCGAACTGGAAGAAGCCGCAATTTCCGCTGAACGGCGGCGACGTGATGTCGGTCGGCATCGCGTCCGGCCCGCGCGTCGGCGAGTTGCTTGCCGGCCTGGAAAACCAGTGGGTGGAGGAAAACTTCGTTTCCGACCGGGCGGCGCTGCTCGCCCGGCTACTGGAACAGGTGCAATAATCAGGCTGCATTCACCTCATCACGAATGCGAACCTTGATATTGTCCACCATGTTCTCGCGGATCGTGGTTTCGCCGTGAGCGTTTTTCAGGTGCTCGACGGCGCGGCGGACCACCTCGGCGTCGCTGTCTGCCCGTGTATGCCAGGCGCAGCCCGGGACGAGAGTGCCGCATTCGAAAAGTCGCATGGTCTTCTCCTCTGTTCAAAACACAAAGACGATCGCGATCTCACGCGATTTATGAATGTGCGGGGGGAGGGAAGGTTCCGGCCGGCATAGATATGCCGGCCGGTAAAGGCAATGTCAGTCGGGCATCGCCCAGGCTTTGTAGGTATCCGAAAGCTGGCCGGGCAGGTTGCTGTTGGCGGCGGCTGCTTCGTTCTGCAGCTGTTCCGGCGACTTCCCGCCAGCCAATTGCAGCTTGACCTGCTCGATGAAGCAGGACAGCGGCAGATCTGAGCCGCTCTTGGTCCGCAATTTCTCGGCGATGCGCGTCAGAAACTCGGACGTGTCGATCGTGCGGGATGTTTCCTGGACATCCGTGGACGCAGGCGAGCCACTTTGTATCGTCATGACAATCCTCCTCCGATTGTTACGCACATACATATAAAGTTAGGACACGCTTAATTTTCGTGAAGGCCCATCACCTCGAATTTATCGATGAGTATCACAGTGTCATGGCCAACGGACGACGGGGGGCAACGATGAGAGAATGGATTCAACGTTGCCGCCGGTCTTCAGGCCGAAGATCGTGCCGCGATCATACAGCAGATTGAATTCGACGTAGCGGCCCCGGCGGATCAATTGTTCGTCGCGGTCAGCCTCCGTCCACAATTTATTGAAGTTGGTGCGGACGATCTTCGGATAGACCATGGCGAAGGCCCGGCCGATATCGCGCGTGAAGGCGAAATCGGCGTCCCAGCCGCCAGCGTCCTCGCTCGAATGCAGCCAGTCGTAGAAGATGCCGCCAATGCCGCGGGCCTCGCTGCGGTGTTTCAGGAAGAAATATTCGTCGCACCAGGCCTTATAGGCATCGTAATCGGCGACGGCATGATTGCGGCAGGCGATCTCCATGGCCTTGTGGAAGAGCTGGCTATCCTCGTCCTCCTGGGTGCGGCGGCGCGACAGCACCGGCGTCAGATCGGCGCCACCGCCGAACCAGCGGCTGGTGGTGACCACCATGCGGGTGTTCATATGCACGGCCGGGACGTTGGGATTGACGGGATGGGCAATCAGCGAAATGCCCGAGGCCCAGAAACGCGGATCGTCCTTGGCGCCAGGTATCTGCGCCCGGAAGTCCGGAGAGAACTCGCCGTGGACGGTGGAGGTGTGAACGCCGACCTTCTCGAAGACACGGCCCTCCATCATCGACATGCGGCCGCCGCCGCCGTTTTCGCGCCACCAATCCTTGGCGACGAAGCGGCCGGGCTCCTGATCGGAGAGCGGACCTTCCAACTCGTCTTCAAGGGTTTCGAAGGAGGCGCAGATCGTATCGCGCAGTCCTTCGAACCAGTTGCGGGCGGCCGCCTTCTTCTCTTCGATATCTTCAGGCAAGCCGATCGGCAGTTCCGGTCTTTCCATTCGCGCCTCCGGCGGTCGGCATCTCCATAGGAAGCGACTCGCTTATTCTCGATTACCCGCCCCGTTTAGCAGGTGGCGCCGCATCTCGCCAAGCCAAGCAAGGACCGCCAAGCGCTTCCAAGATTCGACTCGCAAATCCCGAATTTCGATACTACCTTTTCTGAAGAGGTAGGTTTGATGAAAAAAGTTCCAGGACCTCCGTCCTTCGACGGCCTGAAGCGCAGGATAGCGAGACATCGGGCGGAAACTTCTTCCCGCAGGAAAGACCACTTCGTGCGTGAGACATATTGCCTCGCCCTGATCGACGCACGCGCCAAGGCGCGGGAATGGTTCGACGAATATCCGAAAGCCGCCTACTGGACAGAGGTGGAGAGCTGGCGCCAGCTCGACGGCGACCAGATCGAATTCACCATGCGCCGCCTGCCTTCGGCAGACTGATCCTCACTCCGCGGCGGGCCGCACACGGCTTTCAATCAGCAGGCCACTCTCGTCCATGATCGGATGCGCCACAGAGACAATGTGGGCGTTGACCCGCTTCAGGTCGCGCAGCATGTCGAGATGCAGCGAGCTGGTCTGCAGGCTGTCGGCGCGGCCGTCGCGCAGGCGTTCGAGATGGCGCTCGGCCGACTGCTTCTCCATCCGGCGCACCTCAACCTTTATCTCCATCATCTGCCGCGCGAGATTGAAATCGCGGGTGACGAAGATCGTCTGGGCGACCCGCAGATTGTCGATTGTCAGGTCGAACAGCTTGCGCAGTTCCTGATGACCGTCATCGGAGAATTTCAGGCCAAGCGAGATCTTCTTCGCCACCTGCTCCCGCAAGCCCTTCTCGATGATGTCGCCCATATGTTCGAGATTGATCGCATAATCGATGACGACGATCGAACGGCGGGCGTTCTCGTCGGTGAGTCCGTCGCGGCCGAGCTTCGAGAGATAGATCTTCACTTCCTGCTGCAGCCGGTCGACGCGCTCTTCGAGAGCCGGGATTTCGGCAAGTTTGCTGGCATCATTCTGCTCGAAGGCTTCGGAGACCCTAACCAGCATGCGCTCGATGATGTCGCCGACGCCGAGCACTTCGCGGGTGGCGCTCGCAAGGGCAATGACGGGTGTCGAAAGCTCCTGCGCATCGAGATATTTCGGTGCGTTGTCAGGCTCCGGCTGATCCGGCACCAGCCGGGCCATCAGGGTGGCGAGCGGCCGGGAGAACGGCCAGGCGAGTGCTGCGAGCAGAAGGTTGAAGGCGAGATGCGCGTCGACCGGCAGCTTGGCCGGACCGAAGGGCAGCATCTGGATGAGTTCGGCGCCATAGCCCGCCAGCGGCAGGGCGATGAAGCAGCCGAGCGCGCGCACCGCGAGATTGCCGAGAGTGACGCGCCGCGCCGACACCGGGCCGGACAATGTCGCGATGACAGGTGGGATCGCGCCGCCGAGATTGGCGCCGAGCACGAGCACGATGACGAGTTCAGCCGAGACCAGGCCCGCCGAGGCGAGCGACAGGATAAGCACCACCACAGCCAGGCTCGACGAGGAGAGGAAGGCAAGGCCTGCTGAAAAGAGCAGCGCCACGGGCAGAGCGCCGTCCAGCAGGCCGATGAAGGCGGCGAGAGCCGGAGAGGCGCGCATCGGCTCCGTGGCGAGGCCGAGCAAATGCAGCGACAGCAGCATCAGACCGATGCCGATCAGCGCCGCGCCACCGCCCTGGCGGGCGCTGGAGCGGCCACGGTAAAGCACGATGCCGGTCAGGATCAGCAGCGGAGAGAGCCATTCGATGCCGGTTGCGACGATCCAGGCGGTGATCGCGGTGCCGACATTGGCGCCGAGCAGGACGATCTGCGCCATGCGCGGCTTGATCAGGTCACGTTCGACGAAGGATGCGGTCATCAGCGCCGTTGCCGTCGAACTCTGCAGCGCGATGGTCGCTACCAGCCCCGACAGGAAGGAGCGGAAGCCACCGCGCGTGCCGCTCGCCAGCCCTGTTCTCAGTCGTGCGCCGAAGGCCCTGGACACGCCGTCCTTCACCTGCGCGAGGCCGAACAGCAGCAAGGCCACGGCACCGAACAGGTTGATCATGATGATTGTGGAATCCATTTCTTGTTTTTATTCTTCTTTCACAGCCTGGAGAAGTGGTGCTTTCCTCATATGGCGTCCAACCCATTGGAATCATGGAGGCTACGCAGTATTTTTGATTGCTCGGCTAATAAATATACGCCGGTTTGACGGATAGACAACGCTATTTTGCGACATATTCATCAGCGGATCCGCAATTCTGCGGGCCTTTGCTCTGCGCGCGCCAGCAGCGGTCAGGCCCAGACCGTCTGGCGCATCGCTTCGCCGACGATCATTGCAGCCGAGACGGCGACGTTGATCGAGCGCTGGCCTTCGACCATCGGGATCAGGATGCGGGCATCGGCCCTCTCATGGACCTGATCCGGCACGCCGGCGCTTTCGCGGCCGAAAAGCAGGATATCGTCGGGGCAAAAGGCAAGATCGGTGTAGCGGTCCGCAGCCTTGGTCGAGGCAAGGATTAGGCGGCGGCCGGTGGTCAGACGCCACGCCTCGAAGCGGTCCCAGCTGATATGTCGGGTGAGGCTAGCTGTGGCGATGTAATCCATGCCTGATCGTTTCAGGTTGCGGTCGGAGACGTCGAAGCCGGCGGGCTCGATCAGATCGACCGCGAAGCCCAGGCAGGCTGCAAGGCGCAGGATCGTGCCGGTATTGCCGGGAATATCCGGCTGATAGAGTGCCAATCTCAGGTCCGTCATCATGCCCGCTTTTTGGTTTCCGTTTCCACGCGAGAGGCCTAATGCAACCTTGCTTTCGGCGCAACAGGGCGCAGTTTGGCCCGGAAACGTTCAATTTGCGCCATTATTGGGCTGGAAATTTCGCGATTTTCGCGTTATCCATGCATGTCTTCAGTCGCCAGCAGGGAGGGCCGTCATGAATATTTTGCTCGATATGCGCTTTCCCGCCGTGATGCCGTCCAAGGCGACGCGGCGCCGCTAGGGCGCATTTCTTCTTGAATCCCTCTTTTGATCCATTGTGCGGCTGTTTCAGCCTCGCCCCTTGAACGTTCGGTTCCCATATGTGCTTGCATGCGCTGGGATGGCGCGAAGCCGGGAGCCGGAACGCTGACGTTTCGGAGCAATTTCATGTTTGGCTGGTTCGAACAGCGACTCAATCCCTTTCCAAGCGAGGAGCCCGTTGCTCCGCCGAAGGGTCTCTTTGCCTTTTGCTGGCACTACAGCAAACCGGCGGCGCCATGGCTCGGACTGATGGCCCTGTTGACCGCGCTGATCGCCGTCGGCGAAGTGGCGCTCTTCCAGTTCCTCGGCGACATCGTCGACTGGCTGACCAATGCCGATCGCGCCAACTTCCTGGACAGGGAGGGCCACAAGCTTTTCTGGATGGCGGCGCTGGTGCTGATCGGTCTGCCGCTGACGGCGGGGCTCGATTCTCTGATCATGCATCAGATGATGCTCGGTAACTATCCGATGATTGCACGCTGGCAGATGCACCGCTTCCTGCTGCGCCACAGCATGACGTTCTTCGCCAATGAGTTTGCCGGGCGCGTGGCGACCAAGGTCATGCAGACCTCGCTTGCCGTGCGCGAAACGGTGATGAAGATCCTCGACGTCTTCGTCTACGTTGTGACCTACTTCCTGACGATGATCATCGTCATTGCGGCGGCAGACTGGCGGCTGATGATCCCGATCCTCGTCTGGCTCGCCGTCTACATCGGCATCGTCGCCTATTTCGTGCCGCGGCTTCGCAAGATCGCTGCGACGCAGGCGGATGCGCGCTCGATGATGACGGGGCGCGTGGTCGACAGCTATACGAATATCGCCACCGTCAAGCTGTTTTCGCATGCCGGCCGCGAGGAGGTCTATGCCAAGGAGGGCATGGACGAGTTCCTGCAGACCGTGCACAAGCAGATGCGCAAGGTGACACTCTTCCACATCAGCGTCTATCTGAACAACTGTGTCGCGCTCTTCGTCATCTCCGGTCTGTCGATCTGGTTCTGGCTGAACGGCGCGATCTCGGTCGGAGCCATCGCCATCGCCATCGGACTTGCGATGCGCGTCAACGGTATGTCGCAATGGATCATGTGGGAAGTCTCGGCGCTGTTCGAGAATATCGGCACGGTCTATGACGGCATGGAGATGATGAGCAAACAGCACGACATCGTCGACAAGCCGGGCGCTCCCAGTTTGACGGCGAAGAAGGGCGCGATCCACTACGACCGCATCCGCTTCCACTACGGCAAGAGCAAGGGTGTCATCGACAACCTGTCACTCGACATCAAGGCGGGCGAGAAGGTCGGTCTCGTCGGCCGCTCCGGCGCCGGCAAGACGACGCTGATGAACCTGTTGCTGCGCTTCTACGACCTGGAGAGTGGGCGCATCACTATCGACGGGCAGGACATCGCCGGCGTCTCGCAAGAAAGCCTGCGCTCGCTGATCGGCGTGGTGACGCAGGATACCTCGCTGCTGCATCGCTCGATCCGCGACAACATCGCCTACGGCCGTCCCGATGCCTCGGACGTCGAGATCATCGAGGCCGCCAAGCGCGCCAATGCCTGGGAGTTCATCGAAGGGCTCGTCGACATGCAAGGCCGCGAGGGGCTTGACGCTCAGGTCGGCGAACGCGGCGTCAAGCTCTCCGGCGGCCAGCGGCAGCGCGTCGCGATCGCCCGCGTTTTCCTTAAGGACGCGCCGATCCTGGTGCTCGACGAGGCGACCTCGGCGCTCGATTCCGAAGTCGAGGCGGCGATCCAGGAAAACCTGTTTGCCCTGATGGAGGGCAAGACGGTAATCGCGATCGCTCACCGGCTGTCGACGTTGACGGAGATGGACCGGCTGATCGTGCTCGACAAGGGCCGAATCGTCGAGGCCGGTTCGCATGCCGAACTCGTCGAAGGACGCGGCATCTATGCCGACCTCTGGAACCGCCAGTCCGGCGGCTTCCTCTCCGATCACGCCGAAGAGGCGGAAGAGGCGGCGGAATGATAAAGGGCCCTCCCGGCGGAAGCGGGTAAGGCCTTTTGAATTCCTATCCTGGCTACTTTGTGGTTGCCAACGGTATTGGGGACTGCCGACGGCCGCCCCGTCCATTCACAGGCTGTCGGCCCAGTCGATGACGCGGTCATGTTCGACGAGGATGATGGTGTTGGCGGCGGCGAGGGTGCGCAGCGCGACGATGCGGCGGCGCTCCTCCTGGTCGAGCCAGGCGGTAACGGCCTCGGTGACGATTTCGTCGCGCGGCAATGCCAGGTCGAGAGCCAGGGCATCGAGCCTTTCCGCGAGCGGAAGCGGAATATGCACATCGAGCATTTTCGTTTCCATGGATACTCTCCGGTGAAGTGCGATCGTATCGTCAGATTGTGACGGGTTCGGGGGTAATCAATGGCGATGCCGCCGATGTTATCGTTCATTACCAAAATATAAGGTTGCGTCCGCTTTTCATTCCCTTTGCCGCTCGGCTCAATCCGCCTATATCGCTTCCATGTTCCTGCGCCCCATCCTTCGCCTGTTCGAAACCTGGATCGATCCGTTCGGTCCGCGCGCCAATCTTCAGCCGCCGGGCTCGACGCTCGGTTTCATCCGGTTCTATATCGGCCAGGCGAAGATGCCGTTCGTCGCCATGCTCATTCTCGGCGGCACATCGGCGGCCATCGAGGCCGCACTTTTCTGGTTCGTCGGCCGGCTCGTCGATATCCTTGGCAGTATCAGGCCCGGCGCCGGCTGGAGCGGTCTTCTCGCAGCCCATGGCGGCGAGCTGTTCGGCATGCTCGCGCTCATCGGGCTCGTGCGTTTCGTCGTCGCCTTCCTGATCGCGCTCGTCGATCAGCAGGTGATCACGCCGGGTTTCTACAATCTAGCACGTTGGCAATCCTATCTCCATGTCTCCAGGCAGTCTTTATCGTTCTTCCAGAGCGATTTCTCCGGACGCATCGTTACCAAGGTCTGGTCGGCCGGGCAGGCAACCGGGGATCTCGTCACTTCGCTGATGGAAAGCGTCTGGTTCGTCGGAATTTATGCCGTGACGACGCTGGTGCTCGTCGCCCGGCTGGACTTTTCCCTTGCCGCCGTCGTGCTGTTCTGGCTTGGCGCCTTCGGCCTGCTTGCCCGTCATTTCGTTCCGCGGATCCGCCTTCATTCCCGCGAAACAGCGGAGGCCGGATCGATGCTGAACGGCCGAATGGTCGATTCCTACAGCAACATGCAGACGCTGAAGCTGTTTGCGCGCGACGAGGAAAGCGACCGATACATGCGGCAGGGCTTCGATATCTTTCAGGATACGGTTCTGCGTTTCACGCGGTTCATCACCGGCGTCAGGGCCTCGATGGCGCTGCTCTCCGGCCTGATGATTGTAACGATGGCGGGGCTGAGCGTCGATCTCTGGCTGCGCGGCCTGATCAGCTCCGGTGCCGTGGCATTTTCTTTGGCGCTGGTGCTCAGGCTGAATTTCCTGCTCGGGCGGCTGATGACGCAGTTTAACGGTATCATGCGCAATCTCGGCACCATTCAGAACGCCGCCGAGCTGATATCCCAACCTCTGGGGCTCGTCGATCGGCCGGATGCGAAGAGCCTGCTGATCCGGCAGCCCGGCATCCGCTTCGACAATGTTTCCTTCCGCTACGGCAAGGGTCACCTGCCGGTCGTCGAGAATTTCTCACTGACCATCCAACCGGGCGAAAAGGTCGGGATCGTCGGCCGTTCGGGGGCGGGAAAATCGACGCTGATGAACCTGCTGCTGCGCCTCTACGACATTCAGGATGGTCGCATTCTCATCGACGGCCAGGATATTGCGGCCGTGACGCAGGAATCTCTCAGGATGCAGATCGGCGTCGTCAGCCAGGACACCTCGCTGTTGCATCGTTCGGTGCGCGACAATATCCTGTTCGGACGGCCGGATGCCGGTGAGGAGCGGTTGGTCGAGGCGGCCAGGCGTGCCGAAGCCATCGACTTTATCGAGCGGCTGCAGGATCAGCAGGGCCGTAGAGGTTTCGATGCGCATGTCGGCGAACGCGGTGTCAAACTGTCAGGCGGACAGCGGCAGCGCATCGCCATTGCCCGCGTCATGCTCAAGGACGCTCCGATCCTCGTCCTCGACGAAGCGACGTCGGCCCTCGATTCGGAAGTGGAGGAAGCGATCCAATCCAATCTCCATCGGATCATGGAAGGCAAAACGGTGCTTGCGATCGCCCACCGGCTGTCGACGATTGCAGCACTCGACCGGCTGATCGTTGTTGATCTCGGCCGGATCATCGAGGAGGGCAGCCATGACCAACTGCTTCGCCGCGGCGGGCTCTATGCCGAGCTCTGGGCGCGCCAGTCCGGCGGCTTCCTCGCGGCGGACGAAGACGTGGGCTCAAGGGTCGACGACGAATTCCGCCATGAGGCCAAAATGATTTGAACCGAAACTGTCCCCGATGCGGCGGACCGATTTCAGCCGCAGGGGCGCCCTGCTGAAGACGTGATCAATCGGAATGCCGAAGGCGCCTGCGGCGATCGGCCATGTCGCCGGCTCCAGCGATACCGTGCCCAAGCCTTGGCTGCGCATGAGATACTGCACGTCGGGCGCCAGAATCGACGTGTTGAAATCACCGGCAAGAACGAGCGGTCCCGGCAGTGAGGGAATAATCTCCGTGAGATCTTCGATTTCCAGGCCATGGAATTCGTCGTAATAAGGTTTGGTCAGGTGCGCGGCGAGGAAATTGATCTTCTGGCCGTCGAAGTCGATCGTCGAGATCGTCAGCCGGTTGCGCCAGAGCAGCCCGAGGTTGCGGATGCGAGGTTCGATGAGCGGGCGCTTCGACAGCACCAGCGTATCGCATTCCTGCATGCCGACACCACAGCCGACGTAATAGGGATAGGTCTTCAATAACCGCGGCAGTTCCGACAGCAGCGGTTCGGCCTCCAGGATGCTGACGACGTCGGCACCCGAGGCGATGGCCATATCGGCGATTGCTGCGCCGTTGGCGAAATTATCATTCTCGATATTGAAAGACATCAGCTTGAAGAGGGCCGGGCGGCCTTCGGCGACGGCGGGCTCGACGAATTCGCGCGTCATCACCACACCATGGACGGCAAGGACCGCGGATACGGCGAGCGTCAGCAGCGCATACCAGTGCCGCTTGACGAGAAAGGCTGCGATCGACGCTGCCGCTGCTGCCACCGCCAGATGGATCTGGAAACTGTAAAAGAGAGAAAGCAGATAGAAGTTGCTAACGTATCGCAGTGAGACGATGGTGAGAACCAGGGTTGTGAGAACGCTGAATACGCAGAAAATCGTGTCTCTCATCCGCTCCGGTCCGGCTCGCTGGCGTGATTGCGACTGCGCCTATCACGGCGGCATTTTTGTTGCAATGCAACATAATCGCAAGCTCGTGTTTGCCTTAAAAAATTCATCGGAAATTCCCGCGACATTGTGCCCTCTTCCCCTTGCCAAGGCTGGACATAATTTGCGATCAAGCTTAGAACGCGCCGGATTGCCGGGGAATCTATGGCCGAATTGTGTCTGGATCGATTCGCCGGCAGAGGGGGCAGGGCGGAATTCCGCGATAATTGCGCAGAGGATGGTTAGGCCGTGAGCGAACACGTAACGACAAGCGAGGCTTCAACAGAGCCTACTCGCCGTGATTTCCTTTATCTCACCACTGGTATGGCAGGTGCTGTCGGCGCCGTCGCGGTTGCCTGGCCGTTCGTCGACCAAATGCGCCCGGATGCGTCGACGCTGGCGCTGGCCTCCATCGAAGTCGATGTTGCGAGCCTCGAGCCCGGCATGTCGCTGACGGTCAAGTGGCGCGGCAAGCCGATCTTCATCCGCAACCGCACGGCTGAAGAAGTGAAGGCCGCCGCCGATGTTGCGCTGGCGGACCTCAAGGATCCGATCGCCCGCAATGCCAATCTGCCGCCCGAAGCTCAGGCAACGGGTGTCGACCGTTCAGGTGGCAAGGACAAGGAAAACTGGATCGTCATGATCGGCACCTGCACCCATCTCGGCTGCGTGCCGCTCGGCCAGGCCGGCGAATACAATGGTTGGTTCTGTCCCTGCCATGGCTCGGTCTACGATACGGCCGGCCGCATCCGTAAGGGTCCTGCGCCGCAGAACCTGGCGATTCCGACCTTTTCATTTATATCCGATACCAAGATCAAGATCGGTTGAGGGGAGACTGATTAATGAGTGGCCATTCCAGCTACGAGCCATCAACCGGCCTTGAGAAATGGGTCGATGCGCGCCTGCCTTTGCCGCGCATGGTCTATGACAGCTTCATCGCCTATCCGGTTCCCAGGAACCTGAACTACGCCTATACATTCGGCGCCATGCTCGCCGTCATGCTGATCGTGCAGATCCTGACGGGCGTGGTGCTGGCCATGCACTATGCCGCCGACACGACGATCGCCTTCAACTCCGTTGAAAAGATCATGCGTGACGTCAATCATGGCTGGATGCTGCGCTATATGCATGCCAACGGCGCCTCCTTCTTCTTCGTCGCCGTCTATCTGCACATCGCCCGCGGCCTCTATTACGGTTCCTACAAGGCACCGCGCGAAATCCTCTGGATCCTCGGCGTGGTCATCTACCTGCTGATGATGGCGACCGGCTTCATGGGCTACGTTCTGCCGTGGGGGCAGATGTCCTTCTGGGGCGCGACCGTCATTACCGGCTTCTTCTCGGCCTTCCCGCTGGTCGGCGAATGGATCCAGCAGTTTCTGCTGGGCGGCTTCGCCGTCGATCAGCCGACGCTGAACCGCTTCTTCTCGCTGCATTACCTGCTGCCCTTCATGATCGCCGGCGTCGTCGTCCTGCATATCTGGGCGCTGCACGTCGTCGGCCAGACCAACCCGACGGGCGTCGAGGTCAAGACGAAGACGGACACCGTGCGCTTCACGCCCTATGCGACGATGAAGGATGCGCTCGGCGTCTCAATCTTCCTGCTGGTCTATGCCTATTTCGTCTTCTACCTGCCGAACTTCCTCGGCCATGCCGACAACTACATCCCGGCCGACCCGTTGAAGACACCGGCCCACATCGTTCCGGAATGGTACTTCCTGCCGTTCTACGCGATGCTGCGTTCGATCACCTTCAACGTCGGCCCGATCGACTCCAAGCTCGGCGGCGTGCTGGTGATGTTCGGTGCGATCATCGTGCTGTTCTTCCTGCCCTGGCTCGATACCTCGAAGGTCCGCTCGGCGGTCTACCGTCCCTGGTACAAGCTGTTCTACTGGCTGTTCGTGATCAACGCGATCATCCTCGGCTGGCTGGGTTCGCAACCGGCGGAAGGCCTGTTCACCACGATTTCGCAGATCTGCACGCTTCTCTACTTCGCTTTCTTCCTGGTCGCCATGCCAGTTCTCGGCCTGGTGGAAACGCCGCGCCGCATCCCGAACTCGATCACCGAAGCGGTGCTCGAAAAGCGCAACAAGACAGCTGCCGCCAGTGCGGCGGCCAATGCGTAAGCGCGCGGCGGAAGGGAACAAAAACATGAAAACGCTTGTTGCAAGCATTCTTTCGCTCGCAGTCGCTGCTGTTCTCGGCAGCGCCGCCGTCGCCCAGGAAGCGACGCCCGCCAACGGTGCTGCTCCTGCCCATCACGCGGAAAGTGCGACGCCGCACTATCCGCTGAAGGAGCCGAAGGAGGAGGAATGGACTTTCGCCGGTCCGTTCGGCCATTACGACAAGGCTCAGCTTCAGCGCGGCCTCAAGGTCTACACCGAAGTCTGTTCCGCCTGCCATTCGATGAACCTCGTGCCTTTCCGCATGCTCGACGAGCTCGGCTACAACGAGGGGCAGGTGAAAGCTTTCGCCGCGAACTACGAAGTCCAGGACGGCCCGAATGCGGCCGGCGAGATGTTTACCCGCAAGGCGGTCCCTTCCGACCACTTCCCGGCGCCTTTCGCCAATGCGGAGGCGGCTGCCGCTTCCAACAACGGTGCGGCTCCGCCTGATTTTTCGCTGATCGCCAAAGCCCGCGAAGTCGAGCGCGGCTTCCCGCAATTCGTCTTCGACGTCTTCACGCAGTATCAGGAAAACGGCCCGGACTATATCCACGCGCTGTTGACCGGCTATGAAGAGCCGCCGGCCGGTTTCCAAGTGCCGCAGGGCGGACATTATAACCCGTATTTCCATGCCGCTGCCGTCCTCGCCATGCCGAAGCCGCTCTCCGATGGCCAGGTGACCTATGACGACGGCGCACCGCAGACCGTCGACCAGTATTCCAAGGACGTCTCCTCCTTCCTGATGTGGGCCGCCGAGCCGCATCTTGAGGAGCGCAAGCGCACCGGCTTCATGGTCATGATCTTCCTGGCGATCTTCACGGTGCTGATCTACCTGACGAAGCGTTCGGTCTACGCCAACAAAGAGCATTGAGCGCTCCTTGCCGGAATCTTAGAGGCGGCTTGCGAGCCGCCTTTTTTGTTGGTTCCGCCCCTGGCAATTGATAGGGTGCGGCGAATTTCGCTCGCAGATATGGACTTTCGATGGACAAGAATATGACTTCGGAGCTGGCCGCCAGCATCCGCTCCATCCACGACTACCCCAAGCCCGGCATCATCTTTCGGGACATCACCACGCTGCTCGGCAACCCCCGCGCTTTCCGCCGGGCGGTCGACGAACTCGTGCAACCCTATGCAGGCACGAAAATCGACAAGATTGCCGGCATGGAGGCGCGCGGCTTCATTCTCGGCGGTGCGGTGGCGCATCAGCTTTCCTCCGGCTTCGTGCCGATCCGCAAAAAGGGCAAGCTGCCGCACGAGACCGTGCGCATTGCCTACAGCCTGGAATATGGCGTCGACGAGATGGAGATGCACCGCGATGCGGTGCAGCCCGGCGAGAAGGTGATCCTGGTCGACGACCTGATTGCAACCGGCGGCACGGCGGTGGGTGCCACGAAGCTGCTGCGCCAGATCGGCGCGGAAGTGGTCGGCGCCTGCTTCGTTATCGACCTGCCGGACCTTGGGGGTCGCAAGAAGCTGGAAGAGCTCGGCGTCGTCGTTCACACCCTGGTCGAATTCTCCGGCCACTGACCCGGCATTCCGCACGCGGCGTCAGTCGAATTCCAAGACGCCGCTTTCGAAGCGCATGACGGGATCGCCGTTCTGATTGGCGCCCTCGCAGAGGATGGTGTTGAGGTGCCAGCCCGGCCGCGACGCGAGCGGCCGGCTGGAAAGGAGGGTGACGGAATAGGTCACGACGTCGCCTGGGAAGATCGGCCGCAGCCATTGCAGTTTCTGGAAGCCGGGTGAAGGGCCGAGGTTCGGAGCCGTCATGCCTCTTTGTGCGAGGGCGACGCTCTGGCTTTTCCAGAAGGCGAGGAAGGTCCGCATCCAGGCGGCGGTGGTGTGCCATCCCGAAGCGCAAAGGCCGCCGAAGAGGGTATCCTTGGCTGCTTCCTTGTCGACGTGAAAACGCTGCGGATCGAAGCGCGTCGCGAAGCGGATGATGTTTTCCTCGGTGAAGGTGTAGCTGCCGATCTCGGCCTTCTCGCCGACGGCGCAAAGCTCGGACATTCTCATGCTGATGTCTCCGGGCTGATGCTGATGTCAGTGAGGCCGGGGTGCATTCGGATCATGACCGAATTCTCCGAGAGACAAACGAGTTCGCCGCGCTGGTTTTCCATCTCGTGACGGAACTTGACGATGCCCATTCCGGAGCGCGAGCGCATCGGCCGGGCTTCGAGCACGGTCGAGTGGCCTTGCAGCGTGTCGCCTGCCAGCACCGGCTTGCGCCATTCCATCAGGTCTATGCCCGGCGCACCCTCGCAGAGCGCGTTCAGGATATAGCTGTCGGCCATCATGCGCATGAGCATCGAAGAGGTATGCCAGCCGGAGGCCGCGAGCCCGCCTAGAATGCTGGCGCGGCCGGCAGCCTCGTCGAGATGCATGGGCTGCTGATCGAATTCCCGCGCAAACTCGATGATTTCCTCGGCCAACACCAGCTTTGGACCGAGGGCGAAGCGGCGGCCGGGCTGGAAATCCTCTAGGGAAAGCTTTTCTGCCGTCATTCGTACCTCCGCCATATGCAGCGCCTAGAACAGGATGTTTTAGGCAGGTCGGCCTAAAATCTGATTCCTGTTCTGAATTAAAGAGTTAGAGCATGATGTCATAAGAAAACCGCTTACACTTTTCGGCGTCTTGCTCTAGTGCTTACAATAGCATCCGCGCGGGCTCAATGATTCCGGGGAGATAAACCGGCATGACTGAACTAAGGTCGATACTCGACGAGGCAGCGCGCGAAGGGCTGATTTCGCCGGAGGCGGGCGGGCGGCTTTTGCCATTTCTGAGCGAGCGCGGCGTCGCCGTCGTCGGGCACGCCATCGGCGTTGCCGAGGGGCGGCCGGCCGTGGCGGCGCAGGGACAGGCATGGTCGGACACAGAGACGCCGCGTTTCGTGCGCGGCTTCCACGACGTGCTGATCACCATCGGCGTTATCGTGGCGCTTTGCGGCCTCTGGGGGCTTGCCGCACTTTATGCCGTGCTGCCTGCCATCATCGTGCTTTCGGAAATCCTGGTGAACCGCCAGCGGCTTGCCCTGCCGGCCGTCAGCCTGACGATCGCGCTGTTCTGCTGGACATGCCTGCTGATGTCCCGTTTCTTCCCGCCGTGGACGCCGACCTCCCAATCTTTCGGAGCGGAGGCGACGCAGTTCGTCGCCGGCTTCCCGATCATCCTCGGCGCTTATTATGTCCGGTATCGCGTGCCGCTGTCGCTTGCGCTCTGCATCATGTCGGTGCTTGCTTTCGTCCTCACTCTGCTTTTGCGGCTGGTGCAATGGGCGAGCAGCAATCCTGCGTTTTTCCTCGATCATCCCGTCGCGTTGGCGCTGCTTGCCCTTATCTGCGCGCTCGGACTGTTTGCCATGGCGCTCTATTTCGATCTCGGCGACCGGCTGCGACGGACGACGCGTTCCGACATCGCTTTCTGGCTGCATCTCGGCGCCGCGCCGGCGCTGCTCTACAGCACGGTTTCCCTGCTGTCGTTCGGGGGAGACGTCCATATCTTCGACGTCGCGAACATGTCGGCGCGGACACCTGCAGTCGTTGCGACGGTGACGGCGCTGATGCTGATCGGTCTCATCATCGACCGGCGCGCCTTCGTGACATCAGGGCTTCTGTCGCTCGGCGTGGCGATCTTCAGCGTCTTCCGGCAGGGAAGCGCCACAGCCGACACCTATATCTTCTCGACGCTGATTGTCGTCGGCGCAATCGTATTAATCATCGGCACCGGTTGGATGCCACTTCGGCGGCTGGTGCTGCGTGCACTGCCGCCGGCAATCGCAAACCGACTGCCGCCGGGTTAAGGCTAAGGCGGCAGCGTTTTCACTTAGGTGTTGAAGCGGAAGTGGATGACGTCGCCGTCCTGGACGACGTATTCCTTGCCTTCGTCACGCGCCTTGCCGGCATCCTTGGCGCCGACTTCGCCGTTGAATTTGATGTAGTCGTCATAGGCGATGGTGTTGGCGCGGATGAAGCCGCGCTCGAAATCCGAATGGATGACGCCGGCGGCCTGCGGCGCCTTGGTGCCGCGCTCGATCGTCCAGGCACGCGTTTCCTTCGGGCCGACGGTGAAATAGGTGATGAGGTGGAGCAGCTTGTAACCGGCGCGGATCAGCCGGTCGAGGCCGGCCTCGTCAAGGTCGAGGGCGGAGAGGAATTCCTTGGCCTCATCCTCGGGAAGCTGAGCGACCTCAGCCTCGATCGCCGCCGAGATGACGACGGTTTCGGCACCCTGTTCGCGAGCCATGACGGCGACGGCCTCGGTGAATTCGTTGCCGGTCGAAGCCTCGGCCTCGGCGACGTTGCAGACGTAGAGCACGGGATGCGAGGTCAAAAGGTTGAGGCTCTTGAGGATTGCGATTTCCTCGGCATCGAGCGTCGACAGCAGCGTGCGCACCGGCTGGCCTTCGTTGAGCAGCTTCAGCGACGCTTCCATGATCGGCAGCATCGCCATCGACTCCTTGTCCTTGCCGGTGGCGCGCTTGCGCGTCTGCTCTGTCCGGCGCTCCAGGCTTTCGAGGTCGGCGAGCATCAACTCGGTCTCGATGGTCTCAGCATCGGCGACAGGATTGATGCGGCCTTCGACATGGGTGATGTCGCTGTCTTCGAAGCAGCGCAGCACATGGACGATGGCATCGACTTCGCGGATATTGGCGAGGAACTGGTTGCCGAGACCTTCACCCTTCGAGGCGCCGCGCACTAGGCCGGCGATGTCGACGAAGGAGATCCGGGTCGGGATCAGCTCCTTCGACTTGGCGATGTCGGCAAGCTTGCGCATGCGCGGATCGGGCACGGCGACTTCACCAGTGTTCGGCTCGATAGTGCAGAAGGGATAGTTCGCCGCCTGTGCCGCGGCCGTCTTGGTGAGCGCGTTGAAGAGGGTTGATTTGCCGACGTTCGGCAGACCGACGATGCCGCATTTGAAACCCATGGCGAATACCTGCTGTTCTTAAATTCGTTGCTGGTGCCTATGGGATAAAGGAGCAATGTGGTCAAGTCTTAGAGAGCTTTTACCTTGCTCACTTGCCGATGGATCGGTGCTGACCTATTCTTGATGGCGACGGGGATTTCGACGCTCGGCGGATGTCGTCAGTATGCCGGTCACCCAATTGACCCTCTCGATGCCAGACTGGCGCTGCTGCATTCAAACTGGGAATTGCGGCGGCGGCCTGTCGAAAACTCGTCATCGACAATGATTCAATGGTCTTGACATTTCCTGACCCATGTCAACGGGTGGATTTTTCCGATGAGTGACAATGACATAGCCCTTAAGCCGAAGACCAAGGTGAAGCTGAAGCTGGACAAGCCGAAGCTCTACAAAGTCATTCTCGTCAATGACGATTATACCCCGCGCGAATTGGTCATTATGATCTTGAAGTCAGTCTTCCGTATGAGCGAGGAGACTGGCTACCGGGTGATGATGACCGCGCACAAGCTCGGCTCCTGCGTGGTCGTGGTCTGCGCCAGGGATATTGCCGAGACCAAGGCCAAGGAGGGCATAGACCTTGCGAAGGAAATGGGCTTTCCGTTGATGTTCACGACGGAGCCGGAGGAATAAGTTCGGATTCAGGGCCGGCGGATCTGAAAGCCGGTCTTACCTCGCACGAAGCCGCAGTTTTCGTAGAAGCGATGCGTTGCCGGGTTGGTCGAGCCGGTGAGCAGCATCACCTTGTAACAGCCGGCCTTCCAGGCCTCAGTCACCGCATGGCCGATGACGCTGCCGGCATAACCGCACTGGCGGTGACCGGCATGGGTGACGACGTTTTCGATCAGCGCATAGGAGGCGCCGTTCCGCGTCAGATTCGGCACGACGATCAGGGTGGCGGTGGCAGCGGCGAGATCGCCGGCAAAGCCGATGAAAACAGTCATTCCGGGCTGAGCGAGGATGGCGGAGAAGCGTTCTTCGGCCATGGCTTTGTCGAGAACCGGATCGGCCGGGTTCAAATGCCGATAGAGGAGGGTCAGTCCCGGTAGATCGCTTGCAACGGCGGCGCGGATGGCGACATTCCGCTCCGGCACCAGTCTCATTCTCCCTCGTTGCCGAACATCTTCTTCAGAATATCGGCCATCGGACCAGTGGTCAGGAGCTTCGGCTGATTGTGATTGCGGGCCTGGTGGATATGCGACTGGCCGGCCGGCTTCTTTTCGGTCGTCTTGTTCGCCTTCCGCGGCTTTTCCTCCTCGGCCTTGCCGCCGAGCGCCAGCGCGATCTTGTTCATCAGCTGCGAATCCTCGTTTCGCACCAGCATGTCGGCATTGTCGGCAAGCGTGTCGAGAAGCGGCTCCAGCCAGGCCTTGTCGGCCTTGGCGAAATCGCCGAGCACGTGGTTCTGCACCATGTCCTTGACGCCGGGATGGCCGATGCCGAGGCGCAGCCGCCGGTATTCCCTGCCGCAATGGGCGTCGAGCGACTTGATGCCGTTGTGGCCGCCATGGCCGCCGCCGGTCTTCAGCCGCGCCTTACCGGGGGGAAGGTCGAGTTCGTCGTAGATCGCCACAAGGTCGGCGGGCTCGAGTTTGTAGAAGCGCATCGCCTCGCCGACGGCCTCACCGGAAAGATTCATAAAGGTCTGCGGCTTGATCAGCAGCACCTTCTCGCCGCCGACTTCGCCTTCGGCGATTTCGGCCCTGAACTTCTTCGACCAGTGCGAGAAGCTGTGGCGCCGCTGAATGGCGTCGACGGCCATGAAGCCGATATTGTGCCGGTTGCCGGCGTATTTGCTGCCGGGATTGCCGAGACCCGCGATGATCAGCATGGCCTGTCTTTCTTCGCTAGAACGTCCCGACGTTCACCACCGCGAAACGATGGCAAAGTCAAGCGGAAAGGGCATGAGCCAGTTGAGCAGAATCACTCCGACAGGTTCATGCCGTATTTCAGGAAGATCTGCTTCTGGTCGCCATCGGCGATCAGCTTGTCGAGGGCAGCCTGCATCCTGGCGAGCAGATCGTCCGGAAAGCTTTTCTCGCAGGCGATGCTCATCGGCTGGGCGGAGAGTACGGTCACCATTTCCACCGGCTGGTCGGCCTTCAGCTTTTCGAAATAGAGTTCGGAGATCGGCATCATGTCGATGCGTCCGCCGAGCAGCTTGCGTAGCGTCGCGTTGAAGTCGCTGGCGACATCGAGCTTGGTGAAACCCTTCTCCTTCAGGATCGTCTCGGTATAATCCTCGCGTTGGGTGCCGATCGTGTATTTCTTCGCCTCGTCCAGATTATTGGCGGTGACGCCCGAACCCTTGCGGGTGATCAGGATGTTGCGATCGATCAGCAGCGGCTCGACCCATTTGAACAACGGGTCGCGGGCGCCATTGTGGGCGGTGGCGAACACACAGGTCATCGGCGCCGTGCGGGCAAGGCCGAAGGCGCGCGCCCACGGCATGACCTCGATCGTGTAGTCAACGCCGATCGCGGCCATCAACTTTTCGACCTGCTCGACGGTCGCGCCCTTGATCTCCTTGCCTTCGCGATAGTTGAAGGGGGCATAATCCTCGGTGGTGAAAGTCACCGTTTGCGCATGGGCAGCGCCGGGCAGCGCCAGGCATGCGAGAAGCAGGAGCTTTTTCATCGTATCATCTCCTTCATGAGGCGCGTGCGACGGCCGATTCCGAGGCTATCAGTTGCTCGATCAGCATGGCTGCATGCTGTGGACGATGGAAGAGGTAGCCCTGGCCATAATCAAGCCCCATCTGGTGAAGCGTGCGGCATTCCTCTTCGGTCTCGATGCCCTCGGCGATGACGGTGCAGTTCATCTTGTGGGAGAGCGTGGTAATGCCTTCGATCAGCATGCGGCTCTTCTGGCGCACGTCGTCATCACCGTCGTTGATGGCGCGGGTGAAGGACTGATCGATCTTGATGATGTCGACAGGGAAGCGGTTGAGGTAGCTCAGCGACGAATAACCGGTGCCGAAATCGTCAAGCGCGATGCGGCAGCCGAAGCGGCGAAGCTCGGTGACGATCATACGGATCTGCGGGTTGTCGTGCATCAAAACGGCTTCGGTGATCTCGACGACGATTCGCTCGGGGCGGATGCCATGGCGACCGACGATGGCAGCGAGGCGGGCCGGCAGCGCCGGCTCGAACTGCAGCGGCGAGAAGTTGATGGCGAGATAGGTATCCTGCATGCCTGATATGCGGGAGATTTTCGCGAGATTGCAGATCGCCTTTTCCATGATGACGTTGCCGACGCGGACGATCTTTGCCGTCTCTTCGGCGACGCTGATGATCTCGGCCGGCGGCATCAAGCCCTTGTGCGGATGGTTGAGGCGCATCAGCGCTTCGAAACCGGCAATACCGCGACCGTTCAGATTGACGATCGGCTGCAGGAAGGCCTCGAACCAGTTGTCGACGAGGCCGGCTTCGATATTGGCCTCGATCTCCGCGCGGCTGCGGGCCCGGTCGAGCATCGCGTTGTCGAAGAGCTGCGCGCCATTCTTGCCGTCGCGTTTCTTGGCATACATCGCCAGGTCGGATTTCTGCAGCAGTTCGGCCGCGGTTGCGGCATGGTGCGGATAGATGGCGATGCCGACGGAAGCGCTCAGATGCATGTCGGGGGCGAACGGCGTTTCGAAGATCGAGGCGATCTGCTCGCACATCACCTTGGCGCGTTTTTCGGCGTCCTTCGCCGGCAGCAGGATGGCAAATTCGTCGCCGCCGAGACGGGCCGCCTCATCGGAGGGGGCAAGATAGGTCTTCAGACGCTCGACAAGCTCGATCAGCGCCATGTCGCCGGCGGCATGGCCCATATTGTCGTTGATCCATTTGAAGCGATCGAGATCGACGAAGAGGCAGGCGAGTTCCTGGCCTGCCGCGTCGGCGGCGGCGATCTTGTTGTCGAGGACGGCTTCGAAGCCCTGGCGATTGAGAAGCCCGGTCAAATGGTCGGTGATCGCCTGGCGGTGGTTGCGATCTTCGGAGGCCTTGAGTTCGGTCACATCGGTCATGACCGATAGCGAGAGGCGGTCGTGAACGCCGGCTTCCGCCTCCGATTCCATGATGAGGACGTCCATGATGCGGCCATCCAGGCAGACGAACTTGACGGTGACGGTCATGCCGCTATCCGCCTGGCGGCGCTTGAGGAACTTGTCGCGGGTGGTTGATGTGACCAGATCGGCGAAGTTGCGGCCGATGACGGCGGCGCGGTTATATCCTGTGGCAAGCAGCCAGTAATCGCTGACGGCGGTGATGCGGTCTTCCTCGTCGAGCGAGAAGAGCATGGCGGGCGTCAGATTATAGATGTCGGTGGCGCGGCGGTGGGCGAGCTTCAGCTCCTTCTCCTCGCTTTCAAGCTTGGTCTGCATCTCGTTGAAGCTGCGGGCAAGCCGTCCCATTTCATCGTTCGATTGCCAGTCGACATGATGGCGGGAGCCCAGCTGGCGGGTGGCCTCGATGGCTGCCGTCAGCCGCATCAGCGGCTGGATAACGAAGAAACGGTTGCCGATCAGCGCGGTGCCGAAAACGGTCAGCACCGCGAAGATGAAGATCGAGATGAAGACGACCTCTTCCTGCTTCAGGCCGGAGAACAGACCGAGCGCCGGATAATAGACGCTGATGCTGCCAAGGTTCTTCGGACCGTCGACGGTGTTGTAGATGATGGCACGCGACACCTGGACGAGCTTGCCGTCGAAGGAGCGCGGGATGGTGGACTGACTGATGTCGAGCTGGCCCGACTGGTCGCGCACCTCGACTTTGACGATGGCACCCTGCGAAACGACCGTCGCGCTGATCTGGGTGACGCTCTCCTCGTCGAGATCCCAGAGCGGCTTTGCCAGCGCCTGGGCATTGGCGACAAGAAGAACAGAAATATGATCGCGTATTTCCTTGTCGGCCCGTTCCGAGGAAAGAAAAAGGAAGAGAACAAAGAGGGGAGCGACAAAGACAAGCAGCGCTCCACAAACTATCGCAAAAAATCTGTTCTCAACGGAATTGTTCATTGGTTCCGTCTACTCCCCAGGCCGGCCAAATTTGCTGCTGCGTGTTCGGGCAGGCTTCTTCGCAGCTGACGGGGCATGCTTTCACGAATATATTAAATTTGCTGAAACGGAGGCCTATGCCGGGCAATGAAAAGCCCGCTTTCCAGGGGAAAGCGGGCCATATGCTTTACAAATTGGTCGAAGCGATCAGCCTTCGGCTCCGACTTCTGCAGCGGTCTCGTCAATGCCGCCGGCCGGGGCAATGATGGTCGCGATCGTGAAGTCGCGGTCGATGACCGGGGTGACGCCCTTCGGCAGGGTGACTTCCGAAATATGGATGCTGTCGCCGATCTTCTTGCCGTTGAGGTCAACGTTGAAGAATTCGGGGATCGCATCGGCCGGGCAATGAACTTCGACTTCATGGCGAACGATGTTCAGAACGCCGCCGACCTTGATGCCCGGGGACTTCGCTTCATTGATGAAGTGAACGGGGATTTCGACGGTCACCTGGGTGTTGCCGGAGACGCGCAGAAAATCGACATGCATCGTGAAGTCACGGACCGGATCGAGCTGGTAGTCCTTCGGCAGAACCTTGTACGTCTTGCCGTCGACTTCGATCGTCGCCACGGTGGTCATGAAACCACCGGCATGAATGCGCTTCGTCACGTCATTGGTGTTGAGAGCGATGGCAATGGGGGCCTGCTTGTCACCATAGATGACAGCGGGAATTAAACCGTTGCGGCGAAGTTCACGGGCGGACCCCTTACCAACCCGTTCGCGCGCCTCGGCCTTGAGCTCGTAAGTTTCCTGGCTCATGGCTATTCCTTTCGAGGTTATATGGAGAGTTCGACGGCTGGCAGAAGCCTTGCTCCGACGAACCGGAGGCGGGTATGACCCAACCTCATCCGCATTGCCTCCAAGGGTGTCTACGCGGACCGGTGGCCTATATTATAAGTCGCTCGGAAACGCAAGTTGCGGATTGAGGGTGTTTTCCGCTGATATCCGCCCTTCGGCAAGCCGAAACCGCACTCGACATCGAGGCGATGGTATCGACGGTGCCGGAAGCGGCAAAATCGCCATTCCCGGCACAGTCGAGGTTGACATCGGCGCGCTTCACCTCTTTGGATGCCGCATTCAAAAAGCGGCTGAGGAGAAATCGGACTATGCGTCTCAAACTTGTCACGGCAACGAGCTTGCTGGCACTTTGCCTTGTCACTACGGCGCAGAGCGTCGAGATCAACCAGGACGGCGCCGACGCGCTCAAGGGCAACCTGACGAAGCTGCTTCCGAAGGAATTGGCGAAGAGCGGCCTGGTCACCGTCAATCCGGCCGGCACGCGCTACGAGATCATCTACGATCTGGCGAAGCTGCTGACCAAGGTCGATCCGGCGACGTTCACGATCAACGGCCTGGCGCCGTTCTCGACGTTTGCCACACCGCTCGATAGCGGCCTCTGGGACATCGAGGGTGACAACAAATTCAACGTCTCCGGCCATTTCAAGGGCAAGGACGAGAAGCCGACGGATTTCTCCTATTCCATCGCGTCGCTTGTTTACGCTGGTGTCTTCGACCCTGCGATCAGCTATCTGCGCTCCGGCACCTCTACGGCCAAGGACATCAAGCTCACCAGCAAATCCGACACCGACGAAGTCAGCGCCAGCATCGCCAGCATGGACCAGAAGCTGAGTTCGACGGACAGCGCAGGCGGCAACGGGCGTATCGATCTTACGGGCAGCGGCTCGATGTCGACTTTCGTCGAGCAGGTTTCCGGCGCGCAAATGCCGCCCGTTGAAATCCGGGCCGACTCGATCGATGTCGAGGCCAAGGTGAACGGTCTGCCGGTCAAGCAGATCCGCGAGATGGTCTTCTTCATTCTCGATCATGTCGAGGAGAAGGAGTTGAGCCCCGAAAACAGCGGCAAGATCAAGGGAATCCTCAAGGGGGCCTTCCCACTTCTCACCTCGTTCAGTGAGACGATCGGGGTCAACAATCTGACCGTCAACACGCAGATGGGCAATGGCGGCGTCAAGGCGTTCGGCTATAACGTCGCCATGGATGGGCCGAGCGACGCCATGCGTTTCGGCTTCGGCATGAATGCGCAAGACATCAGCCTCGACAGTCCGTTGATGCCGGCAAGCTATTCGGCCTTCATGCCGACCAGCTTCGATCTGCAGCTTGCGGTTCCTAACCTGGATTTCGCAAGTTTTGGCGATGCCTTCATGGCGATGGATTTCAACGACAAGGCGCCGGAGACGAGCGGCGAGGAGATGGGCAAGAAGCTCTTCCGCGACGGCCAGCTTACGGTCGAATTTCCGAAGATCAGCGCCAAGTCGGATGTCTACGATATCGACATGACCGGCAAGATCGAAGGACGCGTCGATAGCCAGAAGGACTATTCGATGGAGGCGACCATCCTTGCCCGCGATCTCGACAAGACGATCGCCGCGGTCCAGGAGCTTGCCAAGACCGATCCCGATCTCAATCAGGTCTCCTTCGGCATCATGATGGTGAAGGGCTTTGCCAAGACCGATGCGGATGGACGCTCGCGCTGGGATATCAGCATCAGCCGCGACGGCGCGATCGCCGTCAACGGGCAGGTGGTCAAGGAAGCGGATCAGCAGCCGTAATCCTACCGGACCGATATTGGGTCTTCGTTCGAAGAGCAGACGCGCCGCCTGGGATATCATCCCTTGCGGCGCATCAGCGTCGACGCCATGTCGAGAAAGGCGCGCAGCTTCGGCTGCGTCTGCGAGCGGGCAGGAAAATAGGCGAAGAGGCCTGGCGAGGTCGGTAGAAAAGCGTCGAGCACACGCTCGAGCCGCCCTGACGCCACCGCCTCGCTGACCGAGATATCCGGCAAATAGACAAGGCCGAGCCCGGCTTCGGCGAACTGGAGCAGCAGCAAGAAATCGTTGACCATCAGACCGCCGGGCGGATCGACCGAGAAGTCGCGCCCGGTGCGCTCGAATTCCCAGCGATAGATGGCGCCCGATGTCGGATAGCGGTAGCGGACCGCTTGATGGCGGGTAAGATCCTCGGGTGTTTCCGGCCTGCCGCATCGGGCGAAATAGTCGGGCGAGCCGACGACCGTCCAGGTGATATCGGATGTCAGCCGCATGGCGATCATGTCCTTTTCGATCGCCTCCCCGATGCGGATGCCGGCGTCGAAGCCGCGTTCGGTGATGTCGATCGCCGCATCGTCGACCGAGATCTCCACTGAAATATCAGGATAGGCTTTGCGGAATCGCGGCAACAGCGGCGTCACGATCAGCGGCACGGCCATGCGCGGCACCGTGAGGCGCAGATGGCCGAGCGGGCGGTCGCGGAAGCCGCCAAGCATGTCGAAGGCGTCGGCGATGTCGGCAGCAGCCGGACGGACGCGCTGAAAGAGTGCCGCACCTGCTTCAGTCAGCGCGACGCGCCGCGTTGTGCGGACAAAGAGCGGCAGGCCGAGCCTCGTCTCAAGCGCCCGAATCGTCTGGCTGACGGCGGTTGGTGTGACGCCGAGCGATGCGGCGGCAGCAGTGAAGCTCCTGGCGTCTGCGACCGCCAGGAATTCGGTCAGTCCGGTAAAGGGATCAGGCGCCATCGGTCGATTATGAAGTTGAGCTTCATAAGCCTTATCGAATTCGCGGATTTTTCGCAATAATCCTTTCTGGCATTGTCTTTCCAGCCGATCACGACAATCCAACGAATGGAGAGATGACATGCGATATACGACCCTTGGCCGGACCGGACTTGCCGTTTCCAGGCTAGCCTTTGGCGCGATGACCTTCACATCGGGCGATCGCAGCATCGGTTCGATCTACAAGACCGATGCCGATGTTGCCGATGCGCTGGTCGGGCAGGCTCTTGATGCCGGCGTCAACTTCTTCGATACGGCCGACGCCTACGCATCCGGTCAGTCGGAAACGATCCTCGGCCAGGTTCTGAAGGCGCGGCGCAACGAGGTGGTAATCGCCACCAAGGTCGGCTTCCGCACCGGTACGCTGCTCGGCCAGGCCGGGCTCTCCCGACGTCACATCCTCTGGTCGATCGAGCAGAGCCTGAAACGGCTCGGAACGGACTGGATCGACGTCTATATCGTCCATAAGGAAGACCCGTTCACGCCACTGGAGGAGACACTTTCGGCGCTCGATGCGGTGGTGCGTTCCGGCAAGGTGCGTTATATCGGCTTTTCCAATTGGTCGGCGTGGAAGGTGGCGGCGGCGCTCGAAATCCAGAAGGCCAACGGGCTCGCCCCCTTCACGCATGGACAAATGTACTACTCGCTGCTCGGCCGCGATGTCGAGCGCGACATGGTTCCAATGCTACAGCGTTACGGTCTTGGGCTGACCGTCTGGAGCCCGCTCGCCTCGGGGTTTCTCTCCGGCAAATACACTCGCGAAACGCTCGGCGATCCGGAAAACCGCTATTCCGGTTTCGATATTCTACCCTTCGACAAGGAACGGGGCTTTGCGCTGGTCGAGCGCATGCGGGCGATCGCGACGGCGCACGGGACGAGCGTCGCGCAGGTGGCGATCGCCTGGCTGCTGGCGACGAAGGCGGTCACCAGCGTGCTGCTCGGGGCTTCGAAGCCGCATCAACTGGCCGACAATCTCGGCGCGGCGGATCTGGTGCTGGATGAAGGGGAACTCGCAGCCCTTGACGCGGCGACCGAGCCGGCGCCGGTCTATCCGAACTGGTTCATCGATAATCTCGTCGATTCACAGCAGAAGGCTGCTTTCAGCCGCTGAGCGGCAGCATCGCAATTTGAGAAAAGCCGTCTGCATATCATTGCGGACGGCTTCCCCGTGCCGGCAGATAGCTGAATTTCAGTCGAAAAGGCTAGAGACAGACTCTTCCTGGGCCGTTCGGCTGATGGCTTCGCCGATCAGCGGCGCCGTCGTCACGATGCGGATATTGTGGGCCGAGAGCACGGCCGTGGTCGGCTGGATCGAATCCGTGATGACGAGTTCGCGAAGCTTTGAGGACGCGACGCGGGTGACCGCGCCGCCGGAAAGCACGCCGTGGGTGATATAGGCGGTGACGCTGGCTGCGCCCTTGGCCAACATCGCGTCGGCTGCGTTGCAGAGCGTGCCGCCGGAATCGACGATGTCGTCGATCAGCAGGCAGTCCTTGCCGGTGATGTCGCCGATGATGTTCATGACTTCTGAGTCACCCGGCCGATCGCGACGCTTGTCGACGATGGCCAGAAGACAGTCTAGCCGCTTGGCAAGCGCGCGGGCGCGAACCACGCCGCCGACATCAGGCGAGACGACCATGACGTTGCTGAGGTCATAATGGCTCTTGATGTCGCGCGTCAGCACGGGCATGGCGAAGAGATTGTCGGTGGGGATATCGAAGAAGCCCTGGATCTGCCCGGCATGAAGATCGAGCGTCATGACGCGGTCGGCGCCGGCTTCGGTAATGAGGTTTGCAACCAACTTGGCGGAGATCGGTGTGCGGCCTGAAGCACGACGGTCCTGACGCGCATAGCCGAAATAGGGAAGCACTGCGGTGATGCGACGGGCTGAGGAACGACGCATCGCGTCGATCATGATCAGCAGTTCCATCAGGTGGTCATTAGCGGGGAAGGCGGTGGGCTGTACGAGGAAAACGTCCTCGCCGCGCACATTTTCCTGGATTTCCACGAAGATTTCCTGATCGGCAAACCTTCGAACACTGGCTCTCCCCAAGGGAACGTTGAGATAGGTGCAGATCGCTTCGGCGAGTTGCCGGTTCGAATTGCCTGCGAAAACCTTCATTTTGGTCCGCCTGTTATGCGCTGATAGCCGCGCTTTTTAGCCAGCTTCCCCGTGAATGCAAGGGGAAAGGCGCCACAGGCATTCATATTTGCAAAAAGTTTGTGACTAACCGCCCTGCGCCTGCCGCCAGGAAGAGAATTCCGCGATGGTTTTCGAGCCGATCTGCTGCATCACCGAGGCAGGAACGCCCGCCCAGGGGTCGGCCGCCGCCGTCGGCACGCTTTCCTGCCCCTGAATGCGGTGCAGGCGGCCGCCGCCACTGTCGAGAACGTCCCAGACGTAGACCACGGTGACCTTGCCGTCGTCGCTGAAGGCGGAGAGATAGCCTTTGAGAATGTAGTCGCTGCTCGCATCGGTCGAGCTCTTGATGGAAAGGCCGTGCGCGCGGGCCTCGGCGCCAAGCTGGCGCGAAAGCGGCGTCACCGCCTGCACCGGTGCGCCGATGATCGGCAGGAAGCGCACCGTGTTGCCCCGGCCAGAGGAGGCGCGGGCGTTGAGAGCGGCGGTCTGTTGCGGCTGTTGCGTCTCGGCCGGTTGCTGCGTCGACTGTGCGGGAAGTTGTTGTCCGTTGGAAGCCGGCGGTGGCAGCGATTGCCCCTCGATCGGAGCGGAGGCGGCGGGCGAGGAGCTGCTTCGCGACAGGGCGTCTGCCTGCTCCTGCATTGTCGTCGGCGGTGCGCCGGTGCCCGCCCGATAGGCCTGCTGCGACTGATCATAGGCTGGATGGTAGGTGCGCGGCTGCGAATTTCCGGCGAAGACCCGTTGGCGGGAGCCCGCCAGATCCTCGGCCTCGCTCTGCGTCACCGGACTCGACGACGCGCGCGCGGAAGAATCGCCGATATCGACCTGCGGTGTCAGCGCATCGGTGGTATTGCAGGCGGTCAGCAGCGCCGTTACGACCAGGAGCGTGGGCACAATCGCAGCTCGCGTCATCCCTTGATCCGTCCTTCCCATCGCATCAGCCCCGTCCGAATTTATGCGGGCGGGGGCGGGCGTCTGTCAATTCCGGATTCTCAAGGGTCAAAGACCGATGAAATCGAGCGGATGGCGGGACAGCGCGCGCGGCGCATCCGCCGTCGTCAGATAGGTCTGGCCAAGCGTCATCGCGGTGCCCGTGTCGGAATCGGCGATGATCATGTGCACGAAGAGCGACATGTTCGGCTCGATCGGTTGCGGATTGCCGACATGGAACATCTGGTGCTCCATCCAGGAGGGCGAGAAGCGGGCGCCGAGCGAATAACCGCAGGCATTCAGCCGGTGGCGGGCGAGGCCGCGCTCGTCCATGATCCTGGCATGCATGTCGAAGACATCGCCGAAGGTGTAGCCGGGCTTCAGGACGGTCTCAATCGCCTCGATGGTTTCACGGCAGGCATTATAGAGCTCGCGGTGGCGTTGCATCGGCTCGCCGATGACGATCGTGCGCATCATGGCCGCATGGTAATGGGCGTAAGCGCCTGCCCATTCGAGCGTCAGCTGGTCGCTGGCGTCGAGCTTGCGGCGGCCAGCCTTGTAACGGCAAAGCAGGGCATCGGCGCCGGAGCCGATGATGAACTCGTTGGCGGGATAGTCACCGCCGCCGGAAAAGATCGCGCCCTGCATGGCGGCGAGGATATCAGCCTCGTCGGCGCCGGGTTTTGTCAGCCGGATCGCGGCATCGAGCGCATCGTCGGCGAGGATGGCGGCACGCTCGACATAGGCGACCTCAGTCGGGCTTTTGACGAGGCGCAGCCGACTGACGAGGTAGGAAGCGTCGACAATCTGGCCGAAGGTGGTCAGTTGCGCATCGAGCAGGCGGGCGACGCGGCCGGTCATGCCGTGCGTATCATATTCGACACCGATGCGGGCGCCGAGCAGGTCCATCTCGACCAGCAGGTTCTTCAGGTCGAGCGTCGGATCGGCGTTGATCCGGTCCACCCAGATATGGATGTCCTCGAGGATCGAGGTATGCCTGGCCTGGCGAAGATCGGCCGAGCGGGTGATCAGCGCCATGGTGCCGTCGCTCTTGACGATCATCGTCTGGAAGAAGCAGTAGCCGAAGGTGTCGTAGCCGGTCAGCCAGTACATGCTTTCCTGAGCGAAGAGCAGCAGGGCGTCGAGCTTCTCTTCCTTCATTTTCTCGGTGAGGCGCGCAAGCCGGCTTGCGAATTCGGCCTTTTCGAAGTGCAGTGCCATTCTGCTCACGTCTCCCTGATTGATATCGCGGAAATCTGGCGGCCGTAATCCGGCTCCTTGCGATGTGTCGTCCTGCGGTAGGAAAAGAAGCGCTCGCTGTCCGGATAGGTGCAAAGGCCGAGGTTTTCGGTCCGCACGCCGGCTTTCGTCAACCGGTCGACGGTCAGCGCCGGCAGATCGAACATGGCGTGGCTGGGCGTTGCCGAAGGCGCGAAGAAACGTTGGTAATCCGGGTTCTCGGCGATGAAGCGCTCGATGAATTCCGGGCCGACCTCATAGCTTGTCTGGCTGATCGAGGGGCCGAGGCAGGCGACAATATGCGTGCGGTCCGCCCCCAGCGCCTCCATGGCGGCGATGGTGTTTTCGAGCACGCCCGTCAGCGCGCCCTTCCAGCCGGCATGGGCAGCGCCGACGACGCGATTGTCCGGGTCGGCGAACAGGATCGGGCCGCAATCGGCGGCAAGCACGCCAAGCGCGATGCCAGGGGTGCGCGTCACCATCGCATCCGCATCGGGGCGGGCGCCGTCGTAATCGGCGTCGACCGTCACGACGTCTGGGGAATGGACCTGATGCACGGTCGCCAGCCGCTCGACCGGCAGGCTGAACCAGGCGGCGACGCGGCGGCGGTTTTCCAGGACCTTGTCGCGTTCGTCACTGGAGCCGAGGCCGACATTGAGGCCACGATAAAGCCCTTCGGAAACGCCGCCGGCCCGGGTGAAATAACCGTGGCGAATAGTGGCGCCCGCCGCTTCGTTCAGCAGCGCGCTTTCGATCGGTGCGGGAGAAGCCGCGTCCTGCATCTGTGATTCCGGGGTTTTTTAAGGGGTTTGTTATTATCCCAAGCGCATCGCACAGGCGGCGCGCTTCAAGTTCTTGTTCGCGCGGATGTTGAACCAGCCGCGGGCGCCCTGTCAATCCACCGGACGAAAGGGCATGAGGTCGACTGCGGGATGAGAGACCGCCATCACCTTGAAGAGTTCGCCCATCCGGCCTTCACCGGCTCCGGCGAGCCGTTCCACTGCCGTCTGGATGACTTGCTGGGTTTGCGGTTCGCGGTCGTGGCCGAGGGCAGCGGCACGTTCGAGGATGCCGAGGCCGCTCAGAAAATCACCCTGATGCAGGGCGCCGTTCAAATGGACGCCGACCGCAAGCGCCGTTTCGGCGAGCTGTTGAAAGTCGACATGGCTCGTCAGATCTGCTTCACCGGGATGGGCGAGCGGCGGGTCGAATTCATGCATACGCACGGCCTGCAGCGTATCGCCGAAGCCGGTTACGAGATGGCCATAGTCGATCGCGAGCGCTGTTCCGCCGAAGGCGCGCAGCCGCTCGCAGATTGCCATCATCACAGCCTGGCGGGCAGGCGAGATCTCGAAGAGCGTGCCGAGCGGCAGGTTCTGCACCAGTTCGGGGAGAAGTGCCGGATCGAGGCCGGCGACGCCGGCGGCGAAGGTCAGCGCGCCATCGGCATCAATGCCGATCATGCGCTCGCGGAAACCCGTCGGCATGCGGACGAACTGGCGGATCGGGATAGCGTCGAACAATTCGTTGGCGGCTATCAGCGTGAAGCCTGATGGCACTTCGTCGAAGCCGTCGTGCCAGGCGATTTTTCCGGCGTAGGCTTCGAGCGTCTGGCTCTGGACGTCGCGCAGGCGTTCGCTGGTTTCGACGAGATGCACGGTCATCGCGTCGAAAAGCGGCGGGGCGATGCGGGAGATGACGCGCAGCATATCGGCCATCATGGTGCCGCGACCGGGGCCGATCTCGACGAGGCGGACGCCCGTCGGGGCGCCGTGACGTTGCCAGGCATGCACGATGAAGACGCCGATCATTTCGCCGAAGATCTGGCTGACCTCGGGCGCGGTAACGAAATCACCCGAACGGCCGAAGGGCTCGCGGGTGCGATAATAGCCGTGTTCGGGATCGGCCAGGCAGAGCGAGAAATAATCGGTGACGCTGATCGGGCCGTTGGCCTGGATGATCGCCTTGATCTTTTCGCCTAGAGCGGTGGTCATGTCGCGCGTCCTGCCGTTTTCAGAGCTGCAGCGCAGCCTGGCGGCGTGCCCGCAGCATCGCCCAGAGGCCAAGCAGGATCATCGGGAACGAGAGCACCATGCCCATGGTCAGCCAGTTCGTGCCTAGGAGGTAACCGAGCTGGGCGTCAGGCTCGCGGAAAAATTCGACGAAGATGCGCGACAGCGCATAACCGCAGACGAAGACACCGGTGATGAAGCCGGGGCTTTTCAGCGCGCGCATGCCGTAAACGAGAGCGGCCAGCACCAGCAGGAGAACGATGCCTTCGAGGCCGGCTTCGTAAAGCTGGCTTGGGTGGCGGGCGAATGGACCGCCGCTCGGGAAGACCACAGCCCAGGGCACGTCGGTCAACCGGCCCCAGAGCTCGCCATTGATGAAATTGGCGATGCGGCCGAAGAAGAGGCCGAAGGGAACGACGGTGGCGACGATGTCGAACAGGCTCCAGATCGGGATAGCGTTGCGGCGGGCAAACAAGATCATGGCGATCGTCGTGCCGGTGAGGCCGCCATGGAAGGACATGCCGCCGTTCCAAATCTCGAGTGCACGGATAGGACTGCGCAGGACGGCGGGGAGATCATAGAAGAAAATATAGCCGAGACGACCGCCGAGGACGACGCCAAGTGCCGCCCAGACGATGAAATCGTCAAGCTGCGTCCTTGACATCGGCGAGACATTGCCCAGCCAGAGTCCATCATTGGCGGCGAGGCGGCGCGCATAGGCCCAGCCGAGCAGGATGCCGGCGACATAAGCAAGACCGTACCAATGAATCGCCAGCGGGCCGACCGAAAAGGCAATCGGATCGATGTCAGGGAAAGGCATGATGGCAAGGAGATTGGCTGCTGTCGGCAAGGTTTTCCCACCTGTTTGTTTGCGCGGAACATGCCGCTGCGATCCCGGACGGTCAAGTCCATTGTTCGTGATGGCCCTTCCGCAGCCGGTTCAGGCACGCTTATCCCATGCAAAGCGCTTGCATCGCGGCTGGCGAAGCCCTACCTCAATCTTTGAGGCCCCGAAGGGCTGAATTCACCTCATGCGAAGGGAGAAAACCGCCATGACGACCGGAACGAACCGCATCATGGACGAATTCGCCAAGCTGATGACCGATGCGGCTGGCGCCGCCCAGGGCGTCCGCAAGGAGATCGAGACCGCCTTCAACGCTCAGGCGGAGCGCTGGCTGAATAGCATGGATATCGTCAAGCGCGAGGAGTTCGAGGCGGTGCGCGAGATGGCGATCAAGGCGCGCGACGAGAACGAGGCGCTTACCGCCCGCATCGCGGCACTCGAGGCGAGGCTTGCCGGCGAGGGTCACTAAGGCGTCGCGATCTTTCAGATTCGCTTCCTGCGCTTTAGGTCTCTGTTTTTTCGCATGTCGTAACCGCAAAGCCGCTGAACACTTTTGCGCGACATGCTTCAAAGTCCCGACATGAAGCAGATGCGGCAGCCGCCTTCATTGCAGATGCCGCATGTGCCACAAAAAAATCAGGTGAATTTTCCGCCTGTGGACACTGCCAAAAAAGCCAATTCGCAGAGTCGCTTATTCTCCCTTCTGAATTGAGTTTCGAAGAGCTTTCCACAGTCGCCCGGTCCTATTTTCCCCCCAGGGGGCTGGCAGGGGGCAGGTGGCATTATACACTGATTTTAAATGATGATTCGAAGCGACTTGGTAAGCTCCGGGCAGGTTATCTGCGTTACGTCTGGCAGCGGTTCAACGATCATCCGAGTGGTGGTTTCCGGTATTTGCGTGTGTCTTTCTTGTGTTCATACATCAAGTTAGGTCGCATTCGTTCCGGTCAAGAAGGTGCTGCATGAACCTGATGGAATTGGAAGTTGAGCGTCAGTCGAACCCGGTCGACATGATCGAGTACGTTGCCTCCCACAACGACTGGTCGTTCGAACGGTCCGGCGAGGACGAGATCGCGATGACGGTCGAGGGGCGCTGGACGGACTATCACGTCTCCTTCTCCTGGATGGAGGAATTCGAAGCGCTGCACCTTGGCTGCGCCTTCGATATCAAAGTTCCCGACATCAGGGTCAACGAGGTGGTCAAGCTGCTCTCGGCGATCAATGGGCAGGTGCTGATGGGGCATTTCGACCTCTGGCGCCAGGAAGATGTCGTCATTTTCCGCCAATCGCTGCTGCTTGCCGGTGGCGCGGAACCCACAAATCGCCAGGTCGAGGTGCTGCTTTCCAGCGCGCTCGACACCTGCGAAGCCTATTTCCAGGCATTCCAGTTCGTCGTATGGTCCGGCATGGAAGCGACGAAAGCGATGGAAGCCGTGCTGTTCGAAACAGTCGGCGAGGCATAAGATGCCCGCGAACCTTGTCTCCTCGACAAATCCCGTCGTCCTGATCGGCGCCGGAAATATGGGCGGGGCAATGCTCTCCGGCTGGCTGAAAAGCGGCGTTCCGGGCTCGGCCGTCATTGTCGTCGATCCCGGCCCGTCGGTGGCGATGCTGGCGACAATCAACGAGGCCGGCGCGACCCATGTGATCGCGCCTCCGGCGGATTTGAAGGCAAGCGTGCTGTTTCTCGCGGTCAAGCCGCAGGTAATGGAGACGGTGTTGCCGGCGGTTAAGAGCGCCGTCGGACCGGATACGGTCGTGGTCTCGGTCGCGGCCGGCAAGACGCTCGGTTTCCTCGAAAGGCATCTGGGCAAAGCCGCCATGGTGCGAGCTATGCCAAACACGCCGGCCATGGTCGGGCGCGGCGTTACCGGCGCCTTTGCCAATTCAGGGGTCAGCAATCAGCAGCGAGAGCGTGTTCATTCGCTTCTCAGCGTCTCGGGGCCTGTGGAATGGGTGCCTGCAGAGGCCGATATCGATGCCGTGACGGCGCTTTCGGGCAGCGGTCCTGCCTATGTGTTCTATCTCGTCGAATGTATGGCGGAAGCAGGCCGTAAACTCGGCTTGCAGGCGGACCTCGCCATGCGTCTTGCGCGGGAAACAGTCGCGGGGGCTGGTGAACTCTTGCACCAGTCCCCCGACGACGCTTCGCGGCTACGGCAAAATGTGACCTCTCCCGGCGGCACGACGGCGGCGGCACTCGCCGTGTTGATGTCCGAAAACGGCATGCAGCCTCTGTTCGACGCAGCACTGGCGGCGGCGCGCAAGCGGGCCGAAGAGCTGGCCGGCTGACGGAGACGATATGGCCGAAGAGATCACCTACGCCGATTTCGAGCGTGTCGACATCCGTATCGGTACGATCGTCGAGGCCAGTCCCTTTCCGGAAGCGCGAAAGCCGGCATTCAAGCTGGCGATCGATTTTGGTCCCGAGATCGGCACGAAAAAATCCTCAGCGCAGATCACCGTGCATTACACGCCGGAAAGCCTGATCGGCCGGCAGGTGTTCGGCGTCGTCAATTTCCCGCCACGCCAGATCGGGCCGTTCCGCTCGGAAGTGCTGACGCTGGGCTTCGAGGACGAGAGCGGCGCGATCGTGCTTGCTTCCGTCGAACGGCCGGTGCCGAACGGTAGCAAGATGATGTGACCGTGAGCTCACACCGTTTTATCGGCTTTTCGTCCGATGCGCTCGCCCGGATCTTCACCGGCTCAAATACCCTTTAGAAATGGATTGCTTCGCCGTTCGTCGCCGATGCGGCTGCCGGGGCCGTGGCCGCAGATGAAGCCGACGTCGTCGCCGAGTGGCAGCACCTTGTCGCGGATCGAATCGAGAAGCTGCTGATGATTGCCGCCCGGCAGGTCGGTGCGGCCGATCGAACCGTTGAAGAGCACGTCGCCGAGGTGGGCGAAATTCTGCACCCGGTTGAAATAGATGACATGGCCGGGGGCGTGGCCGGGCGTGTGGTAGACCTCGAATTCGTGGGCACCGAACGCGATCTTGTCGCCATCCTTCAGCCAGCGGTCGGGCAGGGTGTTGCGCAATCCCGATATGCCGTATTTTTCGGCCTGGGTCTCGATCCGCTGCAGCAGCGGCAAGTCGTCCTGATGCGGGCCGACAACGTCGATGCCGAGGGCCTCCTTCAACTCGGTGGCACCGCCGGCATGGTCGAGATGGCCATGCGTCAGCCAGATTTCCTTGATGACCAAACCGTTCTCCGCGATCGATTGCAGGATGAGCGGCACATCGCCGCCCGGATCGACGACGACGCCTTCCTTGGTGTCTGCATCGAAGAAGATCGTGCAGTTCTGTTGGAAGGGTGTCACCGGAATAATGCCGGCCTGGAGCATGCCCATAACTGCCTCGCTTGGTGTCTCGGATGCTCAGGGTATAGTCCGAAACCGTGCGAAGGACAGCCGGAATCTTCTGCCTTAGAGGCGCGTATCACGGCAAAAAGACGCGCTGAAACAAGAATTTATGGATCTCCACCCTGTCGCTGGATGTCATTAAAATCGAATTTTATCCCGAAAATTCAATTGCTTGCCTGAAGCCGCCTGAGCGTAGCGCTTTGCACTGCGGAGCGCATGGGAACATCGTGGAATGCCGCGCGTTGTCAGCCCATCGAAACTAAGGAGACGCTCACATGACCTTGAAGAGAAACATTCTGCTGGCGGGGGCCGTGCTCCTGGCGACCGCTGGCCTTGCGCAGGCGGAGATGACGGCGACGACCGTCAACGATCTCAACGTCCGCGCCGGCCCCGGCCCGCAATATCCGGCAGTTGGTCTTGCCACGCGCGGCTCGACCGCGGTGCTTGATGGCTGCATCGAAGGCAGCCGCTGGTGCCGTGTCGACGTCAACGGCATGCGCGGCTGGGTCTATGCCGATTATCTACAGGTCGACCAAGGCGGCAGCCAGGTCATCGTCGAGCAGCACCGCGCCGAGATCGGCGTTCCCGTCGTGACCTACGAGTCGACCGCCAGTGTCGTCCCAGTTGATCCGCAGCCGGCGCCGGGCGACGAGTTGCTCGGCCCGGTCGGGGCTGTCGAGACCATCACTCCGCCCGAAACGGTCCGCACCTATATCGACACCAATCCCGGCCAGACGGTGCAGCTCGGCGGCGATGTCGTCGTCGGCGCCGAAGTCCCTGGCGACGTCACCTTCCAGACGATCCCGGATTATGGGTACCGTTATACGAGGATCAACGATCGGCCGGTGCTGGTCGATCCCGGTACACGCCGGATCGTCTACGTTTATCAGTGATGTAATCGGCAAAATACAACGGGGCGGTCGGCTGGCCGCCTCGTTTCCAGCCCCTTCTGCTTCATCCCTTGCCTCCCGCATGGGTTGATTTTTTCTTAACGCTTTCCTCCTGAATATGATAAAATGCTAACATGCCGAAGGTTCGGCATATAAACGGCGATCGGGGAGATCGCCAGAGGAGGAAAGTCATGGAAGCCCTACTTCCGCTCGTCACACAGTTGATTGCCGGCGCCATCGGCGGCAATGCCGCGAGCGCCGCCTTAAAGCAGAACGCGATTAACGTCGTCGCCCGTACGATCGCAGGCGCGATCGGCGGTGTCGCCGGCGGCATGCTGCTCAGCATGGTCGGTGGGGAAGCGGCTATGACCGGCCTGATCGCCGACGGCATCGGCGGATTGATTGGCGGCGGCATTCTCTCGACGCTCGCCGGACTGGTCATGGCACGGGCGCATCGGTAAATGCCCGGCCGGCGTTCAGCTCAGCGCCGCGCCTTTTCAGCCGTGCGGCGCCGTAACGCTTTGAATTGCCGGGCGATCGCGTGAAGGATCTTATCCGGCAGCGACTGCCGCCGGATAGACGTCCTTCATGTAGTCGTTCATCAGCGTCTCGGAAATCACCGACGGCGTGAAGCGATGCGGGCCGATCTCGGAAACTGGGGTCACCTCAGCAGCCGAGCCGGTGAGGAAACACTCGCTGAAGCCGGGGAGCTCTTCCGGCAGGATCGCGCGTTCGATGACCTCGATGCTGCGGCGTTTGGCGAGTTCAATGACGGTCTGGCGGGTGATGCCGTTCAGGAAGCAATCCGGGGTCGGCGTGTGAATGACGCCATCCTTGATGAAGAAGATGTTGGGGCCTGTCGCTTCGGCGACCTGGCCGCGATAATCGAGCATCATTGCATCGGCATAGCCCTTGGCTTCGGCGGCGTGCTTGGAAATGGTGCAGATCATGTAGAGACCGGCAGCCTTGGAGGCGCAAGGCGCAGTCTTCGGATCGGGACGACGGTATTCGGCGATATCGAGGCGGATGCCCTTCAGCTTCTCGGTCGGATTGAAATAGCTGCCCCATTGCCAGATGGCGATGGCGACATTGATGCGATTGGCCTGCGCCGAAACGCCCATCATCTCACTGCCGCGCCAGGCGATCGGCCTGACATAGGCATCTTGGAAACCCTGGCGCTTCAAGAGCTCGACGGTCGCCGCGTCGAGTTCCTCGACGGAGTAGGGCACATTGAAGCCGAGGATCTCGGCGGATCTGTGCAGGCGCTGGTTATGTTCGGTGAGCTTGAACACCTGGCCGCCATAGGCGCGCTCGCCCTCGAAGACGGCGCTGGCATAATGCAGGCCGTGCGTCAACACGTGGATCTTGCCGTCCTTCCAGGCGACAAACTCGCCGTTGAACCATATTTCGCCGTCCAGCTGGTCGAAAGGAACTGAAGCCATCCCTAGTCTCCTCCGGCGCTTCAAGCGCCATGCCTGTTGATTGTTGTCCCCATTACGTTTTATCCACAGACGCAAGGGGAAATCGCGTATTGCGTCGGAGTGCAGGACGGGCCTTGGTTTCTGGGGAAATGCCGAGGAATAAAAGTCCGTGCGGGGCTCTCCCAGAGGTCGGAAAGCTAGCCGCGACGCAAATTTATGTCAATAAAGCTGACATATCTTGGCGAAAGTTTCCCGCGGGGTGCGAAGAGAGAAAGGAATGCCGAGTGTCACGACAGACCGGCCCCAAAGCAGGCAAGCCAGAGCCGCTGGCCACGCCGATGGAAGATACTGACATCATCGATTTCGAGATTATCGAACAGTTCTTCTTCGCCTATCGCGACTTCGTTTCCGATCCTGACGCCATCCTCGAAAAGAGCGGCTTCGGCCGGGCCCATCACCGCGTCGTGCATTTCGTCAACCGCAATCCCGGCATGACGGTTGCCGATCTTCTCGATACGCTGAGGATTACCAAGCAGAGCCTTGCAAGGGTGCTGAAACAGCTGATCGATTCAGGCTATATTCGCCAGGTGGCAGGCCCCGAGGACCGGCGGCAGCGCAAGCTCTATCCAACGAAATCGGGACGAGAGCTGGCGCTTGCACTTGCCGAGCCGCAATCGCGCCGCATTGAGCGGGCATTCGATGGGGCTTCTGCGGAGGTGCGGGAGGGCGTAAAAGCTTTCCTCAGGGGAATGCGGGACAGGCAGAAGGCGGATTGAATGGCGGTCAAGACAGGTATTTCAGACGATGCGGCGCATCTGCTGGTGGTCGACGACGACTCGCGCATCCGTGCGCTGCTCAATCGTTATCTCGCCGAGAACGGCTTCCGCGTCACTGTCGCCGCCGACGGCGCCGAGGCTCAGCGCAAGCTCGCGGGTCTCGATTTCGACCTGATCATCATGGATGTGATGATGCCCGGCGAATCCGGCATCGACGTCACCCGCGGGCTTCGCGCCATCAAGAACGTGCCGATCATCATGCTGACGGCGCTGGCGGAATCGGGCAACCGGATCGAAGGCCTCGAGGCGGGCGCCGACGACTATCTTTCCAAGCCCTTCGACCCGCGCGAATTGGTGCTGCGCATCAACAACATTCTGCGCCGCAATGCCGGCGGCGAGGGACCGAAGATCGAACAGGTGATGTTCGGCCCCTATACCTTCTCACTCACCCGCAAGGAGCTGAAGAAAGCCAGCGAGGTGATCCGGCTCACCGACCGCGAGCAGGAGATCATGCTGCTCTTTGCACGGCGCGCCGGTGATACGATCCCCCGCCATGAACTGATCGGCAACGACACAGAGGTCGGCGAGCGCACGATCGACGTGCAGATCAACCGGCTGCGGCGTAAGATCGAGGATGATCCGGCCAATCCCGTCTGGTTGCAGACCGTGCGCGGCATCGGATACAGGCTGAGCATCGACTAGATCTGAGGATAGAGGCCAGGACCGGCGCTAATGGTGACGATCGACAGCTTGCGGCGGGAAGACCGCACTTCTGGGCCGGGCTGGCGCTCGATTGCCCGCTGGCTGCGCCGGCGGCTGCCGACCGGGCTTTACGCGCGCTCGCTGCTGATCATCATCATTCCGATGGTGCTGTTGCAATCCGTCGTCGCCGCCGTCTTCATGGAGCGCCACTGGCAGATGGTGACGGAGCGGCTGTCGCTGGCCGTCACCCGCGACATCGCCGCGATCATCGAGATCATCGAGACCTACCCGCAGAATTCGGACTATAACGAGATCATCCGCATCGCCCGCGACCAGCTCAGCCTGCAGATCTCGATCGAGCCGGACGGCGATCTGCCGCCGCCGCGCGTCAAGCCGTTCTTCTCGATACTCGACGGCATCCTCAGCGACGAGATCACCGACGAGATCCACCGGCCTTTCTGGATCGACACGGTCGGCAACTCGAACCTCGTCGAGATCCGCATCAAGCTCGACAACAAGATCCTCAGGGTGCTGACCAAGCGCAGCCAGACCTATGCCTCGAACACACATATCTTCATCGTCTGGATGGTCGGCACCTCGCTGGTGCTGATCGGCATCTCTATCCTCTTCCTGCGCGGGCAGATCCGGCCGATCCTGACCTTGGCGCGAGCGGCCGAAAGCTTCGGCAAGGGGCAGAAGCCCGATAATTTCTATCCGCGCGGTGCCGACGAGGTCAGGCGCGCCGGCCTTGCCTTCATCCTGATGCGCGAGCGAATTGAACGGCAGATCGAGCAGCGCACCGCGATGCTCTCCGGCGTCAGCCATGATCTGCGCACCATCCTCACCCGCTTCAAACTGCAACTGGCGCTCGCCGGCGACAATCCCGACCTGCATGGGCTGAACGACGACGTCAACGATATGCAGGCCATGCTGGAGGCCTACACGGCCTTCGCACGCGGCGAAGTCGAAGAGGATGTCGGCGAGCTGAAACTCAGCGAGATCTTCGTAAAGCTGGAATCCGATTTCGCTCTGCACGGCAAGACATTCAGCTATTCCATCGAAGGCGATGACGACATATCCGTCAGGCCGAATGCTTTCATGCGTCTCGTCACCAACCTGGCCTCGAATGCCCGCCGTTATGCCGGCAGGCTCGACATCGAAGCCAAGCACAATGCCAAATGGCTGACCGTCATCTTCGACGATGACGGACCGGGTATTCCGGAAAAGAACCGCGAGGACGTTTTCAAGCCGTTCTTCCGACTGGACGCGGCGCGTAACCTCGATGCGTCGGGCACCGGCCTTGGCCTTGCGATTGCCCGCGACATCGCCCGCAGCCACGGCGGCAACGTCACCCTCGCCGACAGCCCGCTCGGCGGACTGAGGGCAACGATCCGCATCCCTGCTTAGAACGGGTTTTGGTTGTCGGCAACGGTCGGCAGCTTCACGGCTTTGCGTGCATCGAATGCATCCAGATGTTCGACGATCCAACGCCAGAGGCCAGCGACCTGCATGAGGAGGTCGCGTCCGAGCGGCGTCAACTCATATTCAACGCGCGGCGGCACTTGCGGATAGAGCGTGCGGATGATGAGGCCGTCTCTTTCGAGGGTGCGCAGCGTCTGCGTCAGCACCTTTTGGCTGATGCCCTCGACCCTTTCCATAAGGCGCGAGAAGCGCAGGGGTGCGCCCGCACCGGAGAGCACGTGCAGGATGCGCAGCGGCCATTTCGACGCCGCCCGCTCGATCAGTTCGCGGGCGCGCGCATCCTGTTCATCCGTCATGCTGCTGCAGAAATCGAACATGTCGCTCGGCAAGTCAGTTACCTCAAGGTGCGTATAGATCGCCAGGGTACCTTCTTTCGATCGGATACGATAGACCATACATGAGCCGGGAACCAAAGAAGGAAAGGTTTCCGATGTCCAAGGTCTGGTTGATTACAGGGAGTTCGCGCGGTCTCGGCCGAGCGTTGGCGGAGGCGGTTTTGGCCTCCGGCGACAATCTGGTGGCGACGGCGCGCGATCCGGCCCAACTTGCCGATCTGTCCGAGCGATATGGCGGCCAGGTGCTGACGGTCGCGCTCGACGTGACCGACGAGACGGCGGCCACGGCAGCGGTCGAGGCCGGTGTGAAGCGGTTCGGACGCATCGACGTGCTTGTCAACAATGCCGGCTACGGCAATGTCTCCTCGATCGAAGATACCAGCCTTGCCGATTTCCGGGCGCAGATCGAGGCCAATCTGTTCGGCACGATCATCATGACCAAGGCGGTCATCGCCCTGATGCGCGAACAGGGGGCAGGGCATATCATCCAGTTCTCATCCGTCGGTGGCCGGATCGGACCTGCCGGGCGCGGCGCCTATTCGGCAGCGAAATTCGGTGTCGAGGGCTTTTCCGAGGTGTTGGCGAAAGAGGTCGCGCCATTCGGCATCAGGGTGACGGTGATCGAGCCCGGCGGCTTCAGGACCGATTTCGCCGGCGCCTCGACGGTGCTTGCCGAAGGGCGGCAGGACTATGCGGAGACGGTCGGCGCTACCGTGCGCTTCCAGCGTGAGTATAATGGTCGCCAGCCCGGAGATCCTGCCAAAGCGGCTGCGGTGGTCATCCATATCGCCGGCCTCGATGCAGCACCGCTCCGGCTGCTGCTCGGCAGCGATGCTGTCCGCAATGTCGAGAAAGCGGATGCCGCGCGTATCGACGCTGATCGGGAATGGCGCGCGGTCAGCGTCTCGACCGATTTCGAACCCGATGCCGATATGCTTTGAGAAAAATTCGCTGACGGATCACAAAAGAAAGTGCCGCTCGAAAGCGGCGCCTGGCATCAGCGATGATAATGCATGTCGCCCGGAAGTGTGCAGCGGTTCCGGGATAGCATGCACAATAGCAAAAGAGCGTCGCGTGAATTTAGTTTGAAGCGACGCGCTTTAGAGAGATCAGCCGGCGGTACAGAAATGGCTGCGGCCGTCATTGCCGATATAGGTGCCGCTACGCGAATCGAAAGAGCGGTAGCGGTAAGAGCAGTAACGCTCCCACTGCGGCGACCAGGGCTCCACCGACGTGCGGACCGGTGCATAGTATCGCGGCTGCTCGACATATTGCGGCTGCTCGACATAGACGCGACGCGGGGCGCGATAGACCGGAGCGGGCTCGTAATAATCCGGCTCGTAAGCCGGGTCGATGTAGCGGCGCTCTTCGTATGCAGGACCGTTATTGGTATTGGCGATGGCCGAACCGACGATCAGGCCGGTCGCGAGACCAAGGGCGCCGCCGACGAGCGCATCGTTGCCGTTGTGATGGTGCCAATGACGGTCGCCGGCCGATGCATCGCCAATGGCGGAGAGGGTAAGCGCAGCAGCCGTTGCCGTCAGCATAAGAGTTTTTACGAGCCTGTTCATCAGCGTAGGTCCTAATCGCGGGAACCGAACGCCGGTTCCTTTCTCGATGGTGGCAGTCCTATAGATTGGTGGCTGAACGAAGGCTGAACGACAAAACCCGGCATCGCTGCCGGGCATCAACTCGAATTCGACAGCCTTGTTAAGAGGTTCAGCCCGCAATCTGCAGATTGACGGCCTTGGGGCCCTTGCCGCGGCGATCCGGCTCCGTGTCGAAGCTTACCTTCTGGTTTTCCGTCAGACCGGCCAGCCCGGAGGCTTGAACGGCAGAAATGTGAACGAAGATATCGGCGCCGCCCCGGTCCGGCTTGATGAAGCCGAAGCCTTTGTCGGTATTGAAGAATTTTACAGTGCCAGTCTCTGCCATGCGTCAGGTCCCTTTTCTCTCTGCCCGCCATCCACACGGGCAGCATCATAGCATTGCCTCCTTGCGGGAGGTGTAGGCAGGCAATTCTTGAAATGTGAGAAAAAGGTCCCCTCTACCTCGGCCTGTTCCAGGCAGGACTTCGCCCGCCATCTTCGGAACCGGCTGACCGGAATATTAGCGTTCCCGGCGCGCAAATACTTAAGGACTTCCCATGCTCGCAAAATGCCCGAACGCGCTGAGAATGCTGCGGTTAAAGGATTTTGGCAAGCAAAAGTTTTTAGCGTGCCGTGCGGCGCGCACCCCTGCGAATATCCAATTTGCGCAAAAACGCAAAATTTTCTTCGAAGATAGAGGAATGATTAACGTTTTATATCGTCTGCAATATAAGTTCGGAGCAGATTTTCCCAATAATGCAACGTGAACGCGTCTTTACGCATCCGATAAATTTTTTCTCAACGCGTAACTCACCCGCATTTCGACGCGTGTTCAGGTGACTGGCAGGCGTCGCCGGGCAAATCCAGGCACGAGTTCGACCACAAGCATAGCGATAAACATCAGCGCGCAACCTGCATAGCCGGTCACTGGCATCGTCTCGCCCAGCAGCAGGGCTGCGAGCGAGGCGCCGAAGAGCGCTTCGGCGGAGAGGAAGATCGCTGCCTGCGAGGGTGTGGTGTAACGCTGGGCGATCACCTGCAGCACGAAGGCCAGGCCCGAGGAGAAGATGCCGACATAGACGATCTCAGGTGCCGCGGCCCGTATCGCAGAGAGGCTGATCGGTTCGACGATTGCGGCAATGACAAGCGCGCAGATTGCGGTGACGGCGAATTGCGTGGCCGAGAGGGCGAGCGGCCGTCCGGTCGCAGAAACAGTCGTGCCGGCAAGGGTGATCTGGATTGCCCAGAAGCCGGCGCAGACCATTGTCAGGAGGTCGCCTGATGTAAGGGCCGAGAGGTGATCGCCTGACAAGAGATAGATGCCGGTGACAGCCATCAGCCCCCCCGGCCAGATGATCCAATGCGGGGCACGACGCAGGAAGAACACGGCGATCAGCGGCACGAAGACAACATAGAGGCCGGTGATGAAGCTCGAATTCGTCACAGTCGTCGTCTGGAGCCCGACCTGCTGCGTGGCTGCGCCGCCGAAAAGCGCAAGGCCGGTCAGAATATAGAGTTTCGCATGGCGTGCGCTGGTCTTCACCTTGGAGTTGAGCGCTTCGAAAACGACGAAAGGCAGCACGGCCAGCGTCGCGACGGTGAAACGCAGGGCAATGAACCAGAAGGGGCCGATCGCCTTCATCGCCGTCGATTGCGCGACGAAGCCGCCACCCCAGATGGCGGCTGCAAGCAACAGCAGAAGGTTCGCCTGAGCGCGCGTCATGTCGTCCTCGATGGGGAAGGAATGTGCCCCAGCGGTTAGCAGTTGCGTTTCCTTTCGGCAAGGGTGCAGACTATGTTGCCGGTTGGCGGAGGTGACAGCATGCAACGCGACGAAGGCCGGCTGGCCGGCGAAATGGCGGCGATGCCCGGGACGGCAGGCTATTCTGGCACGCCGCTCGCCAAGAAGCTCGGCCTCGCGCGCGGCCAGGCGGCTGCTCTTCTCGGCGTTCCCGAAACGATTGGCGAGATCTATGGCTTCGACGGCTTTGCCTCGGTCGCCCTTGCGCTTCCCGAAACGCCTCGGCGGGCGTTTGACTACATGCACCTGTTTACGACCGAGCGAGCGACGTTGGAGGCTTTCGCGTCCGCGCTTTTTCGTGTTCTGAGACCGGATGGCATCCTCTGGATCTCCTGGCCGAAGAAGAGTTCGCGGGTGCCGACGGACGTCACCGAGGATGTGCTACGAGAGATCCTCCTTCCGACCGGCCTTGTTGACGTCAAGGTCTGCGCCGTCGATGAGGTCTGGTCCGGACTGAAATTTGTTATCCGCAAGGAGTTACGTGGCGCGTTGTGATCTTTCAGCCGTTATTGGCCTCAGCGCGCGAAACCCTGAGCAGCGATCCGCTGTCCTCGTCCGTCACCATCAGCAGCGCGCCGTCGGGTGCGACGACGACATCGCGGATCCGGCCGTATTCACCCTCGAACAGGCGCTCTTCGGCGACGAAGGCGCCGCTTTCGTCGCGCTGCATGCGCGAAAGCAGCTGAAACTTCAGCGCCGCGACGAGGAAATTGCCGTCCCATTCCGGGAACATGGCGCCGCGGTAGACCGTGAGCGCACCAGGGGCAATCGACGGATCCCAGTAATGCAGCGGCTGTTCCAGCCCTTCCCTCGCGGTGCCTTCGCCGATTTCCGCACCCGAATAGTCGCGGCCATAGGTGATGATCGGCCAGCCGTAATTCTTGCCTGCCTCAGGCTGGTTGATTTCGTCACCGCCGCGCGCGCCGTGTTCGACGGTGTAGAGCTTGCCGTCCTTGGTATCGAAGGTGATACCCTGCGGGTTGCGGTGGCCCTTCGACCAGATTTCCGGCAGCGCCTTGCCGCCGTCCTTGAATGGGTTGTCGGCCGGGATGCTGCCATCGGCATTGATGTGGATGATCGAGCCGGCATCATCCTGCCAGTCCTGCGAGCGGTCGCGGTCGCCACGGTCGCCGACGCTGATGAACAGCGAACCATCACGGGCTATGGCGATGCGCGAGCCGTACTGGATATTGCCGGAGGTGAAGCGCCGCATGGTGAAAACAGGCGTTACGGCGCCCAGTCTCTTCTCGTCAGCGGAAAGCGTGGCGCTGAAGGCTTCAGTGCCAGAGCCCTGTGCATTGGCGATGGCGGCGGTGAAATAGATCCTTCTAGATGTCGCAAAGTCCGGGGCGAGCGCCACGTCCATCAGGCCGCCCTGGCCACGGGCGCTGACCGTGGGCACGCCGCCGATCGGGTCGGAGATATTGCCATCGCGGATGATGCGCATGCGGCCGGGCCGCTCGGTGACGAGATAGGCGCCATCGGGCAACACCTCGACCGCCCAGGGATGCTCGAGGCCCTTGGCGAGATTGTCGACACGAACGGCGGGACCCTGCGTATTGACGGTATCGGCCGCATCGGCGGACACGGCGCCGAACAGGAACAGCGCTGCTGCGAAATGGAAGGCGGATATTCTCTTCATCTTGCTTCCCCGGTCATCTCTCCCGTCCGAACGTGGAGCGGGCAGGGGAGAGCTTCAACCCTCATTCGACCTGCAATAACGGCTTTGTGTTTACCGGTTGAACGGAGCCGGTCGCCCGGCCGTCGATCAGTTCGGCCTTCGCCTTCAGCAGGAAACCGTCGCCGATCAGCGCCAGGCCGTAAACGGCAAGACCGGCAATAGCAAAGACGATCGCCCGTTCGGTCGAGGAAAGACGCCAGAGGAAAAAACCTTTCCTTTGCCGCGTCTTCGGCATGTCGTGGGTCGTGGCTAGGGCAAGTTCCAGATAGGTCGGAAGCGGCTCGAATTCACTCGCTCCCTCATTCTCAACTGTAGCGGGCCTATCGACCATCGCGCTTGGCTCCGATCATGACGATGTCCTTGAGGCGACGACGCCAGACTGCCAGCCCGCTTGCCGCCGTCAGCGCCAGGAGCAGCATGGTGAGCCCATGCGTAATCTGCTCGTCGGCGCGCATCGCCGCCTGCGGCAGGTTCACGGTCGAGAACTTCTGCGCGATCATAGTGGTGGCCCTGGCGATCGGCTCGGAGACATCGATTGCGACGTCGGCCTTCAGCCATGGCGCTTCGACATAGAAGCCCGGCTCCTTCGACGGAAAGAGCAGCGAACCGCTGTTGACGTCGTTCGGTCGGACAAGTGCTGCAAGTTGGCTGGATGTCTGCTGCGTCTCGGCGGCGCGCGCGGCGGAGGCAATACCCAATGTTGCGGCTACGCAGGCAACAAAGGCGGTGACGACGACAAGAAATGAAACGGAGATCCGGCGCATGCGCCCGATGGCAAACTCATCTTCCAGAACCATTGGCGACCCTCAATAACCAATTTCGCAGACCGGAATGATGCGGCTTCGATCTCGGCGCGCTCGCGACCGAATTGCGGCGGTGTGCGGCATTTGTTGCGGCTTATTGGTGGCGATGACGAAAACCGACGATCTCTTTGTTTTCAAAAGACATCGGCGACGAAAACGCGATTCGGGGATCAGGTCGCCTGGCCCCGCCTTGCCGGCCTTCGCAGGCGGAGTGCCGCTGAACCGTCTGAGACGCTATTTCTATCCAAGACCCATGGCCCAGAAGGTCACGGCTCTCATGGACGGGTGATCCTATAAACCAGCAAATCGTCCGAATCGACAAGCTTGGTTGCGGTCTTGTCCAGATAGTCGATGACCCCATCATGATGCTCGACGAACCGCCGGTCCTGCTTGTCGACGGCATTCTTGGCCGCGCCGAACAGATCGGCGCCCTGCGCGCGCAGTTCCTCGAGCTGCGCGATCGCGGTGGCGTCATCCGCGACGAATTTCGACCATTCGACATCGCCTCCGCCAGGCGGGAACACCCAGCCGCGCGCCCTGCTGTAGTAGACTGCGACGGGATCGCCGACCTCGGGCGCGATGGCGACTACGAGGTCGCCCGGTTGCGCCAACCGCGCCAGTTCCTCGCCAAGCAGCTTGCCCTTCATGGCGATTGGCTTCTTCATCGTCCTGACAAGGGGCAAGGTCGACCAGGCAAGCGCGACGGCCACGATGCAGATCGAGCGAAACACCACCGCCGGCGTTGGAACGGTTCTGGAGGCAAGCGTTGCCAGAAGAAGCGCGCCGTGGCCGCAGAACATCGCGACCGGCACATGGAAGATGTGGAAGTTCCACACATTGCTGGTGATGTCGCCCGCCGCCGCCAGATAGAGGATCATGGCCGCAGCCAGCCACACATAGGGAATGGCCGAAAGGGTGCGTTGCTTCGGGTCTTCGGCGGGCCTGGGTGGCATCCACAAGCCGACCGCGAGCAGCACCATGAACGGATAGCCGTAGAACCACAAGACCGAGGTGTTGTCGTGCCAGCCGAAGAGTTGATAGAGCAAGGCTGTGAGATAGCTGACGATCTGGAACTCGCGGCCCTGATAGCTTGGCCCGGGCCCGGTCCAACTGACCTCCGGAAAGAAGATGTTCCAGCTGCGGTGCTGGAAATTGTCGCCCATCATGGCGGTGCTTATCTCGCGCCAGCTGAAGCCGTCGACCAGCGGCAAGGTGATCTTGTGGAACCTGAAGACGATCGCAATAAACAGGATCCCCAGCAAGATCGCCGTGTTGAGGCTCAGATAGTTGCGAAAAGCCATGTCCCGGTCGGTCATCTGCTGCGGGTAGTGCTGACCTTCGGCCTGGTTCATTTCCGGGTCGTCGGTCATCTGAAAACCGCGTCCCTTCCGACGCCCGGCACGGCGCGATACGCGCCGGCATCGGATCGAGAGGAAGATTGGGTTGAGCGGGATCTCGCCGACGGCGCGGTCGGCTGCGGGGCGGCTCGTAGCCATCACCGAGCAGCGGTTTGGAAGGCTTGCGGGGCGGCTTTGTCATGACGGCAGTTCATCACCAATGCCTTAAAAAGCAATTCGCCCAGATTGATTATTGACTCCATTCCTCAGGACCGGCGTGATGTCGAAGGTCAGGTCGGATGCCGGCGATAATCTTGAACTCCTCGACATGCTCGCGGATGACTTCGAGCGGCAGCTTCCAAAACAGATAAATCCCGATGTTCTCAAGAGATTGACTCAAGAGTTGCGCGTAGCGCTTCGACTGCGCGCTGCAAGCCTTGCCGAAAAGGGCGGCGACCCGCTCGCCGATGTGGCGAAACGATCAATAAGAATCATTGCCTCCATCACGCCTTTGCGCTTGAAATGCCATCATACATTGGACATAGAGCTAGGCGCAGAACTCCGGTCCCGGCTTTCTGCCCGTTTCAACCATTAGGACCGATATCATGGCTTTCCTTGCCGACGCTCTTTCCCGTGTGAAGCCTTCAGCCACCATCGCCGTTTCCCAGAAAGCGCGCGAGCTGAAGGCAAAAGGACGTGACGTGATTGGCCTCGGCGCGGGCGAGCCGGATTTCGATACACCCGAGAATATCAAGAAGGCCGCCATCGACGCGATCAACCGCGGCGAGACGAAGTACACGCCGGTTTCCGGGATTCCCGAATTGCGCAAGGCGATCGCTGCCAAGTTCAAGCGTGAAAACGGCCTGGAATATACCTGGGAGCAGACGATCGTCGGCACCGGCGGCAAGCAGATCCTGTTCAACGCCTTCATGGCGACGCTGAACCCCGGCGACGAAGTGGTCATCCCGGCGCCTTACTGGGTTTCCTATCCGGAGATGGTTGCGCTATGCGGCGGCACGCCAATTTTCGTTTCGGCCACCCAGGAGCATGACTTCAAGCTCCAGGCGGCAGATCTCGAAAAGGCGATCACACCGAAGACCAAGTGGTTCATCTTCAACTCGCCGTCCAACCCGACGGGTGCTGCCTATACGCAGGACGAGCTGAAGGCGCTGACCGACGTACTGATGAAGCATCCGCATGTCTGGGTACTGACCGACGACATGTACGAGCACCTGACCTATGGCGACTTCAAGTTCGTCACGCCTGTCGAAGTCGAGCCGAAACTCTACGACCGCACGCTGACGATGAATGGCGTCTCCAAGGCCTATGCGATGACCGGCTGGCGTATCGGCTATGCCGCAGGCCCGATCCAGCTCATCAAGGCGATGGACATGATTCAGGGTCAGCAGACCTCGGGGGCGACGTCGATCGCCCAGTGGGCGGCTGTCGAAGCGCTGAACGGCACGCAAGACTTCATCCCTGAGAACAAGAAGATCTTCGAAGGCCGTCGCGATCTCGTCGTTTCGATGCTAAACCAGGCCAAGGGCATCGTCTGCCCGGTGCCGGAAGGCGCTTTCTACGTCTATCCTTCCTGCAAGGGCTTGATTGGCAAAACCGCACCCTCTGGCAAGGTCATCGAGACGGACGTAGATTTCGTTTCTGAGCTCCTGGAATCCGAAGGCGTTGCCGTCGTTCAAGGCTCGGCCTTCGGCCTCGGCCCGAACTTCCGCATCTCCTATGCAACGTCGGAAGAGCAGCTCGAGGAAGCCTGCCGCCGCATCCAGCGCTTCTGCGCCGCTTGCAGGTAAGCGGACTGCGATAAGATCGATCGAAGGCCTGCCGGTGACGGCGGGCCTTTTTTGTGGCGACGTTGACGATGTGGCTGCATGTGGCTACATTTGAAGCGTGAAGACCGTTTCGATCCGCGACGCGAAGAACCGGCTGACCGAGCTTGCCCGCGAGGTCGAGCAAGGCGAAACCATTGTTGTGACGCGGAACGGCCGGCCGGTGTTCGATCTGGTGCCACATCAGAAACGCGGCGGTTTGAACCTGGAAGCTGGTCAGGCCTATCTTCGCTCACGAGGCATTTCCAATCCCGTCCCGTTCATCGCAGATGATTTTGACGATCCGCTGCCCGAGGATTTTCTCCTGAAGCCGTTGCCGTAACCATGCAGCTTCTCCTTGATACCCATATCGTTCTCGCGATCCTGCGCAAGGACGTCGGACATCGGTTCCGGGAGATCGCGGCGCTGCTTGGTGACAGCAAGACCGTGGGTTTCGTCAGTGTTGCAAGTCTTTGGGAGACGGCGATAAAGGCTCGGCTGGGAAAGCTGGATCCTGGCATGCCGCTCGAAGACATCGCGCGATCTCTTGAGGAAATAGGGCTGATACTGCTGCGGATCGAAATTCAGCACGTCATCACTGCCGCCGACCCCGAGCCGGAGACGCGCGATCCCTTCGATCGAATGCTGCTGGCGCAGTGCAAGGTCGAGGGGCTGCAGCTAGCGACGGTCGACCGGTTGCTCGTCGGCCATCCGCTGGCGGTGCGATTATAGGCTCATATCCCGATTCAACGCCTTGCGGCCTTGATTCCGCTTCGCCTCGCAAGTCGTTGAATTCAGATTCAAAACGTGACGCAGAGTGACTGTTCGGCGGGTGATCTGCGGTTGCGGGGCGGCGCCAAACCAACTAGATATCCGGCATTAAGTTTAAGTTGCCGCTTTGGGAGGCCGGGATTTTGCAGCAGAGTGCGGTGATCGTCTGTTCGGATGTCAACATGCTGCCGGCCGCCTGCTGCACCCTGCTTTCCGTCAAGCGCAATCTGGGGGCTTCGCCAGCGGAGTTCCTGCTTCTCGGCATCGACCTCAAGCCGAGCGAAATCGCCGAGGTTGGAAATTTCGCGCGGCTGCACGACATGGCGATCACCGTGCTGCCCTATAATACGCCGGAAACTGCAAAGCAGGCGCGAGGCCGCTGGTCGGCCGCGACACTGGCGCGGCTCTACATGGATCTGCATATTCCCGATCATATCGAGCGCCTGCTTTACCTGGACGCCGACGTGCTAGCGGTGGCACCCGTCGACGAACTCTTCACCAGAGATTTTCGAGGCAAGGCGCTTGCCGCGGTCGACGATTATGTCATGGCCTTTCCTGAGAAGGCCGGCGCGCGGCAGCGAAAGATCGGCATGCGCGAGGGCGGCCGGTATTTCAATGCCGGCGTGCTGCTGTTCGATTGGTCGGCCTGCCGGGCGAAGGGGCTCTTTGCCAGGACACGGGAGATATTCGAGGAGCGGTCGCATCTTTTCGAGAATAACGACCAGGATGCGCTGAACGTCAGCTTCGACGGCGACTGGCTGGCGCTCGATCCGCGCTGGAACACGCAGACGGGCCTCCTGCCTTTCGTGGGCCGGCCGGCGATCTTTCATTTCACCGGCCGGAAAAAACCGTGGCAGGCGACCGTTCCCTGGGTGCACCGGCAGATGGCCAGGCGTTATATCGAGGATCTGCGAGACACGCCCTGGGCTTCCTTCTGCAGACAGCCGTCGATGACGGGCCGGGTGGCGGGCTTTCTCTCGCATGTGGGAAAGCAGATCGGCGGGCTGACGCGGCTGGCACGGATGCGCGCCTATTTCAGCAACAGCTAGTAAGGCGCGTCCTTGGAAAGTGCATGTGAGCCGATATGGAATCGATCCCCAGCGATATCAACACCGTGGCCGCCGCAGATGACGGATTGCATTTCCTCACGCCGGAAGCGTGGAAAGCGCTGCTGTCGGGCTATTCCCACATCGTGCTGGTGGCAAACAGCGAGGCGGTCGATTTCGAGCAGCTGCGAAGCGAGTTGCCGGAGACGGCGCTCTACGTCTTCTTCAATAATGTCTACAAGGTGCTCGACGAACCCTTCGCCGGCCATGCGGTGCTGGTTGCCCGCAGCGGCGTGATGGGCGCCAATATCGTCCACCGGCGCGAGGCTGCGGATGTCCTGCGCTTCTTTGCCGGCGACAATTTTCTGGGCGTCGTCAATATTCGCGTTTCTCCCGAGGAAAACTTCAGCGAGGAGCGCCGCTTCAACGGCGCCAGAGCCCGTCACCTTGATCTGACGCAGATGATCGGGGATCTCTATCCGACAGGCAAGATCGCGACGAGCGGCTTTGCGCTGGCGCTCTGGCTCGCCGAGCTGCAACTGCCGGGCAAGATCCTGCTTGCCGGCTTTTCGGCAAAGAGGAGCGAGAAGTGGAAGGTCTTCGACGTGCACGATTGGACGTTCGAGCAGATATTCCTGCGTCTCTTTGCCAGGATGGGCACGATCTCGATGATGGGTGGTGTCGATACGAGCCCCTATGCGGCGCTCGCCAAACGATTTCCACAGGTGCCGCCGATCGAGATTGCGATGACGGCGGCCGAGGTTCTGTCGGAGCGACTTCACAATGCCAACAGCCAGATCGACAGGCTGATGTCCGTCACCAAATCCATCCGGGCCGTCGAAGGTTTCTTCCGGCGCTTCAAGCCGAAAACCCGTAAGCAGCGTTTCCTCGAAAAGTCGAAGGAATAATGGTCGCAGGTCCGTGCTGACAGGCGTGGGCTGCCAAGAAGGCTGTTCGAATATCGGTTTCAGCGCGCCGCCTTCAAAGCCCCAGCCCCGTCAGCATGACGAAGGTGGCGAAGAGGATGAAATGGGTCATGCCTTCGATAGCGTTGGTCTCGCCGTCGTTAAGATTGATCGCGGCGGCAATCAAGGTGATCGTCACCATCACCGTCTGCACCGGGGTCATCGCCATGATGAATGGCTGACCGGTATAGAGTGCGATGGCCTCCATGACCGGCACCGTCAGGATCACCGTCGAGAGCGAGGCGCCCATGGCGATGTTAACCGTCGCCTGCATGCGGTTCCTGAGGGCTGCCCTCAAGGCGGTGAGAATCTCGGGGGCGGCTGAAATCGCCGCGACGACGACGGCGGTCACCGCGATCGGCGCGCCGCTGTCGCGCAGACCCTCGGTCATGAGTGTGGCCATGAACTCCGCCAGCAGGCCGATGATGACGACGCCGACCAGAATGGTGGCGATCGAGATTGCGGTCGATTCGTCGGGACCATGCTCGTCCGGACTTTCTTTCTTCCGTTCGGAGCGCGGATAGCTGTAGCTGAAGAAATAGCTGTGCTGGCCGACCTGCATGCGCAGGAAGAGGCCGTAGAGCGCAATCATCGCGACGATGGTGAAGGCGGAATAATAGTGCCATTTGTCGCCGGGCACGAATTCCGGCACGATCATCGAGATGCCGATGGCGGTGAGGATCATCACGCCGTAGGTCTTGCCCGAATTGTCGTTGTAGGGCTGTTCACCATGCTTGAGGCCGCCGAGCAGGGCGGCGAGACCCAGAATGCCGTTGATATCGAGCATCAGGGCGGAATAGATCGTGTCGCGCACCAGTGTCGGCGAACTCTCGCTGCTCATCATGATGGCGAGGATGATGACCTCGACGGCGACGGCCGACAGCGTCAGGATCATCGTGCCATAGGGATCGCCAACCTTGATGGCGAGCAGCTCGGCGTGATGGGCAACTCGGATCGAGGCGAGAACGATGGTACCGACCAGGGCGGCGGCCGCGATCAGAGCGATGCCGCGTCCCATCTCGATCACCGCGTGTTCCAAGAAATAGGCGATCGCTGCAACGACAAGTGCCGCGACCAGAAACTTCTCTTCTTTCAAGCGTGATGCAATCCCCAAGCTTCAGCTCCTGCCCCGATCCATGCGTTTTATCTAAGTCACTGATTCCGCATATCAAGCAAGCATCGATCCAGTCCGATTTGCAGTCTTCGGCGTTTAATGGAATACTGATGTCATCGGGGCCGAAAAGCAGATCGCGGCGTCCTCGAATTCTCGTCAAGCGGCCGCGATGATCCGGATCCTGTCCGGAAGCGTGCGAATGCGCAACAAGAAGATGAGGAGGTGAATGCATGATCAAGGTGGTCTACGAAGTCGTGCCGCATGACGGCGGTTGGGCCTACCGGCTCGGAGGCGTCTATTCCGAGGCATTCCCCACCCATGCCGAGGCAGTGGAAGCTGCGCGTATCGTCGCGGCCGAACAGCAGGTCGGCGGCGATTCCGCCGAGATCAGTTGGCAGGACGAGAACGGCAAGTGGCATGAGGAATATGCCGAAGGCGGCGACCGGCCGGAAACCGAGGTGGTGGACGGCCAGTGGAAGGACCGCTCGGCCGAGGCCTCGCAAGGCATTTGAAGCCTAATCGTCGCCCGTTAAGCCCCGCGCGACGATCGCGTCGACGAATTCGCGCTTATGCGCAGTATAGCGATTGCCGTCCATCCTGAATTCGGCTGCCAGCCTGCGTTTGAGCGCGGCATAATCGGCCGCCGCCTGCGGATGCATGATGAGATAATCCCGAAAAGCGAGCCTGTTTCGATGCGTGCCATTGCCGAGCAGGCAGAGGTAGACGCGCTCCCGCGGCACGGAACCTCGTGATAAAAATGCCCAGACCTCGTCGTCGTAACGATTGCCGCGCGGTTCGTAGCCTTCTGCCAGAAGCACATCGGTGGCATCCTCGATGTGCCCGAGGCCGGGAAGAACGATGTCGATATCGATCAGCGGTTTGGCACTCATGCCCGATATGGACGTGCTGCCGATGTGGTCGATGGAGAGCGCCTGCGGCAGCAAGACGAGTAACCTGTCGCGGATGCGCCGAAACGCCTCTGGCCATTGCGGATCGTAGGGCACGAGTTCAACCGGATCGTGGGTCATCATCTTCTTCCGCTACAGCGCCGCGCGTCCGATAGGACAGGTTCTAAAGCGCGTCGCGATCTTCAGATTCGCCCCTCGCGCTTTAGGTCTTTGTTTTTACGCATGTCGTTAGCGCAAAACCGCTGAACACTTTTGCGCGACATGCTTTAGATGCTCAATCACGTTGAATTTGCGCATGATTCTTTGCGAAAATCGATTCCGGATTTGGAGGTTATGTGCTGGTCGAATATCGGTGATAGTCCTGAAGCCCCTTGACCAGTGCGTCGAAGGTGGCGCGGCAGCGCGGCGAGGTCTTCAGGCTCTCATGCATCGCCACCCACGTGCCGAGCGGTAGGCCGAAAGCATCGGGTAGCACGTGCACCAGATCGGGGTTTTCACGTGCAAGCCCGACTTGGCAGAGGCCGATGCCGACGCCGGCGCGGACCGCGGCAAGCTGGGCGAGATTGCTGTCGGTCCTGTAGGAGAAGTGGATGCCGGGAACCGCGTAGCGCTTCATCACCATACGGACATAGGCCGTCTGCCGGTCGAAGCCGATGAGCCGGTGGTTTGCGAGGTCAGCCAAGGTTTGCGGAATGCCGTATCGTTCGAGATAGCGGCGATGGGCATGGAAGCCGAGCGGGATATCGCCAATGCGACGCACGACGAGCGCACCCTGCTGCGGCTCGGCCATGCGCACGGCGATATCGGCCTCGCGGTTCACCAGGTCCTCTATCGTATCGGAAGCCGACAGCTCGATCTGGAGTTCGGGATATGTCTCCTGCAGCCGTCCAAGAAGCCCAGGCAGCACTTCGATGGCGATGACCTCGCTGGCGCTGATCCTGACGGTTCCAGCCACGCGATCGCGCTCGCCGGATGCGGTGCGCAAAAGGGCGGCAGTGGTTGCCGCCAGCGTCTCGGCATAGGGTCTCAGCGCCAGTGCGGCGTCGGTCGGCAATAGCCCGTTCGGGGATCGAGTGAAGAGTTCGGCGCCGATTGCCATTTCCAGTGCGTCGACATGACGACCTATGGTCGGCTGCGTCAGCCCCAGTTCGCGGGCGGCGGCCGAAAGCGACCCTTGCTGGAGCACGGTCAGGAAACTGCGGTAGAAATCCCAGCTCGGTTCAGCGATCATGTATTTTTGTATAGCAGCTGCATTTATTTCGTCAATTTTGTTTATCTCCTCCCGGTGGCATAGTCCTTTTATCGGATCGATGGAGATGATTGTCATGAACAGCAAAATGAACACGACGGCGCTCATTCTCGGCGCCACCGGCGGCATCGGCGGAGCGGTTGCCCGCAAGCTGCTTGCCCGCGGCTGGCGCATCCGGGCGCTCAACCGTGATGCCGCCAAAGCGTCGAGGCGCGAGCCGGCCTTCGAATGGATGCAGGGCGATGCGATGAATGCCGGTGATGTCCTGAAGGCGGCTGAAGGCGTCGGCCTGATCGTCCACGCCGTCAATCCGCCCGGTTACCGCGACTGGGAAACGCTGGTGCTGCCGATGCTCGACAATAGCATTGCCGCTGCTCGCGCCGTCGGCGCGCGCATCATGCTGCCGGGTAACGTCTATAATTTCGGTCCCGATGCCCTGCCGGCGCCGACGGAAGATAGCCCGCAGCATCCGGTGACGAAGAAGGGGCTAGTCCGTGTCGAAATGGAGAAGCGGCTGAAGGCGGCGTCGCAATCCGGCGCGGGCGTCATCATCGTCAGGGCCGGGGATTTCTTCGGTCCGGGTGCGACTGGAAACAGCTGGTTCTCATCCGGCCTGGTGACGCCGGGCAAGCCGGTCGGCACGATCAAGAATCCGGGACGGCACGGCGTCGGCCATCAGTGGGCCTATCTGCCCGACATGGCGGAAACAATCGCTCGGCTTGCCGAGCGGGCCGATCGGCTGCCGCCCTTTGCCGTCTATCATATGGAAGGCTTCTGGGATGCGGATGGCATGCAGATGGCCGAAGCCATCAAACGTGTCGCCGGCGGCAAGGCGAAAATCGGCGGCTTCCCCTGGTGGATCGTGCCGCTGGCGGCGCCGTTTGTTGCTGTGATGCGGGAGATCAGGGAGATGCGCTATCTCTGGAAGGTGCCGTTGCGGATGAGGAACGGCAAGCTGGTTGCCGAACTCGGCAAAGAGCCGCAGACGCCGATCGACGAGGCGGTCAGGGCTTCGCTCGTGGCGCTCGGCTGCCTGCCTGAATCGCATCATGACATGATGACCGGCTTGATCGCGCCTTCGCATGAGAATGCGGGTTAGGCCTCTAATTCAGCGAGGGCGAGCCGGGCGACTGTCAGAGCCGTCTCCGCCTGCCGCGTGTTTGCGTCGCCGAGGAACCAAGCGGCGGAAAGGCCGGAATAGGCCGCAATCCATCGCAGCAGCCGTTTTGACTCCAGCCGGGCCTCGGCCGAAACGACGGTGAGTTGGCGGCGGAAACGGGCGGGATCGGTGATAACAGGCAGTTCCTCATTGGCGAAGATATTGGCGAAATCGAAGCCGCGCTCGCCATGGAGCCGTTTCGGATCAATCGCCAGCCAGCCACGCGCCTCGAAGTCGAGAATGTTGTCGTGATGAATGTCGCCATGCAGGACGGTGAGGTCGCGCTGGTCGGCAAGCAGGGCGTCGGCAATCGCTGAGCAATTGGCCAGCGTGCCGCCATGTTTTTTGGCTGCCGGTTCCAGATCGCGGAACCAGTGGGTGAGGGGCACGGGATCAGGAAGCGGTTTTTCGCGCGGCGCATGCAGCCGTGCCGCCGTTCGGCAGAGGATGCGGCTCGCCTCGTCGTCCTCGCCGTTCATCGCCATGGCAAGCAGCGAGCATTTTCCCATCGCCCTTTCCAAAAGCACGGCGTCGCCTTCCTGGGCATAGACATGGGCTGCGCCATCACCCGCCCACCATTGCATCAACAGCGCGCCGTATCGTTCGTCAATATCGGCCGCCACTTTCAGCATGGCGGGCCTGTCCTGCCAAAGGACTGGCAGCAGGCGGCTTGAATGGGTGATGATGGGTTCGCCGTCGGCAATCAGCGACCAGCGATCAAGATGGGGAGCGAACATGATGGCACCCTACAAAGACATCTCGGAAATGGAATCCCGCCTTTCGGCGGGATTCGCGTTGGCGTGGAAAGGCTCAGGCGACCTTTTCGAGGACGGGGTAATCGACATAACCCTTGGCGGTGCCGCCATAGAAGGTCGACTGGTCTGGCGTGTTGAGCGGCAAGTTCTTCGCCAGCCGTTCGACAAGATCGGGATTGGCGATGAAGGGCTTGCCGAAGGCGACGAGATCCACGCGGCCACTTTCAATGGCGTCGACCGCCAGTTCCCGGTCATAACCGTTATTGACCATCCAGTCGGCCTTGCCGCCGGCCGTTTCATAAGCCTCGCGCAACGCCTTATAGTCGAAGGACGGATTGTCGCCCTGGCGGTAGTCGCGATCGCCACCGGTCTGGCCTTCGATCACATGGATATAGGCGAGATCGTATTTTGCCAGACCTTCGACGACATGGGTGAAGGTCGCCTGCGGATCGGAATCGTAGCTTTCACCCGATGGCGTCACCGGTGAGATGCGGATCGCGGTGCGGCCTGCGCCGATTTCGCTCACAACGGCATCGACGACCTCGAAGGTCAGACGGGTGCGGTTTTCCATCGAGCCGCCATATTGGTCGGTGCGCTCGTTGACGCCGTCGCGGATGAACTGGTCGAGCAGGTAGCCGTTGGCGCCATGGATCTCGACGCCGTCGAAACCGGCGTCAATCGCCGCGCGGGCGGCCTTGCGGTAATCTTCGACGATACCGGGGATTTCGGTAGTTTCGAGCGCGCGCGGCTCGGAGGTGTCGGCAAAGCTGCCGCTGCCGTCGCCGTTGACCAGATAGGTCTTGGCCTTGGCGACGCGGTCGGTCGAAGAGACCGGCTTGCCGCCGTTCGGCTGCAGCGTCGTGTGCGAGATGCGGCCGACATGCCACATCTGGACGACGATCTTGCCGCCTGCTGTATGGACCGCGTTGGTTACGCGCTTCCAGCCGTCGAGAGCCTCTTTGCTATAGAGACCGGGCACGTTGGCATAACCCTGGCCCTGATGGGTGATCGCTGTCGCTTCGGTGATGATCAGGCCAGCCGTGGCGCGCTGGCGGTAATATTCGACGTTGAGGTCGTTCGGGATCGCGCCCGGCGAGCGGTTGCGGGTGAGCGGCGCCATGACGATGCGGTTCTTGACTGCGATATCGCCGACCTTGGTGGGTTCGAAAAGCTTGGCCATGATGGTCCTTTCTTTTGCGGGAGGTTCACTCAGCGGGGGCGAGGGCGGCTCGGCCCCGGGCGGAGAGATAGGTGAGCGCCATCGCGCCGAGGCCGATCAGGGCCATCAGGGCTGCGGCGAGCGGCACGCGGGTGAGATCGAAGCCGGCATCGATGACGAGGCCGCCAACCCAGGCGCCGAGTGCATTGCCGGTGTTGAAGGCGCCGATATTAATGGTTGAAACCAGGTTCGGGGCGTCCTTGCCGAAGCTGACGACGCCGACCTGGAGCGCCGGCACGGCGGCGAAGCTTGCTAGTGCCCAGAGGAAGAGCGTGATTTCAGCCGGGATAAAGAAGCGGCTCGTATAACTGAAGACGATCGAGGTGAGGGCGATCGCGGCGAAGACGCCGGCAAGCGTCGCGCCAAGACGCCAGTCGGCAAGTTTGCCGCCGACGAGATTGCCGATGGTCAGTCCGAGGCCGATCAGGAACAGCGTCCAGGTGACGCCTTCCGGCGAAACGCCGGTGACGTCGCGCAGCAACGGGGCGAGATAGGTGAAGAGGGCGAACATCGAGGCAGCGAAGAAGACGGTGGTGGAGAGCGCCAGCCACAGGCGGCCATTCCTGAGCGCCGCGATTTCGCGCAGGATACTGCCGTTTTCCTGCTGCTTATCCCTGGGCAGGATGGCGATCAGGCCGAGAATGGTGACGACGCCGATGACGGTGACGACCCCAAAGGTGGCGCGCCAGCCATAGGCTTGGCCGATTGCGGTGCCGAGCGGTACGCCGAGAACGTTGGCAAGCGTCAGGCCGGTAAACATCAGTGCGACTGCGCGGGCCTTGCGGTCTTCGGCGACGAGCCCGGCGGCAACGACCGAACCGATGCCGAAGAAGGCGCCGTGGCAAAGCGCGGTCACGACGCGGGCGATCATCAGCACCCAGTAGTCGCTCGCCAGCGCGCAGAGCAGGTTGCCGGCGATGAAGAAGGCCATCAGCGCGATCAGGGCGGTGCGGCGCTTCAGCTTCGCAGTCGAAACAGCCATTACCGGGGCGCCGATGGCCACCGCCAGCGCATAACCGGTCACCAGCCATCCGGCCTGCGGGATACTGACCGAGAGATCGGCGGCGACCTCGGGCAAAAGACCCATGATGACGAATTCGGTGGTGCCTATCGCAAACGAGCTCAAGGCGAGAACGAGGAGGGCGAGGGGCATTCTAAAGGTCCTGCGTCAGTTGCTTCAGGAAGGCGGCGATCGTTTCTTCGTTGCGTTTGTAGAAGATCCACTGTCCCACACGTTTGGTGCTTACGAGGCCGGCGCGGTGCAGCGTTCCCAAATGGGCCGAGACCGTCGATTGCGACAGGCCGCAGCGCTCGAATTGGCTGGCGCAGACGCCCATTTCGAAAGGATGCTCCTGCGAGGGGAAATGTTGCTCTGGATTTTTCAGCCAGTTCAGAATTTCCATCCGGGTCGGATGGGCGAGTGCCTTGATGATCTCGTCTTTTTCCATCGTTATTCACCGAACTATAAATCGTGTTCTATCGATATATCGATCGTTGGACGTCGATATGCAAATCACGGAGGCGTGAGGCGGCGAGTTTTATGGATTGGGTAAATTTTGGGCAAAAAAAGAGGGCCACCGGAAAACCAGGGCCCTTATAATTGTGAAGGTCAAAAACCTCCAGAGGGGAACAGCTAATGCGGTGGTACTGGGAGAGAAACCACAAGATGCATCAGCTGAGAGGGATATGGTGCTTCCTTGGGCAGGTTTCAATGCTTTTTTGTGCATATCTGCTATGCGCCGCACAAATTTTTTGCGGTGCGGCATTTCCCGAGGAGGCAAGGCAAAAAAAGAGGGCCACTGGAAAACCAGGGCCCTTTATAAGTGTGAAGGTCAAAAACCTCCAGAGGGGAACAGCTAATGCGGTGGAACTGGGAGGAAAAGCCACCGTGTGCATCAGCTATAAGCGATATGGTGGTTTAATGTGCAAACGGCAACCCTTATTTGTGCATGCCAGTTATGCGCATTCCGCATAGTATGGAAATCACTCTATAAATCTGGCTCAAAAGTTCCAGTTTCTGGCCTTGCTGACGATGAAATCGCGAAAAGCTTTCAGCTTGGCGGCGTTCTTGATCTCGTCGGGATAGCAGAAATAGGTGTCGAAGGAGGGAACGTCGGCATTGATCGCCAACTGAATCAGGCCTGGGTCGCGGCCGACGATGTAATCCGGCAGGCAGGCGACACCGATGCCGAGGAGGGCGGCACGCTTGATCGAGGTCTGGCTGTTGATCTGCAGATGCGGGATACGCTTGTTGTCTGACGAGCGGCCGGCGACCTCCAGCCAGTTGACGTCGAGCAGGTAACTCGGTGCCGGCTCGCCGAAAGTGATGATGCGGTGATTGTCGAGATCCTCGATCTTCTGCGGCTCGCCATGGCGATTGATGTAGGAGGGGGCCGCATAGACGTGCATGTGCACAGTGAACAGTTTGCGCTGGATGAGGTCGGATTGCTGCGGCTGGCGCAGGCGGATTGCGCAGTCGGCATGGCGCATGTTCACGTCTACTTCCTCATTGTCGAGGATCAGCTGGATCTGTACGTCGGGATAGAGCTGCAGGAATTCCTGGATCTTGTCGGTCAGCCAGCCTTGCCCGAGGCCGACCGTCGTGGTGACGCGCAGCTTGCCGGACGGCGTCTCATTGGTCTCGGTGAGCTGCATCTTCACCGTTTCAAGCTTCAGCAGCACGTCATGGGCAGTGCGGTACAGCAGCTCACCCTGTTCCGTCAGGATCAGGCCGCGCGCATGGCGATGAAACAGCTTGGTGCCGACATCCTGCTCCAGCGCGCTGACCTGGCGGCTGATGGCGGATTGGGACAGATGCAGTTTGTCCGCCGCGTGCGTGAACGAACCCGCCTCGGCAGCTGCGTGAAAAATACGCAGCTTGTCCCAATCCAATGGCATTCCCCCACCCCTCATGCCGATCTTACTCCGCGGCCACGGCGACGGGCATGTGGCCCGTCAGGTATCGCTCGGCTTCAAGCGCTGCCATGCACCCCAGGCCGGCGGCAGTGATCGCCTGGCGGAACGTATCGTCGGTCACGTCGCCGGCGGCATAGACCCCCTCCAGGCTGGTCGCGGTCGAATCAGGCGCGGTCCAGAGATAACCATTGTCCTTCAGCTTCAGTTTGTCCTTGAAGAGCTCGGTTGCCGGCGCATGGCCGATGGCAACGAAGACGCCGTCGACCACCATCTCGGTGATCGCGCCGGTCCTGACGTCACGCAGGCGCGCGCCGGAGACAGATTGCGGCATCGGCGGCTTGGCCGGCGTGCCGGTGATTTCGGCCACTTCGGTGTTCCACAGCACCTTGATATTATCCTTGGAGAACAGGCGTTCCTGTAGGATCTTCTCGGCCCGGAAAAAGTCGCGGCGGTGAACCAATGTCACCGACTTGGCGATGTTGGAGAGATAAAGCGCCTCCTCGACCGCGCTGTTGCCGCCGCCGACCACGATCACATCCTTGTTGCGATAGAAGAAACCGTCGCAGGTGGCGCAAGCCGAAACGCCGAAGCCCTGGAAATGCTGCTCGCTCTCGATGCCGAGCCACTTGGCCTTGGCGCCGGTGGCGATGATCAGCGTATCAGCGGTCCAGACCTGGCCGCTGTCGGTGCGGGCGACGAAGGGACGCTGGTTCATGTCGACTTCGGTCACGACGTCGTTGACGATCTCGGCGCCGACATGTTTTGCCTGCTGCAGCATCTGTTCCATCAGCCAGGGACCCTGGATCGGATCGGCAAAGCCCGGATAATTCTCCACATCGGTGGTGATCATCAGCTGGCCGCCCTGTTCGAGACCGGCGATCAGAACCGGTTTCAGCATGGCGCGCGCGGCATAGACCGCGGCGGTATAGCCTGCGGGTCCGGAACCGATGATGAGCACCTTGGTGTGGCGGGCGGGCATGTCATTTCCTTTCGACTGGCAGGATGGCGGCGGCTAAGTGGCGATTGCGGCCGTTTCGCGGTCCATGGGCCATTTATGAACGTCCAATGCTTTTATTCAAGGGCAGCCTTGCGTTACCAACAAGGCAAATCGCCCGGATGTGCAAGAATCCGCCATCGGCGTGAAACATTCTTGCGTATTCCGCCGCTTTATATAGAAGCTCCCCGCGGAGAATTAAAGAAAGGCAATGATGTGGGTCGCGCCGAACTCGACGTCATCGACATAAAGATCCTCCGGGAGCTGCAGGCCGACGGCCGCATGACCAATGTGGAGCTTGCCGATCGCGTCGGCATCTCGGCGCCGCCATGCCTGCGCCGGGTGCGCAAGCTCGAGGAAGCGGGCATCATCGAGGGTTACCACGCGATGCTGAACAGCCCGCGGCTCGGCTTCGACCTCGTCGCTTTTTGCATGGTCGGCCTCAAGCACCAGTCGGAAGGCAATCTCAAGGCCTTCGCCGCCGCCACCACCGAATGGCCGCTGGTGCGCCAGGCCTGGATGGTCTCGGGCGACAGCGATTTCCTGCTGCATTGCGTGGCCGAGAACCTCACCCGCTTCCAAGATTTCGTCATCGAGGTTCTGACCGCGAACGAACACGTCGACACCGTGCGCACCATGCTGACGATCCGGCAGGTGAAGAAGCTCGGGCTGGTGGAAGTCTGACGCGACGTCGGACTTTATTCCCGCTTATTTGCGAGCGGCATAGCCACCCCGGTTGATACCGTGGCGCTGAAGCTTGTCGTAGAACGTCTTTCTCGGAATGCCGAGTGCCTCGATGGTGCGACGCACGTCGCCATCATTGGCCGACAGCGCGTCGCGGATGATCTCCGCCTCGTACCGTTCCAGCCGTTCGGGAAGCGTGGCGTCCGTCGGCTGCGGAGTGGCCGCCGGCGCTCCACCTTCGACGCCAAGCACGACGCGTTCGGCATAATGCGAAAGTTCGCGGACATTGCCCGGCCACGAATGCGAGGCGAGATGTCGCCGCACTCCCTCTGAAAGTGGCGGGACATCACGGCGAAAGCGTTCTGCGGCGCGGGCGGCGAAGTGGGAAAACAGCAGCGGAATGTCGTCGCGGCGTTCTCGCAGCGGCGGAATGGAGATCGTCACGACATTCAGCCTGTAATAGAGATCCTCGCGAAATTCCCCCCGCACAGCGGGATCCCCGAGGTCGATCTTGGCAGCCGCGACGACGCGCAGATCGACCGGGCGTACCTCATTGGTGCCGAGCGGCGTGATCTCGCGCATCTCCAGCACCCTCAACATCTTGACCTGCGTGGCAACAGGCATGCTCTCGATCTCGTCGAGGAAAAGCGTGCCGCCGCCTGCATGTTCGATGCGGCCGGTGCGGCGCTTTTGGGCGCCGGTAAAGGCGCCGGCCTCGTGGCCGAACAACTCGCTTTCGATGACGGTTTCGGGCAGGGCGCCGCAGTTCAGCGCCACGAAATTGCCCTTCCGGCGGTGGCTCCACTGATGCAGGATCTGAGCAACCACTTCCTTGCCGCTGCCCGTCTCGCCGGCAACAAGCACGTCGACATCGGTATCGGCGATGTGGCGAAGAATTCTTCTCAAATTTTCCATGACAGGCGTCTGGCCGATCAGCGGCGAATTCTCCTGCGCATCCTCGGCAGCTTTGCGCAGCATGCGGTTTTCCAGGATAAGCCGCCGCTTCTCGCTGGCGCGACGAACGCTTTGGACGAGCCGATCGGCTGCGAAGGGCTTGGCGATGAAGTCATAAGCACCGTCTTGGATTGCCTGAACCGCCATCGGAATATCGCCGTGTCCTGTCATCAGGATCACCGGCAGGTCAACATCCATGGTCTGCAGCGTGGCGAAGAGTTGCAGCCCGTCGATCTCCGGCATGCGGATATCGGTGACGATGGAGCCGGCAAAGTCGGCTGACAGGTCGGCCAGCGCGGCCTTCGCTCCCTCATAGGCGAAAACGGAGAATCCGGCGAGTTCGAGCGTCTGGGCGGTGGCGCGGCGCAGATCCTTGTCGTCGTCGATCAGGGCAACGGGCATCATTGTGGCCATGACCTCAAGCCTTCCTCAGATGAACGATGAACCGGGTTCCACTGCTGTCGCTGGCGACCTCCATCCGGCCGCCGTAATCGCCGACAATATCCTTGGAGATGACCAGCCCCAGGCCGAGACCGCTTTCCTTCGAGGTATTGAACGGCGTGAACAGGCCCTTGCGGATATCCGGCGGAATACCGGGGCCGTTGTCGGCGACCGTCACCGTTACCATGTCTGCATCGGCTGATGTCCTGACCTCGACACGACCCTCTCCGGCCTTCGGCGCCACCGCCTCCAGGGCGTTCTGAAGCAGATTGATGAGCACCTGCTCGAGACGGATGCGGTTTCCCATGACCCGCAGTTCGGCCGGCGGCAGGTCGATGTCGAGCGTATCCATGCGACCGGCAAACCGGCTGCGCAACAGCATCACCGCGCCCTCGATCACATCCTTCAATCCTGTGGGCTCGGCGCTGCCGCGACCCTTTCGGGCAAAACTCTTCAGCTCCTCGGTGATCGAACCTATGCGCTCCGTCAAAGCCGCGATGCTTTCGAGATTTTCACCGGCAGGTGCGGCCTGCCCGCGAGCGAGGAAGGTGCGGGCGTTGTCCGCATAGGCACGGATGGTCGCCACCGGCTGGTTGATCTCATGAGCGACGCCGGCGGCCACCTGACCGAGAATTGCCAGCCGGTTGGCCTGCACCAGATCCTGCTGCACGGCCTGCAGCCGCTGTTCGGTGCTCTTATGGCCGATGATTTCAGCCTGCAGCCGATCGCGCGCCTGGCTGAGATCCAGGGTCCGCTCGGCGACGCGCCGTTCCAACTCCTCTCGCGCCTGCTGTTCTCCGAAAATCCGCAAGGTGATCGCATGGCGCCGGCGCAGCAGAAACGCTGCTCCCGCCAGCAGCGGCAAGAGTATGAGCAAGGCCAGCATACGGGCTTCGCGAATTCCCGCATCGATGGATGGCCCAAGCGCCACGAGATGCTGCAGCTGCCAGCCGGTTGCAGGAACCGGCATCCCGACATCGAGAAACCTGGTTTTTCCGGCATCGCCGGGCATGACGATCTCAGCGACATCAAGGCCGTCGCCGAGGTTCCGGACGAAATCCAGCGGCAGGGGCTGAAGCGGTGCAGCGCCGAATTGAAGGCTTTCGCGGATCGCGGTCAACCGGTCTTCGGCGATCCGACCGATCGTCATGAACCGCCATGATGGAATACTGGTGATCAGAACAATGCCGCGCTCGTCAACGACGTAGGACGGGGTGTTCGAGGCATTCCAATCCGCCTCGACGTCGTCGAATTCGACCTTGACCACAACGACACCCAGCAGGCCATTGCTGCTCGAAATCCGCTGGGAGATATAGAGACCCGGTTTTTTGCTGACCGTGCCGAGCGCGAAGTGCTCGGCCTGTCCTCTTTCGGCCGCGCCTCGAAAATACTCCCGGAAGCGGTAATCATTGCCGACGAAACTCGTCGGTTCGCGCCAGTTGCTGGCCGAAACAGCCATGCCGTCCTTGTCGATGACATAGATGACGGCAGCCTTCGTGCCCGCCGCCAGCTTTTCCAGCTTCTGACTGAGCCGCTCGAACGTGCCGGCATCGTTTCCCGCCAGTGCCGCGGCGAGTGCAGCGTCCTGCGACAGCACGAAGGGCAGGGCCCGGTATTTCTCAAGAACGGTGCGCAGCAAAGCCGCATTCAGCCTCGCATCCATGCGGGCCTGTTCCTCAAGGGCAGCCTCCGCCCGGTGCCGGCCGATCTCGCCGCCGGCCCAGAGACTTGCGACGACGGCAAGCAGTGCGATCACCGCATAGGCCCACCACATCCGGCGGATGCGGTGGTGCAGAGGCAGGGCAGGCCACAGCCTTTGCGAGACAGACAAGGACATGGCGGATTTGTGCATTTTTCTGCACTGGATGCAAATGGATTTGTGCGGATTTCCGCATTTGTCCATGAGTGCGCCGGGCCTCCTGAAATTTTTATTTAAAAAAATCAAAAGGTTATAAAAAAACTCGAAACTGGCACGGTGATTGCGAAGAAAATGGCAACAACGGCTGAGCTGTTGGATTGAAGCGAAGGCTCGGGAGGCCGGAGTTCGTTCCGGACGAGCCATAGGAGGATATCATGATCGCAGCACCATTCGATGCAGTCGCAGACAGCAAGGGCAAAAAGAAGCCCTTTTACACCCATCTTTACGTTCAGGTTCTTGCGGCCATCGCCGCCGGTATCGTTCTCGGCCATTTCTACCCCGAACTCGGCGCCCAGCTGAAACCGCTTGGTGATGCCTTCATCAAGCTCGTCAAGATGATCATCGCGCCGGTCATCTTCCTGACGGTAGCGACCGGCATTGCCGGCATGAGCGACCTTAAGAAGGTCGGCCGCGTTGCCGGCAAGGCGATGTTGTACTTCCTAACCTTCTCGACGTTGGCGCTGGTCATCGGCATGATCGTCGCCAATGTCGTCCAGCCCGGCGCCGGCATGAACATCGATCCGGCTTCGCTGGATCCCGCCGCCGTCGCCACCTTTGCCTCGAAGGCGCACGAGCAGAGCATCGTCGGCTTTCTGACCAACATCATTCCGACGACGATCGTCGGCGCTTTTGCCGATGGCGACATTCTGCAGGTGCTGTTCTTCTCGGTGCTGTTCGGCATCGCGCTGGCTATGGTCGGCGAAAAGGGCGAGCAGGTCGTCAATTTCCTCAATGCCCTGACGGCTCCGGTCTTCAAGCTCGTCGCCATCCTCATGAAGGCCGCCCCGATCGGCGCTTTCGGCGCCATGGCCTTCACCATCGGCAAGTATGGCATCGGATCGATCGCCAACCTCGCCATGCTGATCGGCACCTTCTACCTCACCTCGCTGCTCTTCGTCCTCGTCGTTCTCGGCGCCGTCGCCCGCTATAACGGCTTCTCGATCTTGGCGCTGCTGCGCTATATCAAGGAAGAGCTGCTGCTGGTTCTCGGCACCTCGTCTTCGGAGGCCGCACTTCCGGGGCTGATGAACAAGATGGAAAAGGCCGGCTGTAAGCGCTCGGTCGTCGGTCTCGTGATCCCGACCGGCTATTCCTTCAATCTCGATGGCACCAACATCTATATGACGCTGGCGGCCCTGTTCATTGCCCAGGCAACCGGCATCAATCTCTCCTGGGGTGACCAGATCCTGCTGTTGCTGGTCGCGATGCTGAGCTCGAAGGGTGCGGCTGGTATCACCGGCGCCGGCTTCATCACGCTTGCCGCCACACTTTCCGTCGTGCCCTCCGTGCCGGTCGCCGGCATGGCGCTCATCCTCGGCATCGACCGCTTCATGTCGGAATGCCGGGCGCTGACCAACCTCGTCGGCAATGCCGTGGCGACGATCGTCGTGGCGCGTTGGGAAAACGAGTTGGATACCGCGCAGCTTGCCAGAGCGTTGGGCGGCCAGACCGGTGAGGATATTTCGGCCGCAGGTCTCCAGCCCGCCGAATAATCAGTCACTTCATCGCATCTACGGAGCGGCCCGTTATTCGACGGGCCGTTTCTCTTTCTGCATCAGCGGTTATTGTCGCCAAGAAGCCGGTCGTAAACGGCGCCGATCGCACTCGCTTCCTTCTCCAGCGCGAAGTGCGCCCTGACATGACGCAGTGCATTCTCGCCATGCGCGATCGCCAGACCGGGATCTGCGATATAGGGGGCGATGGCCCGACTCAGCGCCTTGCCATCGCCGGCGGCGATCACCGCCCCTGTCTCGCCCGTGACGACGAGTTCGGAATAGGCGCCCGCGTCCGATGCCACGACGGCAGTGCGCGAGGCCATGGCTTCGAGTGGCGTCAGGCCGAAGCCCTCGTTTCTGGAGGGGGCGACGTAAAGCGTCAGGCGGCGATACCAGACCTTGATATCAGGCACTTCGCCGAGGAAGAGGATACGGTCGCTAAGCCCGGCGGCGGCGACATCGGCCTTGAGCCTGTCTGCGAATGCCGTGTGCTCCGCCGTTACCCGGCCGGAGACGACCGCCGTCCACTCGGGATGCTGCGGCAAAAGTTCGATCATCGCCTGCACGAAAAGATCGGTGCCCTTCTGATGGCGCACGCGGCCGAAGCAGCCGACGAGATGGCGGCCGGGCAGACCGGCAGCGGCGATGCCGTCGTCTGTCGTTTCCGGCGGATGGAACAGGGCAAGGTCGACGCCGTGCTGGATGACCGTGTGCGGCACCTCGAGGAACGAGCCGGAACGGTCGCTGGTCGCGATAACAGCGTCCATGCGGCGGATCAGCCATTTCGTATAGGCGGTATGGCGGCGTTGGGCGGCCGAGGTGAAAAGCAGCTTCAGCTGCATGCGCAGGAGATGGCGAAGCATTATGCCGACGGCCATCTCGTTGTTGCGGCGGGCGTGCCAGACGCGCTGGCGCCGGCGCGCCGGCTGGCGCCAGAGGCCGAGGAGCTGTGACCATCTCAGTTTCGGCAGGCCCTCCGGCAGGCCGGGACCGAGAGTTGCGATCCTGATGCCGAGCCGGATCTGGCAGGGGATGAGCTGGACGATGGTCGAGGTGACGCCGGAGAGCCGGCGCTTGAAATTGGGCGCGATGATCTCGACGTCACGAATGTCCGGCACGGGAGGGGTCTCGTATCTGGCGGCCAATCAGCCCCAGGAAACCTGGAGGATTTCGTAGGCCTTGGCGCCGCCGGGCGCATTGACCTCGATGGAATCGCCGACCTCCTTGCCGATCAGCGCACGGGCGATCGGGGAGGAGATGGAGATGCGGCCGGCCTTGACGTCGGCTTCCTGGTCACCGACGATCTGGTAGGTCTTTTCTTCCTCGGTGTCCTCGTCGACGAGCTTCACCTTGGCGCCGAACTTGATCTTGTCGCCCGACATCTTCGTCAGGTCGATGACCTCGGCGCGCGCCGTCAGGTCTTCCAGTTCGCTGATGCGGCCTTCATTGTGGCTCTGGGCTTCCTTGGCGGCGTGATATTCGGCGTTTTCGGAAAGGTCGCCATGGGCACGGGCTTCGGCGATCGCCTCGATGATTCGAGGGCGCTCCTCCTGCTGACGCCAGCGCAGTTCTTCCTGCAGCTTGACGAAGCCACCCGGTGTCATTGGTACCTTTTCAACCATTTTTCTGTCCTTCACTCCTTGTATCCACGCAGTTAGGCGCAAACACAAAAGAAAACAGGTCCCGAAGGGGAGCTTCGGAACCGTGCCACAATCCTAGTTAAGTGCTTATAGCAGATCGCCAAGGCCGATTTCCAGAAAATTCGGATAAACGAAATGCGAGCCGCCGCGACAGCGGGTCGTCCGTCGCAAAAACCGGCAAAAGATCGGACCACCGCGGTTGACTTTGTTCTAAGGAACATATAGTGAACATTCTAATGAAGAAGTCGCTAACAGAACGCTTAGCCATCCTTTCCGACGCAGCGAAATATGATGCTTCCTGCGCGTCCAGCGGCACGGTGAAACGCGATTCGGCGGCAAGCGGCGGGCTCGGCTCGACCGAGGGGTCCGGCATCTGCCATGCCTATGCCCCGGATGGGCGATGCATTTCGCTTCTCAAAATATTGCTGACCAATTTCTGCGTCTACGACTGCGCCTATTGCGTCAATCGTTCGTCGAGCAATGTCGAACGGGCGCGCTTCACGCCCGAGGAGGTCATCTGGCTGACGCTGGAATTCTACCGCCGCAACTATATCGAAGGCCTGTTTCTTTCCTCGGGCATTATTCGTTCGTCCGACTACACGATGGAAGAGATGGTCCGCATCGTCCGCGAACTGCGTGTGACGCATAATTTTAGCGGCTATATCCATTTGAAATCAATCCCCGAAGCATCGCCGCGTCTTATCGAGGAGGCGGGACTCTATGCCGACCGGCTGTCGCTCAATATCGAGTTGCCGACGGATAACGGCATCAGCCGCTTTGCGCCGGAAAAGAAACCCGCCAATATCCGCCGATCAATGGGCGATCTCAGGCTGAAGATCGAAGCCGCCGGCGAACCGACGCTGCAGACAAAGAAGCGTCAGCGTTTCGTGCCGGCCGGCCAGAGCACGCAGATGATCGTTGGCGCCGACGGAGCGAACGATGCGACGATCCTGGCGACCAGCGGCAGGCTTTACAGCAGCTACGGCCTGAAGCGTGTCTATTATTCCGCCTTCAGCCCGATCCCGGATTCGTCCAAAAACCTGCCGCTGATCAAACCGCCGCTGATGCGCGAACACCGGCTCTATCAGGCCGACTGGCTCTATCGATTCTATGGTTTCGGCATCGATGAGATCACCGCCAACCAGGTGGGCGGCATGCTCGATCTTAACCTCGACCCCAAACTTGCCTGGGCGCTCGCCAACCGCGCCGATTTTCCCGTCGATATCAACAGGGCCGAGCGCGAGCGGTTGCTGCGTGTGCCGGGTCTCGGGACCAAGACCGTCAAAGCGATCGTTTCGGCACGCCGGTTTCGTCGCCTGCGGCTCGACGATCTCTCGCGGCTCGGCGTGTCGATCAAGAAGGTCCAATCTTTCATCTCGGCGGAAGGCTGGTCGCCGCGCCGGCTGATCGACCGGCCGGACCTTCGCGCCATGTTCGAGCCGAAACCCGAACAATTGTCGTTGCTGTGATGCGCCGGGTCGTGCTTGCAGGACGGGGCGAGCTTGCCGAATGGCGCGATGCCGCGCGCGCTTTTGCCGCCGCCGGCATATTGCCTGATGAAATCGATTGGCGCGAAAAAGCCGCGGAGCCGGATCTTGCATTTCAACGCGACGCCATGCCGCCGACGCCTGCGATAACACGCAAGCCGATGACGGTGCCGCCAGCCTTCATCGAGCTGGCGGAAACGGTTCTCTGCAATTCCGATCCGGCACGGTTCTCGTTGCTTTACCGACTGCTCTGGCGACTGCAACTGGACCGGCAATTGCTGGAAGTGGCCTCCGACGAGGACGTCGTGCGGGCCCGGCTGATGGCGAAAAACGTTCGGCGTGACGCGCACAAGATGACCGCTTTCGTCCGCTTCAAGGAGGTTGGTGCCGCAACGGCAGATCGTCGAAAATTCCTCGCCTGGTTTGAGCCGGACCACCATATCGTCCGGCGCACGGCGCCCTTCTTCCAGCGCCGTTTCACTGACATGGATTGGCTGATCGTCACGCCCAAGGGGTCGGCCGCCTGGGACGGCGAGCGGCTGACGATGAGCGACGCGCCATGCGAGAAGCCCAATCTCACCGATGCCACCGATGAACTCTGGCGCACCTACTATGCCAGCATCTTCAACCCGGCGCGATTGAAGCTGAAGGCGATGCAAGCGGAAATGCCAAAAAAATATTGGAAGAACCTGCCGGAGGCCGACCTCATCCCCGGGCTGATCGCATCGGCGGAGAGCAAGGTGCGGGCCATGGCCGCGCGCGAGGCGACGCAATCGCTGCCCTTTCACGACCGCCTGCAGGACGCGGCGCGCAATATCCCTGCCGAACCCGAGGCGCCGGCCGGCACGCTGGAAGCGTTGCGCGCGGAAGCTGACGTCTGCACCCGCTGCCCGCTTCATGCCAAGGCGACGCAGACCGTCTTCGGGGAGGGACCGCGCGATGCAGAGGTGATGTTCGTCGGCGAGCAGCCGGGCGACCAGGAGGATATAGCAGGACGCCCCTTCGTCGGTCCGGCCGGCCGGCTCCTCGACCAGGTGATCGCCGAGGCGGGCATCGACCGCTCGACGCTTTACGTTACCAATGCCGTCAAGCATTTCAAATATGAGCCGCGCGGCAAACGCCGTATCCACCAGAAGCCTAATATGGGCGAGGTAAAGCACTGCCGCTGGTGGCTCAATCTGGAGATGGGGCTGGTCGAGCCGAAGCTCATCGTTGCCATGGGGGCAACGGCGCTCGCGGCGCTGACCGATGTCAAACAGCGCCTGCAAGATGTCAGGGGGAAAGCAATGGCGATCGATGGAGGACGCACGCTCTTCGTGACGGTGCATCCATCCTATCTGCTGCGTATCCCCGACGAGCGGCTGAAGGCGGAGGAGCTCGCGCGATTTCGCGAGGACATGATGAAAATTCAGCGGCTTATGACAGCCGCCGAATAAATTGATTCCGCTTGAGCTGCCGCCACCGCTCATCGAGCGATGGCGCTGTCTCTTTGTTCTTAGGCAATTCCGGACGCAAAACCGCGGCACTCTTTTGCTGGAATTGCTCTAAAGCGCGACGCATCAAATTTGATTCATGCGACGCGCTTTAGCCCTTTGTTTTATGCATGTCGTTGTCCCGGAACCGCTGCACACTTCCGGGCGACATGCGTTAATCTCAGGCGAAGTAGCTCTGCAGCGGCCGCACTTCGAGATTGCCGGCCTTCAGCGCCTTGATCGCCTGGGCGGCGGCCTCAGCACCTGCCATCGTCGTGTAATAAGGCACCTTCTGCATCAGCGTCGCGCGGCGCAGCGACTTGGAGTCGGAGATCGCCTTGTTGCCGTCGGTGGTGTTGATGACGAGCTGGACCTGACGGTTGCGGATAGCGTCCTCGATGTGCGGGCGGCCTTCCAGCACCTTGTTGATCTTGGTGGCGGTGATGCCGTTTTCGCCGAGGAAGCGGGCCGTGCCGCCGGTCGCCAGCACCTTGAAGCCCTGTTCGACGAGGATGCGGATCGCCGGGAGTACGCGCAGCTTGTCCGCGTCGCGCACGGAGACGAAGACCGTCCCGTCACGCGGCAGCTCGACGCTGGCGCCGAGCTGCGACTTGGCAAAGGCGAGAGCGAAATCGGTGTCGAGGCCGATGACTTCGCCGGTCGAGCGCATTTCCGGGCCGAGTAGCGTGTCGACACCGGGGAAACGGGCGAAGGGGAAGACGGCTTCCTTGACGGCGATGTGCTTCAGCTTGCGTGGATCGGGCTTTTCGCCATAGGCGGCAAAGGCTGCATCGAGTTTCTCGCCAGCCATGACGCGGGCGGCGATCTTGGCGATCGGCGCGCCGATGGTCTTGGCGACGAAGGGCACGGTGCGCGAGGCGCGCGGATTGACTTCGAGAACGTAGACGGTGCCGTCCTTGATGGCGAACTGGACGTTCATCAGGCCGCCGACGTTGAGCGCCTTGGCCATCGCCTTCGCCTGGCGTTCCAACTCGTCTAGCATTTCGGGGGAGAGCGTGCGCGGTGGCAGCGAGCAGGCGCTGTCGCCGGAATGAATGCCGGCTTCCTCGATATGCTCCATGATGCCGGCGACATAGACGTCGGTGCCGTCGGACAGGCAGTCGACATCGACTTCGATGGCATGAGAGAGATAGCTGTCGAAGAGCAGCGGGTTCTTGCCGAGCAGGGTGTTGATCTGGCCCGTCTTGTCGTTGGGATAGCGCTGCTTGATGTCCTCCGGCACCAGTTCGGGAACCGTGTCGAGCAGGTAGCTCTGCAGCTGGCCTTCCGAATGCAGGATCTGCATGGCGCGGCCGCCGAGCACGTAGGAGGGGCGCACGACCAGCGGGAAGCCGATTTCGGTAGCGACCATGCGGGCCTGCTCGACCGAATAGGCGATACCGTTGTTCGGCTGGTTGAGATCGAGCTTCATCAGCAGCTTCTGGAAGCGGTCGCGGTCCTCGGCGAGGTCGATCATATCAGGCGCAGTGCCGAGGATCGGGATGCCGTTCTTCTCAAGCGCTTCGGCAAGCTTCAGCGGTGTCTGGCCGCCGAACTGGACGATGACGCCGACGACTTCGCCCTTTTCCTGCTCGGCGCGCAGGATCTCGATCACGTCCTCGGCCGTCAGCGGCTCGAAATAGAGGCGGTCCGAGGTGTCGTAGTCGGTCGAGACGGTTTCAGGGTTGCAGTTGATCATGATCGCTTCATAACCCGCATCCTTCAGCGCGAAGGCGGCATGGCAGCAGCAATAGTCGAACTCGATGCCCTGGCCGATGCGGTTCGGGCCGCCGCCGAGGATGACGACCTTCTTGCGGTCGGACACGTCCGCCTCGGAGCGGGCGGCGCCGACGAAGGGCGTCTCATAGGTCGAATACATGTAGGCAGTCGGCGAGGCGAATTCGGCCGCACAGGTATCGATGCGCTTGAACACAGGGCGGACGTTCAGGCTGTTGCGAAATTCGGCGACCTGCTTGGGGCGCTTGCCGGTCAGCGTCGCCAGACGGGCGTCGGAAAAGCCCATCGCCTTCAGCATGCGGAGGTTATCGGCATCTTCGGGCAGGCCATGCTCGCGGATACGGGCTTCCGTGTCGATGATGTTCTTAAGCTCGGCGATGAACCAGGGATCGATCTTGCAGCCTTCATGCACCTCTTCGATGCTGAGACCCATGCGCAATGCCTGGGCGACCATGCGCAGGCGATCCGGCGTCGGCGTGCCGATGGCGGCGCGGATGGCGTTGTGGCTGGATTCGCCTTCCTCGGAGTCGGGGATCTCGATTTCGTCGAGGCCGGTCAGGCCGGTTTCGAGGCCGCGCAGCGCCTTCTGCAGAGATTCGGCGAAGGTGCGGCCGATCGCCATGACTTCGCCGACCGACTTCATCGCGGTCGTCAGCACCGGCGAGGCGCCGGGGAATTTCTCGAAGGCGAAACGCGGGATCTTGGTGACGACGTAGTCGATCGACGGTTCGAACGAGGCGGGCGTTGCGCCGCCGGTGATGTCGTTGTCCAATTCGTCGAGCGTATAACCGATGGCGAGCTTGGCGGCGATCTTGGCGATCGGGAAGCCGGTGGCCTTGGATGCCAGCGCCGACGAACGCGAGACGCGCGGGTTCATCTCGATGACGACGAGGCGGCCGTCTTTCGGATTGACGGCGAACTGGACGTTCGAGCCGCCGGTCTCAACGCCGATCTCGCGCAGCACCGCGATCGAGGCGTTGCGCATGATCTGGTATTCCTTGTCGGTCAGCGTCAGCGCCGGCGCGACGGTGATCGAATCGCCGGTATGGACGCCCATCGGGTCGATGTTTTCGATGGAGCAGATGATGATGCAGTTGTCCGCCTTGTCGCGGACGACCTCCATTTCATATTCCTTCCATCCGAGCACCGATTCCTCGACCAGCACTTCGGTGGTCGGCGAGGCGTCGAGGCCACCGCCGACGATCTCGAAGAATTCCGACCGGTTATAGGCGATGCCGCCGCCGGTGCCGCCCATGGTGAAGGAGGGGCGGATGATGGCGGGCAGGCCGACATGGTCGATCGCCTGGGCGGCGATCGCCATGGCGTGGCTGATGTATCGCTGCTTACGATCGCTCTCGCCGAGGTTCCACTGGTTTTCCAGCTCGTCCAGTGCCTTGTCGAGGTCGGATCCGGAGAGGCTGTCGCGCAGCTTGTTGCGCTCGGCCTCGTGCGTCTTGCGGTCGAGGTCCTTGATGTCGGTGGCGTTCGCCAGCATCGAGCGCGGCGTTTCCAGCCCGATCCGGGCCATCGCTTCGCGAAACAGCGCGCGGTCCTCGGCCATGTCGATGGCGGCGGGCTTGGCGCCGATCATTTCGACATTGTAACGGTCGAGCACGCCCATGCGCTTCAGTGAAAGCGCGGTGTTCAGCGCCGTCTGGCCGCCCATGGTCGGCAGCAGCGCATCCGGGCGCTCCTTGGCGATAATCTTGGCGACGACCTCTGGGGTGATCGGCTCGACATAGGTGGCGTCGGCAAGGCCCGGATCGGTCATGATCGTCGCCGGGTTGGAATTGACGAGGATGACGCGGTAGCCCTCCTCCTTCAGCGCCTTGCAGGCCTGGGTGCCGGAATAGTCGAACTCGCAAGCCTGGCCAATAACGATCGGTCCCGCGCCGATGATGAGGATCGATTTGATGTCTTGGCGCTTCGGCATGGGCGATATCCATTGTCTGGCTGCGCAAAAAGCCGGCCAGGGTGGGAGATCACCGGGTCGGGTCGCGCATTGAGGGTCTTTTCAGGCTAGAAGCGGCTTATAGGCAAATGTACTTGCAAACGGAACCCCATAAATCGCGGAATCGACAGGAATCCAACGCCGCGCGGCAGGCTGTTTCCCCTCAGGCAGGACGAGCACCCAGATTTCGCCATGACGCGCCGGACGGGCGAGGTCGACCGCGGCTTCGTGAAGCCCGATCCGCTTGGATGCAGCGGCACGACCCTGATCCGGCCAGAAGCAGAGAGATCGGCGCCCGCGTCGTCGCGGCGGCTTGCTTCAGAGCGTTTCGGTTCTCGCCCGCGGCTGGTCACTACCTCGGTGCAATGCCCTTGGGTGGAAGCGCTGCAGCGGTCCACGATCTTGCCCCAGGCATGGTCTGATTGCCCGATGAAGCCGCTGGAATTCCGGCCGTCGACGGATATATAGATTCCTTAAGGTGCAAGCACGGCATTGCCGGGGAGAACGAAGATGGAATGGAGAGGCCGGCGTCAGTCCGACAATATCGAAGATCGCCGCGGCGACCCGAGCAGCGGCGGTTTTGGCCGCGGCGGTGGCTTCAATTTTCCCTCCGGCGGCGGCGTTCGCCGTGCCGGCGGTGGCCTGAGCATCGGCACGATCATCTTCCTCGTCGTCATCTATTTTATCTTCAAGGCAATGGGCATCGATCTGATGCAGGTGCTTGATAACGGCGGCACGACGAGCGGCCCCGGCTACGAGCAGAGCCAGTCTGGAGGAGCACGCACGCCTGCCAATGATGAGATGACCGCCTTCATGCGTACCGTGCTTGCCGAAACCGAGGATACCTGGACGGGCATCTTCCAGGCGCAAGGCCAGACGTACGAGGAGCCGCGTCTCGTGCTGTTTTCGGGCTCGACGGCATCGGCCTGCGGCTCAGCATCGGCTGCAACCGGGCCGTTCTACTGCCCCGGTGACCATAAGCTCTATCTCGACACGGATTTCTTCCAGGAGCTCTCCGACCGGTTCGGCGCGTCGGGCGATTTCGCCGAGGCCTATGTCGTCGCTCACGAGGTCGGCCATCACGTGCAGAACCTGCTCGGCATCCTGCCGAAGTTCAACCAGGCCCGCCAGCGCATGAGCGAGGAGGAGGCCAACAAGATGTCGGTGCGCGTCGAGCTGCAGGCCGATTGCTTCGCCGGCATCTGGGGCAAATATACCCAGCAGAAAGGCCTGCTGGAGTCAGGCGATCTGGAGGAAGCGCTGAACGCCGCTCAGCAGATCGGCGACGATACCCTGCAGAAACGGTCGCAGGGTTATGTCGTGCCTGAGAGTTTCAACCACGGCACATCACAACAGCGCGTCAGATGGTTCAAGCGCGGCTTCGACAGCGGCCAGCTGTCGGCTTGCGACACGTTCTCAGGGCCGGTTTGAGGGTGAGGGAATAACGCTGTGTTGGAAGAGTGGTGATTGCCCTTCCACCCGCTCACCTCTCACTGTCCATATGCTGCAGCATATGCTCGGGATAGCGCCTACCGGCAGCCGCATCCTTCGGCACGGCGCGTTCGATGGCGACGAAATCTTCTTTCGATAGGTCGACCGCGCGCGAGCCGAGAGCCTCGGTCAGCCGGTCGCGGCGGCGGGCGCCGATGAGCGGGACGATATCCTTGCCCTTGGCGGCGACCCAGGCGATGGCGATCTGGGCGACCGAGACGCTTTTTACCTCTGCAATCTCACGCAGCTTTTCCACCAAAGCGAGGTTCTGCTCGATATTGCCTTCCTGGAAGCGTGGGCTGTAGGCACGGAAATCGCCGGCCGTCGCACCCTGGCCCTTTTGCCAGTGGCCGCTGATCAGGCCGCGCGAGAGTACGCCATAGGCGGTGATCGAGATGCCGAGTTCGCGTGTCGTCGGCAGGATCTTCTCTTCAATGCCGCGCGAGATCAGCGAATATTCGATCTGCAGGTCGACGATCGGGGCAACGGTGGCGGCGCAGCGGATGGTGTCGGCGCCGACTTCCGACAGGCCGATGTGCCTGACATAACCCGCTTTAACCATATCGGCGATGGCGCCGACCGTGTCCTCGATCGGCACGTTCGGATCGAGCCGGGCCGGGCGGTAGATGTCGATATAGTCGACGCCGAGGCGCTGCAGTGTATAAGTGAGGAAGTTCTTAACCGCGACCGGCCGGGCGTCGACGCCGTTCCAGCCGCCTGCAGGATCGCGCAAGGCCCCGAACTTGACACTGATGACGGCATCCTCGCGCCTGCGGCCCTTCAGTGCTTCGCCGATCAGCATCTCGTTATGGCCCATGCCGTAGAAATCGCCGGTGTCGAGCAGGTTGATGCCGGCATCGAGCGCGGCATGGATCGTCGCGATGCTTTCTGCTCTGTCGGAGGGGCCGTACATGCCCGACATGCCCATGCAGCCGAGGCCGATGGCCGAGACTTCGGGTCCGGTCTTTCCCAGACGATAGGTCTGCATTGTCTTCTCCTCATCAGCGCCGAGCAGTGCTGTCGGGTGCTGTTTTACAGCCTTCGCTCCTGCGCGATAATCCGGATGGCGTCGAACGGGCCGTGCGGCGGAATGCACAATGAACGATCTTTTTTAGAATGATCTGGATGCCGTTATCGCGATTGCAAGGGAGGCAATGATCACGTTGCCGCGCTCTGCGGTTGAGGCAAATTATAAATTGCCCGTTCAGCACTATCAAAAACTTTGAAATGTTCACGGATTGTTTCGGTTTATGTTCTGAGCTATGTCACTTTCTCGGCGACGAGATCGTCTTTTCAGGACCAACCGCCGTAGAGATGCCTCATGCTTGATCCTAAATTCGTTCGCCGCGGCCTTTTTCTGGTCTTCATCATCCTTTTCCTCGACATTATCGGCATTGCCATCATCATGCCGGTGCTGCCCGCCTATCTGGAGCAACTGACCGGCGGCGGCGTCAGCGATGCGGCGATCGACGGGGGCTGGCTGATGCTCGTCTATGCCGGCATGCAATTCCTGTTCGCGCCACTGCTCGGAAATCTCTCCGACCGGTTCGGCCGCCGGCCGATCCTGTTGCTTTCGGTGCTGACTTTTGCGATCGACAATTTCATCTGCGGCATCGCCACCAGCTTCTGGATGCTGTTCGTCGGCCGCGTGCTTGCCGGCATCAGCGGCGGCAGTTTTGCCACCTGCTCGGCCTATATCGCCGACATCAGCACGGAGGAGAACCGGGCAAAGAATTTCGGATTGATCGGCATCGCCTTCGGCGTCGGTTTCACGATCGGCCCGGTCATCGGCGGTGTGCTCGGCGAATTCGGCCCGCGTGTGCCGTTCCTCGGCGCGGCTGCGCTGTCTCTCGTCAATTTCATCGCCGCCTGCTTCCTGTTGCCGGAAACCCTGGAGGCGAAAAACCGCCGCCGGTTCGAGTGGAAACGTGCCAATCCGCTCGGCGCGTTGCGACAGATGCGCCACTATCCCGGCATCGGCTGGGTCAGCCTCGTGATGTTCTTGTTCTTCCTGGCGCATGCCGTCTATCCCTCGGTCTGGTCGTTCGTCTCGACCTATCGCTACGGCTGGAGCGAGGGACAGATCGGCCTGTCGCTCGGTATTTACGGCATCGGCGCGGCGCTCATCATGGGGCTGGTTCTGCCGCGTATCGTGCCGGTTCTCGGCGAGTGGAAGACGGCTCTGCTCGGCCTCTGTTTCTCGGCCGTCGGACTCACCGGCTATGCTTTTGCCTGGGAAGGCTGGGTGGTCTATGTCGTCATCGTCGCGACCGTCATGGAGAACGTCGCCGATCCGCCGCTGCGCAGTATCGCCGCCGGCAAGGTGCCGCCCTCGGCGCAGGGGGAACTGCAGGGTGCGCTAACCAGCCTCAGCAGCATCACCACCATCCTCGGGCCGCTGATCTTCACGCAATTGTTCAGCTATTTCACCCGGCCGGAGGCGCCCGTCACCTTTGCCGGCGCACCCTATCTGACCGCCGCCCTGTTCATCCTGCTGGCTTCAGGCGTGTTTCTCGTACGGGTCCGGGTCCGTGAGCCGGACGAGGCGCTGGAAGCGGCGGGTTGATCGATCAGAAATGATGATGCGATGATGAATTTTTCATCATCTGCCTGCTTTGGGGTAGTTCTTTGCGGGACTTTGATCTAAGCCCGAAGGATATTTCGCCGCAAGTTGCGGTGACACATATTTCAATCACAGGACTGGTGTCATGGACACGCCGATCGACGCGCGCAGGCTTGCGCCGGCAACCGATAATCGTTGGGGCGCACATTTCCGTGCAACGCTGGCGCTCGGCATTCCGCTGATCGGCGCGCAGCTTGCCCAACTCGGCATCAACACCACCGACGTGATGATCGTCGGTCGTCTCGGCGCCGAACATCTGGCGGCGATGGTGCTTTCGGCGCAATTCCTGTTCACGATCCTGATCTTCGGCTCGGGCTTTGCCATCGCCGTCATTCCGATGGTGGCGCAGGCCTATGGCCGCGGCGACGTCGTCTCTGTGCGCCGGGCGTTGCGCATGGGTCTGTGGGTAGTGATCGCATACTGGGTCATCATGCAGCCGGCCTTCTTCAATTCGGAGCGGATCCTTCTCTTCGCACAGCAAAAGCCCGAAGTGGCCAAGCTCGCTCATGGCTACATCATGATCGGCCAGTTCGGCCTGCTGCCGGCGCTGCTCTTCAACGTCATGCGCGCGCTGGTCAGCGCCATCGGCAAGGCGGGCATCATCCTCAACGTCACCGTCGTCACGCTGGTGATGAACGCGATCTTCGCCTATGCCCTCGTGCTTGGCCATTTCGGCTTTCCGGTGATGGGGCTCGAGGGAGCGGCGATCGTTTCGGTCGTCGTCCAGACAGCTGGTTTCCTCTTCATCCTGGCTTTTGTGCAGCGGCGGGAAGAGACGCGGCGCTACGAGATCTTCGTGCGGTTCTGGAAGCCCGACTGGCATGCTTTGCTGGAGGTCATCCGGCTTGGTCTGCCGATCAGCGTGACCATCCTTGCCGAGGTCAGCCTGTTCACCGTGGCGTCGCTGTTGATGGGGTATATCGGCACCATCGAGCTCGCCGCCCACGGCATCGCCCTGCAATGGGCCTCGATCGCCTTCATGATCCCGCTCGGCCTCAGCCAAGCGGCGACGGTGCGCGTCGGCGTCGCCCACGGGCAGGGTGATTACCGGGGGGTGGTACGCGCTTCGATCATGGTGCTCATCCTTGCCTGCGCCATTTCAGCGGTGGGCTCGGTGCTGTTTGCCACTATGCCGCAATTCCTCGGCAGCTGGTTCCTCGACGTTCACTCGCCGGAGGCGCCCCAGGTGCTTGCCTATGCCGGACCGTTGATTGTCGTCGCCGGGCTTTTCCAGTTGGTCGATGGCCTGCAGGTGATCGCCAACGGATTGCTGCGCGGCCTCAAGGACGCACGTGTGCCGATGATCATGGCGTTGATTGCCTATTGGCCGATTGGCTTCTTCCTTGCCTGGGCCTTTGCCTTCCCGCTCGGCTTCGGCGGCATCGGTATCTGGTTCGGGTTCCTCGTCGGGCTGGCGGCGGCGGCCGTCATGCTCTGCTGGCGGTTCTACCTTCTCCTTCGCCGGGAGGGAGCGACGGCCGGCGCCTGAGCCGGCCGCGTAGCTCACGCCGCGACAGGCTTGTAGCTGGCGATATCGGCGCGGATGCCGAGGCGCGCGAACAGTTCCTGCGGATCGAAATTCGCCGCCTCGTACGCGGCGGCGACGGCTGCCCGCGCACGCTCGACGACCTCGGCGCTTTCCCATTGGGCGATGGTCACGAAGTTGAACTCGCCGGGACCAGCGACCTGTTCCAGCACTCTGTGGTCGATGAAACCCTCCTGGGCCTCCAGCAGCTTGTGGGTCATCATCACTTTGACGAGAAATTCCTCACGCGCCGCGGCCGGCACGACGAATTTGTCGACACGAAAGTAGGCTCCGCTCATCTATTTTCTCCTGCATTAGATGTCTGCGGGGAGTTTGTAATTCCTCAAGTTAAGTCGAGGTCAACATGCAAGGCAAAGAAAAAGGCTCGCGGTGCGAACCCTTAGACTGCTGACAAGCGCGCCAACACAACTTTCGTCATGCTCGGGCTTGTCCCGAGCATCTGCCTCCAGTCGATATGGCAGCAGATCCTCGGCACAAGGCCGAGGATGACGAAGAGTGAGGTTTGTCAATATGTTAAAGGCTCGCCTATAGGCGAGCCTTCATCTGAAATGGGGGCGGCATTGAAATCAGCGTTCGGCGAGGGCCGGCTCGCCCTTCTTCTCGCGCACCATGTTGATGAAGCGGCGGAAGAGATAGTGGCTGTCCTGGGGCCCGGGAGAGGCTTCCGGATGGTGCTGGACGGAGAAGACCTGTTTGCCGAGGACGCGCAGGCCGCAATTGGTGCCGTCGAAAAGCGAAATATGAGTCTCTTCAACGCCATCGGGCAGTGATTTCGAGTCGACCGCGAAGCCATGGTTCATCGAGACGATCTCGACCTTGCCGGTGGTATGATCCTTGACGGGATGATTGGCGCCGTGATGACCCTGATGCATCTTCTCGGTCTTGGCGCCGAGGGCAAGACCCAGCATCTGATGGCCGAGGCAGATGCCGAAGACCGGGATATCGGTCTTAACTAGCGTCTTGATCACAGGCACGGCATATTCGCCGGTTGCCGCCGGATCGCCCGGGCCGTTCGACAGGAAGATGCCGTCCGGCTGCATGGCGAGCACGTCTTCGGCGCTCGTTGCGGCCGGCACGACGGTCACCTTGCAGTCGAGACCGGCAAACAGGCGCAGGATGTTGCGCTTGACGCCGTAGTCGAGGCAGACAACGTGGTATTTCGCGTCCGTTGCACTGAGCTGGCCGTAACCTTCGTTCCAGACCCACGGCGTTTCCGTCCATTGCGAGGACTGGCCCGACGAGGCGATCTTGGCAAGGTCGAGGCCTTCGAGGCCGCTCCAGGCCTTGGCTTCGGCCTTCAACGCCTCGATGTCGAAGACGCCGTTCGGATCGTGGGCGATCACCGCGTTCGGGGCGCCGTTCTCGCGGATCCAGGCGGTCAGTGCGCGCGTGTCGATGCCGCAGAGGCCGACGACGCCGCGCGCCTTCAGCCATTGGTCGAGATGCTTGGCGGCGCGATAGTTCGAAGGGTCGGTGATGTCGGCCTTGAAGATGACGCCGACGGCGCCGTGGCGGGCGGCAGGCGTCAGGTCCTCGATGTCTTCATCGTTGGTGCCGATATTGCCGATATGCGGAAAGGTGAAGGTGACGATCTGGCCGAGATAGGAGGGGTCGGTCAGGATCTCCTCATAACCGGTCAGCGCCGTATTGAAGACCACTTCGGCCGGCACCTTGCCGGTGGCGCCGATGCCCTTGCCTTCGATGACCGTGCCGTCGGCAAGAACGAGCAGGGCGGTCGGCTTTTCGATTGTCCAGGGTGCTGTCGCGGTCATCTTCATCCCGTTTCCGGCGGCCGGTGCGCGCGTTGCGGCGCTCGTCGCCATTTGATCTCGCAGGCGTGTGGACACGGCTATGCCGCGCGCTTCAGGCCTGATCACGAATTTTGGTGCAGGTGGCGGTAGATAGCCATGCATTCGTCTGCGGTCAATCTTTCTAGCCGAGATTGCCGCCGTTTTCCTGCGGTTTATCGCGTCGACCGCGCAATTTATTTGATCCGCCGCATCAGCGTGGTTTATGAAGCGGCATCAAAACAGGAGTAAAGACCATGCTGCGCGATCAACTCGCCACCCAGCTGAAAGAGGCGATGAAGGCCAAGAATGCGGAGCGGCTTTCCACCGTCCGGCTGATTCAGGCCGCGGTCAAGGACCGGGATATCGCCAATCGCGGCACCGGCAAGGAGCAGGCGAGCGACGACGAGATTCTGCAGATTCTCGCCAAGATGGTAAAGCAGCGCGACGAGTCGGCAAAGATCTACGAGGAGAATTCCCGGCCGGAGCTTGCCGCCAAGGAGCGCGCCGAAATCATCGTCATCCAGGATTTCATGCCGAAGCAACTTTCGGACGGTGAGGTGCGCGCCAATGTCTCGGCAATTATCGCCGAGACGGGCGCCGCGGGTGCCAAGGACATGGGCAAGGTGATGGCGGCGCTGAAGGAGCGTTATGCCGGCCAGATGGATTTCGCCAAGGCGTCGGCGACCGTCAAGGAATTGTTGAGCTGATCCGTCTTTGGAGCGGTCCTGCATTCATGGAAGCTGAACCGCTCCAATTTTGTTTTACGCAATTCCCGGCAAAAGCACTTCGCGCTTTGCCTGGGAAAACCGCTTCACACTTTTCCTGGAATTGCTCAGCTGACACGTCTTGCTTGCGGTTCGTCGCGGACCGCAGGCCCCAGCACCGCTTCGGCTGCGGCATCGATGATGGCGAATTTCGCCGCCTGATAGTTCCAATATTCGAGGATGAAGCGGCGCGACAGCCAGAAGTCGCCCTTGCGGGAGGGTGCTGTCCACCCGACACTCTCCATCGCCGCTGCCTGTGTCAGAAGCCGCTTCAGGTGGGTGTTGGAGATCATGAACTGTTCGCGGATTTCCCTGAGAGACAGAGGGCCGAGCACGACACGTTCGGCCGTCCGAGGAAATTCCGGAAGGCGCGAGATCAGGTAGTCCATCACCAGCCCGCCGGTATTTGCCCAGTTGAAGAGGTTGAAGGTGGGGCCTGGATTGCGCACCGCCTCGCTGCCAATGATCGCCCTGGCGATCCGCGGCTGGATCGCTGCCATCAACGCCGAGGGATCGGCGGTGACCTTGCCGGCGCGTTCACCGCCATCGAGGTTGTCGAGGATCATCAGATGGGCAACGAGCCATCGGGTGAAATGCTGCTCAGCGGTTTCCGTGGGCTCCAGATAGCGCGTGCGCTTGTCGGGGCCGGGAACCGGCCGCAGGAAACGATAGGCCAACATTTCCTGCATGAAGGCCGCGGCTGTATTGCGGCTGGCGATGTCGTTCCTGACCGCGAAATCGATGAAGCGGCCGGAATAGAGGCCGCTCTTGCCGTCGTCGGGATAACCGTAATGAAGCGCGAAGCCGGCATGGGCCATCAGCCAGCGCTGCTGCGCGGCGAAAATCGAGGCGATGCGCGGGCTCTCGCGATAGATCGAGAGCATCTGATCGGCGCAATGCAGGATCGCAGCGAGAAAGCGATCGTCGGCTGCGAGGTTTTCCGCGGTAAAAGCCATTTGGAGGGGTCCAGGAGTTCGGCGCATACATCTTTCATGCAAGCGCTGCCTGTCAACGGTTTTGTCAATAAGCGGTTAATTTCAAAGGAGAGTTGTCGCAAAGGGAGCCAAAATTTAAGAAGGCAGGAGCTGGGGGCGCTCCTGCCTTCTTGCTCTTTGCTTCCGCCGGCAAACGCAGGGCCGAGGCCCAAGCCGGAGGGTATTTGCAAAGGCACCCTTGCGAAGCGGCGCCGGGGGTAGGGATGGTGCTTCGCTCGGGGATCGCTTTGTTGAGATCGAACCTATTGCGGTGCGGCGGCTTGTTCAAATTACAAAAAAATAATAATTGCCGAAAACATCGATTTTGGAGGCGCCGCAGCAAAGGCTCGGCAGGCGCCGGCGGAATAGAGTTGCACAATCGATGCGCGAGATAAGTGTCTGTTTTAGAACGTTTTAATTCAATTCTGCTAAGGGTCGACGCTCTAGCCGAGACATTTGCAACGGTGGAATTTCGGCGCTTGAAAGACAATAATGTCGCACCCTGTCGCAGGGGGCGATAACGCGTTGTTGATGGGATAAACAGCGCTGATGGCCATGGGTGCACTTGCCTGTGAATAGCGGGTTTTGATGACAAGTTTCGTGGCATGGAGCGGCAAAGCAGCTTATATGGAGGTTGGCCAAGAGGTATAAATGCGCTTTTCCAACACCTTTCTCGATGATATCCGCGACCGCGTTCCGATTTCGAACGTGATCGCGCGCCGCGTGAGCTGGGACAAGCGCAAGACCAACGTGTCGCGCGGCGATTACTGGGCTTGCTGCCCGTTCCACGGCGAGAAGTCGCCGAGCTTCCACTGCGAGGACCGGAAGGGCCGCTATCACTGCTTCGGCTGCGGCCTCACCGGCGACCATTTTCGCTTCCTCACCGAGCTGGAGGGTCTGAGTTTCCCCGAGGCGGTGCAGCAGATCGCCGATATGGCCGGCGTTCCGATGCCGCTTGCCGATCCCGTGATGGAGAAGCGCGAGAAGGAGCGTGGCTCGCTGATCGACGTCATGGAAATGGCGACACAATTTTTCCAGGATCAATTGCAGACGGCGAATGGGGCGAGGGCGCGCGCCTATCTGCGCGACCGTGGGCTGACTGGGCGCACCATCGAGACCTTCCGTCTCGGCTATGCGCCGGATAGCCGCAATGCGCTCAAGGAATTTCTCGCCGGCAAGGGCGTCACCAAAGAGCAGATCGAGGCTTGCGGCCTGGTCGTTCACGAAAACGTGCCGGTTTCCTACGATCGCTTCCGCGACCGCATCATGTTCCCGATCCTCTCGTCGCGGGAAAAGGTGATCGCTTTCGGCGGCCGCGCCATGTCGGCCGATGCGCCGGCGAAATATCTAAATTCCAACGAGACGGAGCTCTTCCACAAGGGCAATGTACTTTACAATTTCGCCCGCGCGCGCCGCGCGATCCAGGGTCCGGGCCGCAGCGATCCTCAGGACGATAATGTGACCGGCACCATCATCGCCGTCGAAGGCTATATGGACGTGATCGCGCTGCATCAGGCCGGCATCGAGAACGCCGTCGCGCCGCTCGGCACGGCGCTCACCGAAAACCAGCTCGAGCTCCTCTGGAAGATGGTGCCGCAGCCGGTGCTCTGCTTTGACGGCGACGGCGCCGGCGTTCGCGCCGCCAATCGCGCCGCCGAACTGGCGCTGCCGCATTTGAAGCCCGGCCGTTCGGTCCGTTTCGCGCTTCTGCCGGATGGCAAGGACCCGGACGATCTCGTGCGCGACGATGGGCGCACACCCTTCGACAAGGTGATGAGCCAGGCGAAGCCGCTTTCGGAGATGCTGTGGAGCCGGGAGATCAACACCGGCAAGTTCGACACGCCCGAGGCGCGCGCCGAACTCGAGGCGCGGCTGAAACAGCTGGTTGCCGTCATCGCCGACGAGAATGTGCGCCGCCATTACCAGCAGGATATCCGCGATCGGCTGAACACCTTCTTCCAGCCGCAGTTCCAGAACCGCAACAATGGCGAACGCCGCGGCTTCAACGGCAACGGCAATTCCCGGACGGGCCGCGATAATGCGGGCAAGGCAGGGCCGAAAAGCCCCAGCGTCATTTCCGACCGGCTCGCCCGCTCGGGGCCGGTGCGTGGCCACCGGGACAATACGGCGTTGCGCGAAAGCGTGCTGGCGCTGACCATCGTCAATCATCCGGCCCTGATGATCGACGATTATGACGAGATCGCCGCGATCGACTACGACAGCCGCGAGCTGCAGCGGCTCTGGTCGGCCATGCTTGGGGCAGCGGCTGCGGTCGCCGGCCCGCATCTGACGCGCGACTATCTGACCGAGCGGCTAGAATTCGAAGGGTTCGGCCCTCTCATCAAGAGCCTCGACCAGCAGGTGCGCAATGCCAGGCTCTGGACGGCGACCGAGGAGGCGGCGATGGAGGATGCGCGTGAGGGTTATCGCCAGGCGCTCGCCTTCCACAAACGGGCAAAAGCGTTGCGCCGGCAGAAGATGGAGCTCGAACGCGAGATTGCGCTGGCGACCGAAGCCGGCGACGGCGAGGCGATCGTTCATCTGATCCGAGCCCAGCAGGAAGTGCATTTCGAAGGGGTGCGCCTTGAGAACCAGGAGGCGATCATCGACGGCTTCGGCGTGCTTTCCGGCCGCGTCAAAGGGGCGGCGAACCACTGATGCCGCTGACCGAACGGAACGAACCGGGCTTTTCCGCCGCCGATGCGCTGTTTTCCGCTGGCCGCGCGCCGCTCGAAATCCTCAAGCAGATCTACGGCTACTCCTCCTTCCGCGGCAAGCAGCAGCAGGTGGTCGAGCATGTGGTTGCCGGCGGCGATGCCGTTGTGCTCTTCCCCACAGGCGCGGGCAAATCGCTGTGCTTCCAGATTCCGGCGCTCTGCCGTGACGGCGTCGGCATCGTCGTTTCGCCGCTGATTGCGCTGATGCGCGATCAGGTGGAGGCGATGAAGCAGCTCGGCATCCGCGCCGCCGCGCTCAACTCGTCGCTGTCGCGCGAGGAGTTTATCGCAGTCCGCCGCGCGCTTTCGGCAGGTCAGCTCAACCTTCTCTACGTCACACCGGAGCGCATCCTCACCGACGGCTTCCGCGAGCTGATCGCCAACGAGAAGATTGCACTGTTCGCGATTGACGAGGCCCATTGCGTCTCGCAATGGGGCCATGATTTCCGGCCGGAATATCGCGCGCTCGGCCGGCTCGGCGAACAATATCCCGGCGTGCCCAGGGTGGCGCTGACGGCGACGGCCGATCCGCATACGCGCGACGACATCATCGAGCGGCTGGGGCTCGACGCTGCCGAGATCTTCACCACCAGCTTCGACCGTCCGAACATCGCCTATGAGATCGTCGAGCGCGACCAGCCGCGGCAACAGCTCTTGCGGTTCCTGTCCGGCCACAAGGGAAACAGCGGCATCGTCTATTGCCTGTCCCGCGCCAAGGTCGAGGATACGGCCGAGTGGCTGAACGGGCAGGGTGTGCGCGCGCTTGCCTACCATGCCGGCATGGACAGGGCGGTTCGCGACGCCAATCAGGATGCCTTCCTGAAAGAAGAAAACCTCTGCCTGGTCGCCACCGTCGCCTTCGGCATGGGTATCGACAAGCCGAATGTGCGTTATGTCGCTCATCTCGACCTGCCGGGCTCGGTGGAAGCCTACTATCAGGAGACCGGGCGTGCGGGCCGTGACGGCCTGCCGTCCGAAGTGTGGATGGCCTATGGCATGGCCGACGTCATCCAGCGCGGCCGGATGATCGACGAGGGCAGTGCTGGCGCGGAGATCAAGCGGGTCGAGCGCGCCAAGCTCAATGCATTGCTGGCGATCTGCGAGACCGCCTCCTGCCGCCGCCAAGCGATCCTTGCGCATTTCGGCGAGGCGCATGCCGGACAATGCGGCAATTGCGACACCTGCCTGAAGCCGGTCGAAACCTGGGAGGGCACGGAAGCGGCGATCAAGGCGCTGGCCGCGATCTACCGCACCGGCGAGCGCTTCGGCGCCGGCCATGTCGTCGACGTGCTCGTCGGCAACGTCAACGAGAAGACCGAGCGCTTCGGCCACTCAGAGATGCCGGTCTTCGGCGCCGGCAAGGATATTCCGGCGCGCGTCTGGCAATCGGTCTTCCGTCAGATGCTCGCCATGGGGCTGGTCCGCGTCGATCACGAGGCTTACGGAGCGCTGAAACTGGAGCCGGAGGCACGCACCGTCTTCAAACATGAGCGGCCCGTGTTCTTCCGCAAGGACCGGCCGGCCTCCGAGCGGCGGACGAAGAAGGCGGAACGCAGTGAACGCAAATCGGGACTGTCGGGTGCCGACGGCACGCTGTTCGAGGCGCTGCGAGCTGAGCGCATGGCGATCGCAAAATCGCTCGGCGTGCCACCCTATGTCGTCTTTCCCGATACGACGCTGATCGCCTTTGCCACCGAGAAGCCGCGGAGCCGCAAGGAACTGCTCGCCATATCCGGCGTTGGGCAGGCGAAGCTCGAGCGTTACGGCGACGCGTTTCTGGAGATCATTCTCTCGCACGACAGTGCTTGAACCAGAGGCTGAGCCGGCGGCCAATTGTTGAGATCGGCACAGGAGGCATGGTAGATGCTGCCTCGCAGGAGGAACGCTGATGACCCGAAATATCTACGATCGAGTGGAATTTTTCGCCGGATACAGCGAACTCAGCCGCTCCGTCCGCGGGCTGGACGGAGCGTCCGAATGGCCGGCGGTTCGAGCACTTCTGCCTGACCTTACCGGCAAACGCGTTATTGACCTCGGTTGCGGCTTCGGCTGGTTTTCGCGATTTGCCGTGGGCCAAGGTGCTGCAAGCGTTCTCGCGCTTGATATTTCGGAAAAGATGATCGCCCGAGCACGGACCGATACATCGGAAGCCGCGATCACCTACGAGATCGCCGATCTCGAGCATCTCCAGCTTGCCGGAGCCTCCTTCGATTTCGCCTATAGCTCGCTGGCGCTGCACTATGTCGATGACTTTGCCGGTGTCGTTGCCACCGTGCATGACGCGCTTATTCCGGGATCGCGATTCGTCTTCACCATCGAGCATCCGATCTTCATGGCGCCGAGCAACCCGGACTGGTCTACCGATGTCGAAGGTCGGCGTGTCTGGCCGCTCGACCGCTATGCTGTCGAGGGTCCGCGCACGACCGACTGGCTCGCCAAGGATGTCGTCAAACAGCATCGCAAGCTTGGAACGACGCTCAACACCTTGATCGCGGCTGGTTTCGCCATCCGCCATGTCGAGGAGTGGAGCCCGAACGATCGGGAATTGCAGGACAATCCCGATTGGGTCCAGGAATTGGACCGGCCGATGTTCCTGCTGATCTCGGTCCAGCGCTGAAGAAGACAAGCCGGCGGCGATATGCTAACCCGGCTGGCACGGAAATCGCTACGAAGGGCCGCCCATGACCTCGCAATTCCTCTCCCATCTCCAAGCCGAGATTTCGGCGCTGAAGGATGCCGGCCTCTACAAATCCGAGCGCATCATCAGCTCCAAGCAGGCGGGCGAGATCGTGATTTCGACCGGCGAACGGGTGCTGAATTTCTGCGCCAACAACTATCTCGGCCTTGCCGACAACGAGGAACTGGCCGAGGCCGGCAAGCAGGCACTCGATCGCTGCGGCTACGGCATGGCTTCGGTGCGCTTCATCTGCGGCACGCAGGAGGAGCACAAGCAGCTCGAAGCGCGCATCTCCACCTTCCTGGGCATGGAAGACACGATCCTCTATTCCTCCTGCTTCGACGCCAATGGCGGCCTTTTCGAAACGCTGCTCTCCGAGGAAGACGCGATCATCTCGGACGCACTGAACCATGCCTCGATCATCGACGGCGTCAGGCTTTCGAAGGCCAAGCGCTTCCGCTACGCCAACAACGACATGGCGGCACTCGAAGAGGAATTGAAGAAGGCCGAAGGCAGCCGCTTCAAGCTGATCGCCACCGACGGCGTCTTCTCGATGGACGGCATCATCGCCAATTTGGGCGGCGTCTGCGATCTCGCCGAGAAATACGGCGCGATGGTCATGGTCGATGACAGCCACGCCGTGGGCTTCGTCGGCAAGAACGGCCGCGGCTCGCCCGAACATTGCGGTGTCGAGGGCAGGATCGACATCATCACCGGCACGCTCGGCAAAGCGCTCGGTGGCGCCTCCGGCGGTTATACCTCGGCCAAGGCCGAGGTCGTCGAATGGCTGCGGCAACGTTCGCGGCCCTATCTGTTCTCGAATACGCTGGCGCCGGTCATCGCCGCTGCCTCGCTCAGGGTGTTCGACCTGATCGAAAACGGTGATGCCTTGCGCAAGCGCCTGTCCGACAATGCCGATCTCTTCCGCACCGAAATGACCAAGCTCGGCTTCACGCTCGCCGGCAAAGGCCATCCGATCATCCCGGTCATGCTGGGAGATGCGAAGCTTGCCCAGGACATGGCGAGCCTGATGCTGAAGAGGGGCATCTATGTGATCGGATTCTCCTTCCCGGTCGTGCCGAAGGGCCAGGCCCGCATCCGCACGCAGATGTCGGCAGCGCATTCGCGTCAAGATGTCGAGCGGGCGATTGCGGCCTTTGCCGAGGCAGGGCGGGAACTGGGCGTGATTTGAGAATGGGGCTGCCATCTTCCTCTTCTCCCCAGCGGGGAGAAGATGTCCGACAGGACAGATGAGGGGGAGGAGCAAAGCGACGTTTCGAGCGGCAAGCGAGAAACAAAGTAAAGTCATGGCGTGCCGTGTGGCCCCCTCATCCGCCCTACGGGCACCTTCTCCCCGGTGGGAGAAGAGGGAGTCGCAAGGTCCGGAACCAGAACAAGGGCGGGATATTGTCGATGTCGAACATGATGAAGGCGCTGGTCAAGTCGAAAGCGGAAGTCGGGCTCTGGATGGAGAATGTGCCGGTGCCGGAGGTCGGGCCGAACGACGTGCTGATCCGGGTGAAAAAATCGGCGATCTGCGGTACTGACGTGCATATCTGGAACTGGGATCAGTGGGCGCAGAAGACCATTCCGGTGCCGATGGTCGTCGGCCATGAATTCTCAGGCGAGATCGCCGAGATCGGTTCGGCGGTCACCCGCTATCATGTCGGCGAGCGGGTTTCCGGCGAGGGCCATATCGTCTGCGGCAAGTGCCGCAACTGCCGGGCCGGCCGTGGCCATCTCTGCCGCAACACGCTCGGCGTCGGCGTCAACCGGCCGGGTTCGTTCGGCGAGTTCGTCTGCATTCCCGAAAGCAATGTCGTGGCGATCCCGGAGGATATATCCGACGAGATCGCCGCGATCTTCGATCCGTTCGGCAATGCGGTGCATACCGCGCTTTCCTTCGATCTGGTCGGCGAGGACGTGCTCGTCACCGGCGCCGGGCCGATCGGCATCATGGGCGCGCTCGTCGCCAAACGGTCCGGCGCCCGCAAGGTTGTCATCACCGATATCAATCCGCACCGGCTGGCGCTGGCGCGCAAGCTCGGGATCGACCACGTTGTCGACGCATCGAACGAAAATCTCGCCGATGTGATGAAGGCGATCGGCATGACCGAAGGTTTCGACGTCGGGCTTGAAATGTCGGGCGCCGCACCCGCCTTCCGCGACATGATCGACAAGATGAACAATGGCGGCAAAATCGCCATTCTCGGCATTGCGCCGGCGGGCTTCGAGATCGACTGGAACAAAGTGATCTTCAAGATGCTCAATCTCAAGGGCATCTATGGCCGCGAAATGTTCGAGACCTGGTACAAGATGATCGCCTTCGTCCAAGGTGGTCTCGACCTTGCGCCGATCATCACCCACCGTATCAAGATCGGCGAATTTCGCGACGGTTTCGAGGCGATGCGGTCGGGCAACTCCGGCAAAGTCGTTATGGATTGGATGTGAGGAGGACAAAATGCTCTATGAAGGAAGCTGCCATTGCGGCAAGGTCGCTTTCGAGGTCGAAGGTGAATTCACCGAGGCTATCGATTGCAACTGTTCGCTCTGCCGGCGGCGGGGCGGGCTTCTGGCCTTCGTGCCGCGCGACAAGCTGGTGCTGAAGACACCCGAAGCCGATCCTTCGACCTATACATTCAACAGGCATGTCATCCGGCATCACTTCTGCGCCAATTGCGGCATCGCGCCGTTCGGCGAAGGCGTGGCCCCGGACGGTGCGGCGATGGCTTCGATCAATCTGCGCTGTATTCCCGCGGTCGATCTCGGCGCGCTGAAGGTGACGGCCTATGATGGCGAGGCAAAGTAACAAAGATTCGTCCGGACAGAGGCGAATAGATCAACGATAGGACTGCAAAAATAGCGCGAATAACTGGCGCGGCGCGCAAAATCTTTGCTGCCCTTGTCTTTTGTTCGCCGCATCTTAAATAAGGGGTTCGCAATCGCTGCCGCGGTTCAAAGCCTGTGGATAAGGCTTTTTCCGATTTTTCGTGAGCTTTTTTTGTGGAAAAGCTTGACGAGAGCAAAAAATGTGGGAATCACCGTTCGACTTGTTGAAACGGTGAACTGGGTCAAGGCGGATCGCGCAACCATTGCCGGAAATCCAAAGGCAAGAAAGCTTTGCTGTCCGGTGCCGGCGATCGTGGTTAATCAGGCTTTAAATGTCATCCCGTTAGGTGGGCAATGGTGATTCGAGGGCGGCGCGAGCGACGCGTCCGGCCCTGAGACGGCCCATTACCGCAGCGAGATTGGATAGCGTCAGGAAGGCGACGATATAAATGGCAACCAAGGTCAAAGAGAACGAAGACGCGGAAGTCGAACGCGACAGCGCAACCGACGGCCCTCTTCTCGATCTTTCCGACGACGCGGTCAAGAAGATGATCAAGGCCGCCAAGAAGCGCGGCTATGTGACGATGGACGAGCTCAATGCTGTCCTGCCGTCCGAGGAAGTCACGTCCGAGCAGATCGAAGACACGATGTCGATGCTTTCGGATATGGGCATCAACGTCATCGAGGACGAAGAAGCCGAGGAAGCCGGTGCTTCCAGCGGCGGCGATGATGACGACGCCAGTTCCGACGAGGAGAGCGAAGGCGGCGAACTCGCGCCTTCGAGCGGCACGGCGCTCGCGACCGCCAAGAAGAAAGAACCGACTGACCGTACCGATGATCCGGTGCGTATGTACCTGCGCGAGATGGGCTCTGTGGAGCTTCTTTCCCGCGAGGGCGAAATCGCCATCGCCAAGCGCATCGAGGCCGGCCGCGAAACGATGATCGCAGGCCTCTGCGAAAGCCCGCTGACCTTCCAGGCGATCATCATCTGGCGCGACGAACTCAACGAAGGCACGACGCTGCTGCGCGAGATCATCGATCTCGAAACGACCTATTCCGGTCCTGAAGCCAAGGCTGCGCCGCAGTTCCAGAGCCCCGAGAAGATCGAGGCCGACCGCAAGGCCGCTGAAGAGAAGGAAAAGACCCGCCGCGCCCGCTCCGGCGACGACGACATTACCGATGTCGGCGGCGAGGGCCTGCCCCCCGAAGAGGAGGAAGAGGACGAGGACGAATCAAACCTTTCGCTGGCGGCGATGGAAGCCGAGCTTCGCCCGCAGGTGATGGAGACGCTGGATACGATCGCCGAGACCTACAAGAAGCTGCGCAAGCTGCAGGACCAGCAGGTCGAGCAGCGCCTGTCGGCATCCGGCACGCTGTCGACCGCCCAGGAGCGCCGCTACAAGGAGCTCAAGGACGAGCTGATCAAGGCCGTCAAGTCGCTGTCGTTGAACCAGAACCGCATCGACGCCTTGGTCGAGCAGCTTTACGATATCAACAAGCGCCTTGTTTCCAACGAGGGCCGCCTGCTGCGTCTGGCCGAATCCTACGGCGTCAAGCGCGACTCCTTCCTTGAGCAGTATCAGGGCGCCGAGCTCGATCCGAACTGGATGAAGTCGATCGGCAATCTGGCCGCCCGCGGCTGGAAGGAATTCGCCAGGGGCGAAAACACGACGATCCGCGACATCCGCCAGGAAATCCAAAACTTGGCGACGGAAACCGGTATTTCGATCTCGGAATTCCGCCGCATCGTGCATATGGTGCAGAAGGGCGAGCGCGAAGCGCGCATCGCCAAAAAGGAAATGGTCGAAGCGAACCTTCGCCTCGTCATCTCCATCGCCAAGAAATACACGAACCGCGGCCTGCAGTTCCTCGACCTCATTCAGGAAGGCAATATCGGCCTGATGAAGGCGGTCGACAAGTTCGAATACCGCCGCGGTTACAAGTTCTCGACCTATGCGACATGGTGGATCCGCCAGGCGATCACCCGTTCGATCGCCGACCAGGCCCGCACGATCCGCATTCCGGTGCACATGATCGAGACGATCAACAAGATCGTCCGCACATCGCGCCAGATGCTGCATGAGATCGGCCGCGAGCCGACGCCGGAAGAACTGGCCGAAAAGCTCGCCATGCCGCTCGAAAAGGTCCGTAAGGTCTTGAAGATCGCCAAGGAGCCGATCTCGCTCGAGACCCCGGTGGGCGATGAAGAGGATTCGCATCTCGGCGATTTCATCGAGGACAAGAACGCACTGCTGCCGATCGACGCCGCCATCCAGGCGAACCTGCGCGAGACGACGACCCGTGTCCTCGCCTCGCTGACTCCGCGCGAAGAGCGTGTTCTGCGCATGCGCTTCGGCATCGGCATGAACACCGACCACACGCTCGAAGAGGTCGGCCAGCAATTCTCGGTCACCCGCGAACGTATCCGCCAGATCGAAGCGAAGGCGCTGCGCAAACTCAAGCATCCGAGCCGCTCGAGAAAGCTGCGCTCGTTCCTCGACAGCTAAAGCTTCGACGGCGCCGTTATGATTGGAAAAGCCGGGCTTCATGCCCGGCTTTTGCTTTTGTGATTAACACCAATGATCACGATGGCTTTCTTGTCCCTTAGTGGTGACAAGGCTATAATCCCGACCCACGGGGGAAGGATCGATCGCGACGCGCGAACGAGGTCGACGTAGGCTTGCGTAGGCCAATCCTCCGTTGGGAGGTGCGACGTGACCACTTACATTCTTTTGATCGATTGGACGGATCAGGGCATTCGCAACGTTCGCGACTCGACAAAGCGGCTGGACGCGGCGAAGAAATTGCTCGCCGGCGTCGGCGGCTCCTTCAACCAGTTCTTCCTGACGATGGGCGGGCATGACATGGTTGCCGTCTGCGAGGCGCCCGATGACGCGGTGATGGCGCATTTTACGCTCTCGCTCGCCATGGGCGGCAATGTGCGGACCGAGACGCTGAAGGCATTCCCGGAAGCGGCCTATCGGGATCTTATCGGCTCGCTCGGCTGAATGCAATTAATGATTGTGTATTTTGCCTGTTGCATGGCTTCGGCTGTGCTGGCAGTGTCAGGTCGTGCTTCAAATTCCGCGGCAGGGCTACCGGCCCGATTTTTCGGCAAACTTCATGATGAACGCGCGCCTCAGTTTCATGATCGTCATCGATCGTCCGATTGCCGCTTGCTGACCGATGGAACTGGCGGCGGGCAAATGGGATGGCGAGATCCAGCGGGGCGCGGCCGCGTCGTTTGCGTTGCATGCCCCTGCGCTCCTGCTTTTTCTGCTGTTGTTGCCGAAGGCCGAGCCGCCGCCATTGCCTGATGACGGTCTCTCGGTGGAGATCGTTCCGCAGCCCGTGGAATCGCTGAAAACGCCCGAGCTCGTCAAGGCGCCTTCGCCGGAACAGGCAAAGCCCGAGGCCGAGCGGGATGCGCCGGTTGCGAATAATCCCGCTGCTGCGGCAATACCTTCTGTGACACCAATCGCTCCACTGGTGCCAAAGCCGGCTGAATTCGTCGCGGCAAGCCGGCTTTTTTCCGACAAAGTGCTTGCCGATCCGCGCAGCCGGCGCGCCCGCGAGGCGGTGCGTGGCCTTGCTGGCGGCGAGCGCAATCTGCAGCTCTGCGACCTCGAGGCGCTGGAGCAGGTGCGCCGCGCGCGGCCGGATATGCGGCCCGATACGCTCGCCCCCTATGCGATGGCCCCGGAGAAGGTCAGCAGCAACAGCGTCGAGGTGAGAGGCGGCGCCTTCCGTAGCAAGAGGGCGTGGTACAACATTCAGTTCCAATGCGGGCTCGATGCCGGCTCCGGCAAGGTTATGTCCTTTGCCTTTCTGGTCGGCGATGCCATTCCGCAAGGTGAATGGCAGGCGCATGATCTGGTGGCCGACGACGGGGCCGCCGACCAATGACACCAACCGCGGCTGTGATCACGCGGTTTTTTTCTTTTGTGGCTTGATGCTGCCCGCTTTAAAGGCCACATCGCTGCTGTGACAGAAGAAGACGTTGTACCGGCGGAAACGCAGCACGAAACGAGAAAGCAGCGGCCCGAAATCCGCTGGGGTGTCGTCGCGTCCGTGCTTCTGCATGTTCCCCTTGTCGCGCTTCTGATCTTTGGGCTGCCGAAGATCGAGCCGAAACCTGCCGAAGACGAAAGCGTGAAGGTCGAGCTCGTCCCGCCGCCGGAGGAGAAGAAGCCGGAGCCCAAGCCCGAGGAAAAACCACCGGAGCCGAAGCCGCCGGAACAGGCGAAGAAGCAACCGCCACCTCCGCCACCACCTCCTCCTCCTCCGCCACCGCCACCGCCACCCGCTGAAAATAAGCCGTCAGAGCAAGTCAAGCCCGCGGCCCCCTTGCCGAGCATGAATCCTGTTTTCGAGTTCGGCGATAGGAATAGCGGACCGAAAAAATCGCCGGCGGGGAATTCTTCTCAGGGTGAGATAGAGCCCGCGACGACGGCGCCCCAGCACGGCGCGAAGCCGGAAGAGGCGCCTGCAGAGGCTTCAGCGGGAAAACTGCAGACCGAAACGCCTCCGGCAAGGCCGGTTCCTGACGATGTACAACTTCCCGAGGTCGCAGCGGTCGACGTTTCTCCTGAGCGCAATGCGCCTCGTGCAGAAGCGACGGGTGAAGCCAAAACCGATATCGAGGTGCTCAAGCCGCCCGAACCGAAGCCTACTGAGCCGACGAAAACGGACGCAGTAAAGGACGATCTCGTGAAAGCAAAGACCTTGTTTTCGCAGGCCGCCGATGATGATCCCGTGGCGAAAATCGCGATGAATGGCGTGCCGCGGGCTAAACGTGTTGCCCAGCTTTGCAGAAGCGAACTCCAGCAACAGCTGATCCACGCTTCACCAAGCTTTCAGCCAACTATTGTACCTAGTCAGGGTTTGTCACGCGGCACTGTCCTCGACCTTCGAGCCGCCTTCCGCACAGCTGAAGGCTGGTACGATGTACACTTTCGTTGCGAAGTGGATGAAGACGCTACGAAGGTTGTCTCTTTTGCCCATGATGTCAGCGGAGCAATTCCGCGCAGCCAGTGGAAAAGTCGGGGGCTTCCTGATTGAATTTGGAAACTCGCCGGCAATAAGCCACGCGCAAGGAACCGCATCTAGCCTCTCCTCATGGCCGTGATGATACGGTGCAGAAGAGGACAATGATATGTCGAACGAGATCGAGAATTTTCTTGAGCGTCAGGATGAAGCCGTGAGCGCACTGTTCCTGGAGAACAAGGGCGACGAGCTGACCGATATTCTGGTGGCGGCTCTGGAAGAGGCGTTCGAAATCCTTCTGGAAGCCGCGCCTGCCGGCACCATTCATTGACATTTTCTGAAAGATTGCCGGCTGGATCGCTTGGGGCACGGCTGTCCGGCTACCGGATGGAGCGGGATGCGCTTGGTCGTTCCGCAGCAAGCGTCTTCCGATTGGAAGGTGAGGGCTTGCCGGTCCTCTACCTTAAGGGCGAGGCGATGGGGCCATTCGGCGAGCTTGCCGATGAAGCAACGCGGCTCAGCTGGCTCAGGGGCTGCGGTCTGCCATGCCCTGCGGTGATCGCCCATGAGAGCGATGGCGAGCGCAACCGGCTGCTGATCAGCGCGCTGGCGGGGAGTGATCTTGCCAGCGCATCGACACTGACGCCGTTGGCACGGGTCGAACTGCTGGCGGCGGCCCTTCTCGACCTGCATCGCCTGCCGATCGCATTCTGCCCCTTCGATCACCGGCTGGAGAGCCGCATTGCGGTGGCGAAAGCGCGGATGCAGGCCGGCATCGTCGACGAGACCGATTTCGGCGAGGCGCGGCTTGGAAAAAGTGCCCAGGCGCTGTTTGCCGAGCTTGAGAGCAGAAGGCCGGACCGCGAGGATCTCGTCGTCACCCATGGCGATGCCTGCCTGCCGAATTTCATCGCTTCGGCAGAGGGTTTTTCCGGCTATATCGACTGCAGCCGGCTTGGTGTCGCCGACCGCTATCAGGATATCGCGCTCGCCTGCCGCAGCATCGCCTATAATTTCGGCGAGGCGCTGGTGCAGCCCTTCCTCGATCGATACGGCATACCGGCCACAGATCCGGCCAGGCTCGATTATTATCAGCTGCTCGACGAGTTCTTCTAGGTCGATTGCGTCAATGCTCTGCGGCTGGCAGAGTGGCCTGCGATCGGACCTGCGGGCAGATGATGGCAAAAACCCAATTCAGGATGCTGCGCTCGGCGCTGGCGGGCGTCGAAGCGGTGGAAGCGGAAACGCATCACAGTTTCTCCCGGCACACGCATGAGCAGTTCGGCATCGGCCTCGTCTCATCAGGGGCGCAGAAATCGCTCAGCGGCCGTGGCGTGGTGGAGGCCGAGGCCGGTGATATCATCACGGTCAATCCGAACGAGGTGCATGATGGCGCGCCGATCGGCGAAGGGCGATCGTGGCGCATCCTCTATTTCGATCCCGAGATCGTTGCCGGCCTGTCGCGCGAGATCGACGAGGGTGGGGCAGGGCGGCAGGAAATCCCTTACCCGGTCATCCGCAATGCGGCGATCGCCGCCCGCTTCGAAGCTTTGTTTGGCGTGGTGACCGGGGCTAGGGCGGCGGATGGGCTGCTCACAGAGCAATTGCTTCTGCAGCTCGTCGCCGATGTCATGTGCGAGCGCGGCTGTAGCGCAGAGCGGCCGCCGGTGCCGGCGTCGATCCGTGCGGCGCGGGAGCTGATCGATGACGATCCTCTTGCTGCGGTCTCGCTGACCGATCTCGCCGAGGAAAGCGGGCTCAGCCGTTTCCAGGTGCTGCGCGGTTTTGCCAAGGCGACGGGATTGACGCCGCATGCCTATCTCGTCCAGGCCCGCATTCATATCGCCCGGCGGCTGATCGCTCAGGGAACGCCGCTTGCGGAAGCCGCCTTTGCCAGCGGCTTTGCCGATCAGAGCCACATGACGCGGGTTTTCGTGCGCAAATACGGCCTGTCGCCCAGCCTTTATGCCGGCGGCTTTCTCTAAAGATCCCCCGCCTGCAATTTCGTTCAAGACCCGGACACGTCATTGCTGTTTTCTCGGCGCTTCCAACAGGAGGCGCTGAATGTCGAGACAGGTTCAAGGGTATCTCTATCTGGGGCTGGCCATGCTGACGGTGGGAAGCACGGTGATCGCCAGCAAGCTGATTGCGTCCGGCGTGGCGCCGTTCAGCGCCACGGCGTTGCGCTTCGCGCTGGCTTTTCCCATCTTGCTGGCGGCAATGCGCCTGACCGGCGCGCGGCTGCCGAAACTCTCTAAGGAAGATTGTCTGATCCTCGCCATTCAGGCTGGCGCCGGCAGCGTCGGTTATACGACGCTGCTGATTTCCGGCCTCAGCCTGACCTCGGCGGCCGATGCCGGCGTGATCATCGGCACGCTGCCGGTGGTGTCGGCTGGTATTTCCATCCTGCTGCTTGGCGAGCGGCCGAAGCCTGCTCTGCTTGTTGCCGTGGCGCTGGCGACGGCAGGCGTGTGTTCGATCGCCTTCAGCCCGGATGCTTCAGGCGGATCATTCTCCGGCAATGCGCTGATCTTCTGCGCCGTCGTCTGCGAGGGGCTGTTCATCCTGCTGAACAAAAGGCTGAGGGCGGAGATCGCGCCGCTTGTCCAGTCGACGCTGATGGCCGGTATCGGCCTCATCATCGCCGCCATACCCGCGATGTTCGAAGCGCCTTTCGCGCCGGGGATTTCCGCAGGCGCTGTCGTTGCCGTCGTTTATTATGCGCTGGTGCCGACCGTCGGCGGCTTCCTGCTCTGGTATGCCGGTGCGGCAAGGGTAAGCGGCACGGAAGCCGCGCTCTTCACGGCGCTCGCGCCGGTTTCCGCCGTCATGCTGGCTTTCCTCATCCTCGGCGAGCCGGTCGGGCTCAACCAGATCGCCGGCATCGCCTGCGTGCTGGCGGCCGTGCTCGGGCTTGCCCTTGCCGACAGCCGGGTGGCGCTGAAAATATCCGGAGGGAGATAGGCCATGCAATTCCGTCATTCCGATTCCATCTGGCAGGACTTTCCGGAGCTTCGCGCCGGTGCGCTTCATGTGGAAAGTATCCATGCGGATGCTGATGTCGAGGCGGCGATCGCCAGCTTCGGCGCGATTGCCGAGGCCCGGCTGGCCGCAGCGCCGGAAGGCGAGTTTCCTGAAATCCAGGCGTGGCGGCGCGGTTTTTCCCGAATGGGGCTGAAGCCGACGCAATATCGCTCGGCCTCCGAAGCGCTGCTGCGCCGCTTCCGCCAGGAGCATGGCCTGCCGCGCCTGCATCCGCTGATCGATCTCTGCAATGCGATATCGCTCGCCTTCGCCATTCCGATTGCCGTCTTCGACACCGAGAAGATCACTGATGATCTCGAGGTCCGGCGAGCCGGGGGCCACGAGACCTATCTTACCTTCGGCGGCGAAATCGAACATCCGGAACCGAACGAAGTGATTTTCGCAGACAGTGCGGAGAGGGCGCATGCTCGGCGCTGGACGAACCGGCAGAGCGGGCTTTCGGCGGTGCGGCAGACGACGCACTCGGTGCTGATCGTTGCCGAGGCCCTGCATGCCTCCGCGGCCGAGGATATCGGCACGCTGATCGAAACGCTCGCGGATGCACTGACACGTCACTGGCCGGCGGCGCCGAAAACGGCGATGCTGAGCCTGAGATCACCGCTTTTCGAATTCTAGATGCCGGCGTTTCAGGCCTTGGACGAACCGCATGCCCACCCTATCTCCACGGCATCGACATTTCCTGGAGGCGAACCCTATGTCAGACAAATCGATCAAGATCCCGGGGCCGGATCATCCGATCACCGTAGAACACAATCCCTCCCGCGTCGTCGTCACGCTTGACGGCAAGGTGATTGCCGATAGCCACGATGCGCTGACGCTTCGCGAAGCCTCCTATCCGCCGGTGCAGTATATTCCGCGCAAGGATGTGGACATGGCGCTGCTGCAGCGCACCGACCATACCAGCCATTGCCCCTATAAGGGCGATGCCGCCTATTACAGTATCATTGCGGGCGGCGATCGGTCGAAGAATGCGGTCTGGACGTACGAGGCGCCGAATGCCGCGGTCAGCAATATCAAGGACCATCTCGCCTTCTATCCCGACCGGGTCGACGGCATCGAGGAAATGGCTTCACCGGAAGCCGGCACCTTCTGATCACGGCAGTCGGAACATGTTGCCCGCGGGATCGTTAGCGTGTTCTAGCAGGGGATGTGTCGTGCCTAAATTCTACTTTCAGCTCCTCGATCGTGATGGTGTCGGGGCGACCGAGACCGGATATCAATTCGCCTCCATCGAGGCCGCCAAAGCGGAGGCGCGGCGCGTGCTCGCCGAGATGGCCGCCGAAGGCCTGCCGGCGGAACCTCTGAACATGCTGTCGGTCGAACTCTTCGACGAAAGCCGGCGGCCGCTTGCGGAAATCCGGCTGATTCTCGAGGAAATCGCGAAATAGCCGAGGCCGGAATGCTGCTTGCGATGTTTGTCAGAGCAATGGCGCGACTATGTCAAATTTAATTGCCAGCGGTGGAGGCGGGTCTTAATGCATGTCGCCCGGAGGTGTGCAGCGGTTCCGGGCGAACGACATGCATAAAAAAAGAGCCTAAGCGTCGCGGCGACCGAGTGGGATTGGTGCGGGAGACCTGCGGCAACCCTGAAACCGTTGCCGCTACCGCAAGACGTCGAGCCATTCATTGTTGAAGACGAGACTGGCAACCGTCACCGGGTCGCCGCTTTCGTTGCGAACGGTGACGGCGATGACGGCGCGATCACCCGCAGGCAGTTCGTCACGGGCCACATCCAGCAGGATGCGGGTCACCTCTTTCGAAATGTCCTCGCGCGATCTGAGCTCGGTGCCGTGCTCGTCGCGTGTGGGACCTTCGCCATTATGCAGATCGAAAAAATAGCGAGCCATGTTCTTTCCTGTGCGTCACAGGGGGAAATTACAGATGAAGACAATTGTTCCCGAGGCCAGGCATTGATTCCTATAGAAAATACAGGTCGCATCGTCATGATCCCCTCTTTCGAACTCGACGGACGAGCTCGTGATTGAAGCCCTGCTGCTCAACCTTGGAAGCCGCGATGTGCTGTCGACCGAGGAGGAAAACCGTCTCAGGTCGATCCTGGTCAAGGACCGGCACTTTGCTGCCGGAGAGGATATTGTCGCCGAAGGCAGCCGGCCGCCCTACAGCACGCTGCTGCTCGATGGTTTCGCCGCGCGCTACAAGGTGATGGCCGATGGCAGCCGCCAGATCACCGCGCTGCATGTCGCCGGCGATTTCGTCGACCTGCACGCCTTTCCCCTCAAGAAAATGGATCACGGCATCGTTGCGCTCTCGGCCTGTCATGTCGCCTTCGCCGATCATGGCGATCTCCGGGCGATCACCGAGCGCATGCCGCATCTGACCCGGCTGCTCTGGCTCGATACGCTGATCGATGGCGCCATTCACCGGGAATGGATCGTCGCCATGGGCCGGCGCTCGAAACGGGCTCAGATCGCCCACCTCGTCTGCGAGCTTTTCGTGCGCTTGCAGGTCGTCGAGCGGACGCGGGGCGCCAGCTTCCAGTTTCCGTTGACGCAGATCGAGATGGCCGACGTGCTCGGCATTTCCGTCGTCCATCTGAACAAGACGCTGCAGGCGCTGCGGCGCGAGGGGGTGTTTACCTGGGAGAACCGGACGATCACCATCGTCGATTGGGAGCGCCTGCAGGAAATCGCCGAATTCGATCCCGCCTATCTCAGCATCCACAGTGAGCCGCGCTAAAGCGCCCGGGATTAAGCTTGCGTCATGCGGCGCCCCGTATGGCGTAACCGGGTCGCGCCAGCGCATTCCGATTGACAAACAGCGTATCGGGGCAGAACACCGTTCCGACCTTCCCAGAACTCCCAAGAAGGCTGGCGCAGCCGCGGCCTGCCGGTGACATCGCAATGGACATATCCCAAGGCCCGCGGAGCGTTCTTCGCCACCCAGGCTATCTGAACTTCGCTGCCTCCCGCGTGTTTTCCTCGCTTGCATTCCAGTCCATCGGCATTGCCATGGGCTGGATGATCTATGACCAGACGCATAGCGCCTTTGCGCTCGGCCTCGTCGGCCTCTGCCAGTTCCTGCCGATGGCGCTGCTGACCTTCGTCGTCGGCCATGTCGCCGACCGGTTCGACCGGCGGCGCATCGGCCTCGTCTGCCAGGTGATCGAGTCGGTGACGGCGCTGGTGCTGGCGGTTGCCACCTGGCAGCAATGGCTGACGCCAGCCGGCATTCTTGTCGCGGTCACGGTGCTCGGCGCCGTCGTCGCCTTCGAGCGGCCGACCATGGCGGCGCTGCTGCCGAATATCGTGCCGGCCTCGATGCTGCAAAAGGCGGTCGCAACCTCCACTTCGCTGATGCAGACGGCGCTGATCATCGGCCCGTCACTCGGCGGCCTGCTTTACGGGCTGAACCCGGTCGCGCCCTTTGCCGTGTCGGCGCTGCTCTTTGCCGTCGCGAGCGTCAACGTCATCTCGATCCGCATGCAATGGGCGCCTGCCAAGCGCGAGCCGGTGACGCTTGCCTCGGTCTTTGCCGGCGTCTCCTTCATCCGCAGCCGGCCGGTGATGCTCGGCACCATCTCGCTCGATCTCTTCGCAGTGCTGCTCGGTGGCGCAACCGCGCTGCTGCCGATGTTTGCCAGCGATATCCTGCATGCCGGCCCCTGGGGACTGGGCTTCTTGCGCGCCGCACCGGCGGTCGGCGCGCTCGCCATGTCGATCGTGCTGGCCCGCAGGCCGCTCGAAAGCAATGTTGGGCGCAAAATGCTTGCCGCCGTTGCGGTATTCGGCGTCGCCACCATCGTCTTTGCACTCTCCACCAATATCGCGCTTTCCGTCGCCGCACTGCTCGTCGTCGGCGCGTCCGATACGGTCAGCGTCGTCGTGCGCAGCTCGCTGGTGCAGCTTCTGACGCCGGACGAGATGCGGGGCCGCGTCAGCGCCGTCAACTCGCTGTTCATCGGCACCTCCAACCAGCTCGGCGAATTCGAATCCGGCATGATGGCGGCAGCCCTCGGTCCCGTCGCCACCGGCATCGTCGGCGGGCTCGGCACTGTTATCGTGGTGCTCCTGTGGGTGCGGCTCTTCCCCGACCTGACCAAGGTCAAGACGCTGCAGGGCTGATGCATGGCTGGTGCGTTGAAAGCAGCGGCGGCCGCCGTTAGGTTCGCCCGAAACATTATTCGGCGGGGACCGCGCGTGACGAAAGTTTTTCTATCCTGTGTGCTCGCGACCGTGTTCGCATCGGCGCCGGTCGTGGCGCTGGCCGATTGGCAGGCTGTGGAAGAGGTGCGGCCCTATTCGATATCGGGAACGACCGGCGCCGAACTCTACGAATCGATCGGGGCGCGGGGGCCTGAAGCCGGCGCGAGCCGGGCGATCGCGCATACGACGTTCAAGCTGACATGGACCCGGAAATACGAACCGCAGGGCAATGCCTGCGTCATCATCACCAACCGGCCGAAGCTCATCATCACCTATACGCTGCCGAAGCCATCGGCAGCGCTGGCGCCTGCCGTTAGAAGCAGCTGGGATGCCTTCATTACGGGCGTGTACGCCCATGAGCGGGTGCATGGCGACACCATCAAGGCGATGGTCAGGGAAATCGAGGCGATGAGCATCGGCCTCACCGTCGCCGATGATCCCGACTGCAAGAAGATCCGGATCGAGCTGACGCGCCGCCTCGGCGAGATTTCCATGAGGCAACGCCAGAGCGGCCGCGACTTCGACAAGATCGAACTCGGCGACGGCGGAAATATCCAGCAGCTCATCCTCAAGCTGGTCAATGGGCCCTGATCGGGCCGAAGCGTGCCAAGGGAAGGCCGCTATGGCGTGTTGAGACTCAGGGCGTCCGGATCGTGCCGTCCGGGCTTGCCTGATCGACCGCGGCCGGCAGGTGTTGCGCGAGGATATTCGCCACCTGGTCCGTCGGCACGCCAAGCTTCTGCGCAAGCGAGACGAGATATTCGTTCGAGAGTGCGGAACGGATTTCGTCTGGGGTGATCGGCTGGTTTTCGCCACGCCCGAGCCAGGAATTGACACGCGACCCGAGGCCGGCGTCGTTCAGTTTCGTCACCACGCCGTCCAGGCCGCCGAATTGGGAAAAGGCATCGGACATCAGTCCGCCGAGGCCGCCCGGATGGTTGCTGATCGCCTTGCTCAGCATGCCGCCCAAATTATCAAAGAGACTCATCGCATCCTCCGTGTAGATCGTGATCGGCGCCGCCGCGTGGCGACGCCTGTGATAGCCGAGCGAAAAGACGTCAGGACTTGAGTTTGCTGTTGCAGATGCTGTAATAGCCGCCGCCCTTCTTGATCCAGGTGAGGCCGCCCAGGCTGTCATTGGCCTTGTCGGTTTTGTATTGATCGAGACAGGTATGCATTCTCGCCTTACCCGGGGTCTCGCTTGCGTATTTCGCCGAGACCTTGGTGGGGAAGACCACGCCCTTCGGAGCCTTGGTCGTGGTTGCCGGCGGTTCGGATGCATTGTCCGTATTGGCCATCGTCGGCTCTTCGTTCTTGGCATCGCCCGCAGCAGGTGCTGTGGCCGCAGGTGCTGCCGCGGCATCGGTTCCGCACTGCGCCTTACGGAAATCGTTCCACTTCATTCCATTCAGGCTGTTGGCCGCTTGTGCCGCTTTGTATTTGGCGCTGCATTCGTTCATCGTCAGCGCATTCGCGTGAGACGCGAAGGTGAATGCTCCGATACCAAGGGCGACGGCTGTTCCGATAGAAGCAAGTTTGATCATGAATACATCCTCCAAGAGCTGTATTGATGTCGACGCCTGAACGCGGGCACACGCCGCGTAGGCGGGTGCTGTCAGGTAACATTAGATCGCGGAGCAATACTGTCAAATTTTAGGCGTTCATTATATAAGTGGAGAATAAATCAGTAAATTTCGATACAGCCGTGTTGCCAGCCCGCTTTCGATCGGGTGAACGGTCGGTCGGTCTGGAACTACCCGACTGGTCTCCTATTTCTCCCGTCAGCGTGAGATAGATGGAGGAGGCGTGCAATGTCCTATGTCGATGGTTTCATCGTGGCGGTGCCGAAGGAGAATATCGAAGCCTATAAGGAATTCTCGGCCTTCGCCGGGTCGATCTGGAAGGAATATGGCGCGCTCGAATATGTCGAATGCATCGGCGACGACGTGCCCTATGGCACGCTGACCTCCTTTCCTCGCGCCGTGCAAGCCAAAGAGGACGAGGTGGTGGTGTTTTCCTGGATTGTCTATCGGTCGCGGCAGGAGCGCGACGATATCAATGCCAAGGTGATGGCCGATCCCAGGCTCAAAGGCGACCAATGGCAGATGCCGTTCGATGGCAAGCGGATGATCTATGGCGGCTTCGAGACGCTGCTCAGGCTCTGATGCCGGCGCTCCCGCTTTTCGAGGCATTGACTTGGCCGCCATGACGCGCCAACTCGCGGGGATATCACTCCGAGACGGGAGAGCGCCTTGCCGCAGACGGTCCTTACACTAGCCACACGCGGGCAGGGACTTTACGAATTCACCGACCAGGCGGAGGCTTTCGTCAGAGCGGCCGGGCAGGAGGAGGGGCTTCTCACCGTCTTCGTGCGGCACACTTCCTGTTCGCTGCTGATCCAGGAAAATGCCGATCCCGACGTACAAACCGATCTTCTCGCCTTCTTCCGCCGCCTCGTGCCGTCGGCCTCCGATCCCGCGATGGGCTGGGTCGTGCATAGGGCCGAGGGGCCGGACGACATGCCGGCGCATATCAAGGCGGCGCTCACTCAGGTTTCGATCGGCATCCCCGTCGCGAGGGCGCGGCTGATGCTCGGCACCTGGCAGGGCCTTTATCTGTTCGAACATCGCGACCGGCCGCACCGGCGCGAAATCGTCCTGCATCTCAGTGCCTGAAAGGATTAATCCTTCTGAATGAAAACTGAATGCGCGGTTCGAATGCCATTCAGTTTGCAGCGTCTACTGTCGAAACAATCCCTGAAGGGAGAGTTCGAGCATGTCGCGCGATAACGACATGCGTAAAGACAAAGAACAAATCGACGGAGACACCCCATGACGCATTTGCTCGCCAAAGCCTCGCTTGCCGCATTGCTCGCCCTCTGCTCCATTCCGGTCACGGCTTCCACCGCGGCAGCCGCAGGGCCGCAGACGAACCTCGTCGCCGAAGCGCAATACCATCGTCCGATCCGCGGTTGCTCGCCGATGCATGCGGTGCGCAAGGCGCGCGACTTCGGCCTGCGCGATGCCCGCATCACCCGCATGTCGCCGCGCGTCGTCGTCGTTGCGGGGCGTGAGCGTCGCGGCTGGGACAGGATCACCTTCGCGAATGTCCGCGGCTGCCCGCTGATCCGGCGTTAAGCACCCTGCGGCAAACGTCCAAGCGGCGCTTGCCGGCCGCTTTTGCCTTGACGGCGACACTTTCACTTGTCTCTTCTCTAGCCCGTATGGGTGATTCCCAAATGACGCTTCGGCGGAATGCGGAGTAATAGGCGGGCGGCTCGGCCGCACCGACTTTCAAACGAAAGGTTTTTAGATGATGCAGTTTTTGGCAAAGGCGGGTCTTGCCGCCATGCTGACAGCCGGCACCCTTGCCGGCACGGTGGCGCCTGCCGCCGCGCAGTTGAATATCATTATCGGCGATCAGGATCGTGATCAGCCGCGGGATTACCGCCGTCCGCCGCCCGGCTACGACCGTCCGCCTCTGGGCTACGATCGCCGGCCGCGCGGTTGCGATCCGCGTCTCGCTGAAGATATGGCCCGCGATTTCGGCTTCCGCCGCGCCCGCGTCGTCGACGTCACGCCGCGCCGCGTCATCGTCCAGGGCTGGACACGTCGCGGCCCCGACCAGATAAGCTTCGGCAACGTCCGCGGCTGCCCCGCTCTGCGTCGCTGATATCAACTAGAATACCGACCGCCTTTGCCAGTCTCCCGGATCGGCAAGGGCGGTTTTCTTTTTGTGTAATTCTTTGACAGCGCCGCGCGTCTGAAGGACGCGCGGCGCTGTCATGCTTACTGATCGATGGCGAAGGTCACGGTGACGCTGACATTGTAACTGTTCTCGCCGCCCTGGACGGGAACGGCAGCGTCGGAAGCTTCCTTCATCATCGTGGCGCGATAGGCGGGCTGCGGCATCGGGCGAGGGACGTTCTCGTTGATCTCGATGATCCGGCCGAGCTTGACGCCAGCGGCTTCGCTCAACGTCTTCGCCTTCTTGACGGCCTCGGCGACGGCATTCTTGCGCGCCTGTTCGAGGGCTGCTTCCGGCTTGTCGTTGGTGAACTGGATGTCGCCGTCCTGGTTGATACCGAGGGTGACGGACTGGTCGATCACCTGGCCGAGTTTGGCGAGATCGCGCAGCCTGACGGTGACCGAATTGATGGTCTGGTAGCCGATCAACTGCGGCTGCTGTTGCTGGCCATCGACCGGCTGCGGATAGTTGTATTGCGGCTGGATGGAAAAGCCTGAGGTTTGCAGATCGCGCTCGGCGATGCCGCCGTCCTTCAGCGCCTTAAGCACCTCGTTCATCGCCTTGTTGTTCTCGTCGAGCGCTTCGCGGGCGGTTTTCGCCTGCTTGACGACAGCGAGATTGACGACGGCCATATCGGGAGCGATGGCCGATTCGCCATCACCGGTCACCGAAATCACCGCCTCGCGCGGCTTTGCTTCCTGCGCCAATGCGGGCGCTGCGCTGCCAAGCGGCAGAGCCAGAAGGGTAGTCATCAGAATAGTTTTGGAGAGAATCGGCGCCATGTTTCATTCCCTAGTTGTCGTTTCCCGGAACCACTTTCTGTCGGTTGATTGTGAAGCTATTGCGGCGGAAAGGAAGGGCGGAGGCGCATCGGGAGAAAAATGTGCGGGATGCGTGGGTGGAACTCAAAACCCGTTCAGCGGTCGGCTGCAACATTCGGCTCAACAGGGAGTGAAAGAGAACGCGTCCTGCGCTGGCGAGTAACGGAGAGTGTGCCGTGTCAGCCCCTCTGCCCTGTCGGGCCCGGGGTCGAGCCGCGGGTCTCGACCCGTCCTTCGGACCCCCACGGGTGGGAAGATCGCCTAGACGCACTGGTTTCCCCAGACAATTGGCGTCGCAGAACGACGCAACGGAAGAGAGGTAGGAAGGCCTAGCCACTTGCCGATCTCCCCACCTGTGGGGGAGATGCCCGGCAGGGCAGAGGGGGGCGACCACGGCATACCCTCTCCATCCTGGGCACGGTTTTCACCGGCTTGGTCTGCAGTTCCACGGTTTCGCAGGCGCCGAAGGCCGGCCTGTCGACTGGTCCTAGTTCCGGAAGGAATTGCCTATTTCTTGATCAGAAGCCGCAGACGGCTTCGCGGCGCGCTTTATGCGCCGAAATCATCCATAAACGACGGATGGATCGCAGGCTTGCGCTCTTCGCGCGCGTCGCGAAAACGCTGGGGAACCGCACCGAGACCGGTCACGAAACGGGTCAGGAGATTGCGGTTGAAAAGTTTATGCAGGGCACTCATGGCAGTTCACTCATTCTTTTTTTTGTTAGCCGGCAGCATATATTTTGCCCAAGCTGCCATCGCAATGGGCAATTTTACATGACAGTTATGCGACAGTGCATGGCTCGGAGGCAGGTGAAAGGCGATCACATTGGCGTTAGGCGGGGCCGCCGAGGCGGCCAACCGCTCTAAATCCTCACAAACACCCGTCATCGCGTGGTAGATTGCCCTCTTGGGCTGAAATCACGCCCTTCCGAAGGAGACGCTCAGATGAACCGATTTTTCGCCTTTATCGCGACCGGAACGCTGATCAGCCTTGCAACGATCACGTCGGCCTGCACGTCGTCCGGAAGCCTCGACCAGACCTCTTCGATCGGCGACGGTTACTATCACGAGAGTCGCCCGCTCAACCCGGCCTGCGGGGGCGGGTTCAGACCTAGCGACGGGCGTTCTTGTAGTTATTAGGAAGAGTCCTGAGCACCATGTCGTTGGACGAAGTCAGTCTGATGCTGTCGTGGCGGTAGCCTATGTTTCGCCCCACATCGCCCCTATGGCCCAATCCACGACTGGCTTCCCATGGACCGAGCAAGCGGAGATTGTTGGGCAATTACAGCCAACTGCCTGCAGCCGGCGGCTCCACTTTTCCGTCTGACAAGCATGCCGTGCCGAAAGATGCGGCACCGACCAATGGAGCTATCACGGCACTGGCGTCCGCATTTCCAGCGCTAATAGCTGCACGGACGATCGTTGCCGAATCCATTGCGGCAGGCGGGCCGGAGGGCAAAATCAGCGCTGTGAGAGGTATACCCGACCGAGCCCGTTTGCACCGAGTCATGTGAGCTCGTGGTGCAGGACGATGCCGACATGGAGATGACGAAGACGGCTGTCATGGCTGCCAATAGTTTGCGAGTTTGAAACATGTGACCATCCAGCATTGCCCAAAGAGTGTCCTTGTATTCCTGACAACTAGGGTCGATGAGGCATTCCGATAACTGTGCTTGTCGATCAAGATTTCGTTATTTGTTGACAAACCTTCGCCAGCTTCACCCGAGGGCTAAGCCTAACCCGGAAAACCTGTTGGGGAGCCCATTGGCTCTCCAAATAGCCACTCTAGGAAACGCCGCCGCCGAGATAGTCGGTTTTCCGGCTTGGGCCGTGCCGCAATGAACATCACCGCTTTGGACGCCTGCTTGGCGTCCAAGGTTATCACTCAGTGAAGCCCTTGCAGTCTGTTCCGCCGCTCTGCCAGCAGTTCATTTTGAACCAGATTCCTGGCATTGTCCGAAAGACCATTCGGCCCGAACAGACCAAGCTCGGTAAACCGCGCTTCGATTTCCTTCGGAATGCTATCCGCTTCGTGTTGGCAGAGGCGCACAAGCCACTTCCATTCGTCGCTAGTCATATCCCTGTGCACGACCATGAATTGCTACCCCTCCCGAGAACCACGACATCCATTAATAAGTAGCACAACTTCTGTCGAAAGGCAGGTGGTTCGACGATCGGACTGATCATGCGCGTATCATCGTTTGTTTGTGACGCCCACACCAAGTTTCAGCCGATCGTTCAGCAGTGGGACGAGCATCTTCATTGCTTTGTCGGCGTCCAAAAAGTCTACTTCCGCCCGCCTGACGAGTTCATTTGCTAAAGTTTCGATCTCATATACCGATGCTTCGAAGTGGCTGCCCTGCATTATGTCGAATTTCCCTCTGCCTTGAGTTTTATCGAAAACGTGGTTCTCACTCTGCGTCGGGATCGCCGCTCTCTTGGCGTCGTATATTGTCCAGATTGGGATAATCGAATTGTGGATCTTGTCTAACGACACAACTGCGTTGAACGCATCGTCGTTCTTCAAGGACAATAGCATCGCCATCTCAGCTGGTGAAAATTCGACGGGGGTTGGAAGGTTTGCTATCGGAAGAAGAACAGCGGATATCAATTCTATCTTCTCGCGCTTTGCTAGCGCGAGCCGATCATCGATAGTTTTTTTGATATTAGTGAGCGATGAGTGGATAGAGATCACTTTAAAAAGAAGCGAATATCCATGGCTTTTTGCTTCCATCCTTCGATCATCTTTACGTTCCCTGCGCGCCGCGTTTTGTTCCTGCTTTTGAATGAACAGTGCGATTAGGCCGCCCACAATTGCCCCCACCAGTGCGGACCAGAATTCACTTCCAAGCCAAGTACCTAATTCTCTGATGGACGTAAGAATTTCTGACATGCTCGCCTCGTCGTAAGATGGTGAAAATTACTGTAGCGGAACCGGCAACATGAAGTGGGTCGCAAATCTGGTCACAGCTTTTTTCGGCACGTGCCCCATCATTCGCAGCGTGAGGAAAATCTGATAGCCAGCCTCGGTGATGAAACGTGGCGTAAACAGTGGGTGGCTAACCAAGTTGTCAGCCGATCTTTGGGAAAAATGGTGGGCCCGGAGGGACTCGAACCCCCAACCAAGCGGTTATGAGCCGCCGGCTCTAACCATTGAGCTACAGGCCCTTGACGCCGGTGGTGGGCGCCTTGGCGCCGGAGGCCGGCGCCTGGATGCCGGGGCAATGGTTCCCACAGCATCGGTTCGCTCTAACGCAAATTGCAGGGAGCCACAAGCGCAGAGCGCAAGCATCTGTGGACGGTGCATATTTCGTGGGCGCCGGTACTGGAACCTTCTCGCGCGGGCGGCAATTACAGAGATTGGATTCGATGAAGAGGGCGGTCGCAGATGGTGGCGTTGAACAGTGCCGTGGTGCTTATCGTCGAGGACGAGCCGCTGATCCGGTTCACTGTCCTCGATGTGCTTGAAGATGTCGGCCATGTGGCGCTGGAGGCGGCAAATGCCGATGAGGCGTTGGTGGTGCTGAAGGGCAGGCAGGATGTCGATATCCTGTTCACCGACGTCAACATGGCAGGTTCGATGGACGGGATCCAGCTTGCCAAGCGGGTGAGGGCGATGCGGCCGAATATCGGCATCATCATCACCTCGGGCATGGTGCGGCTGGACCCCATGGCGCTGCCGGCCAACACCGCCTTCCTGCCGAAGCCCTACATGCACGACGCGCTGATCTCGACGATCGCTTCGCTGATGACGTGACTGGATTGCTTGGTGATAGGACTTCCCCATGACATGACTGGGCGCGCAGCCGCAAAACGGGGACGGTTTTGCGGCTGCGCGCGAGGCGCCGGGAGACATGCTGGTCTTCGGGCGTGCGGAGGGGGTCGCGCCCTCAGCTGAAGCTGCTCTTCAGCGCCTCGTTCTCGTGGTGAGCCTTCTTTTCGTAGATCGTGAACAGCGCCATCGAGAGGAGATAGGAGAGGAAGGGATCCCCTATCTGCGTGGCAATGTCGCGGGAGGCGAGCACGTGGCGCTCCAAGGCGCCGATATCTTTCTGTATTGCGGTTTCAGCGAGGCGGTTCATGCTGCCATCTCCAGGAATTGGGTCACGACCGAGCGGGCCGGCACGTGTCTGATATAAAGGGGTAGGGTCAGGCCGAGGGCGGCGCGCATCTTGCACAGCACGCGGTCCGACACCTCGAAGGCGCCGCAGCAGACGGGATACTTGCCGTAACCGTCTGCGCGGCCGAGTTCTTCCACTTCGGCGCCGGCACGTTTGTAGACGCGCTTGAGATAGGGCTCGTAGTTGGAAATCATCGTGTGGATGCCGTGATCGAGCGCGCATTCGCAAAGCGCCAGCAGCATCATCGAGAAGGCGCGGCCGGCGTCGATATTCGGGAAATCCCTGGCGATCGCCTCCTCATCGATGCACATGCGCGTGCCCTCCCAGATGCCCGGCGCAATGAGATTGGCGGCATCCGGAAAAGTCTCGCGGAAGACATCGTAGAGAAGGGTCGGGCCGGTCGTCGGCATCAGGCGCATGCCGCCATAAAGACGGGTGCGGCTGTCGTTGCACCAGACGAGATAGGCGGGAGCGAGCGCATCGTAGCTGTCGCGCTCGTAAGGGCCGACGACGGGAACGTCCCAGCCGAGCGTATCGGCGAAAACCTGCTTGCGCAGGCGAAACATCTGATCAAGTACGGCAGCGTATTTCTGATATTCGTGAGCCTGAATGATTACAAACATCTTGCCCTCCAGCGTTTGCAAGTTCGTGGAGAGCAGAATGGTTCAGACGGGCCGGATCGGAAATTCCCTCAGATGGGCCCCCTCAGATGAGGGGGGCAGAGCATGTCGCGCAAAACTGTGCCGCGGTTTTGCGACAACGACATGCGCCAAACGACGACCTGGCGCACCGGCCCGAAAATCGGAAACGATTTTCGGAAAGCACGATGCGAGGATTCGAAGTTACAGCATCCTTTGCCCGTCTCAAAAGACGCGCGACGCGCTTCAGGGATTGATGATGCGCAATTGCACGGCCCGCGAGGCGGCGGCCGAGATCGTGGCGCAGCCGAGCTTGAAGCGGGCGGTCTTCAGATAGTCGCGCGTCGTGTGCTCGGAAATGCCCAGGATGACCGAGATATCCTTGTAATCCTTGCCCAGCGCCGTCCAATGCAGGCACTCGATTTCGCGCGGCGACAATGCCGGCACCGGATCGTTCTCACCGTGCAGCTCGTAGACCGCCTTGCGATGGATCAGATGGGCGATCTCGATCCATTCGGTGCGGCAGCGGCGGACCAGCTCGGTCCATTCGTCGACCGGTATGCGGGCATTCACCGACAGAAGCGCGCGGCGCTGCGCCTTGTCGGCGACGGGAATGGAGTAGCCGTTGCCGCCAATGCCGTGCTTCTGGGCGTCGACAAGCATGGCATAGGCCTCCGGCGTCGGCTCGACCTCGCTCCAGTCGAACGGCAGCTGGCGTTCGAAGCCCTGCTTGACGATCGGATCGACCCTCACATAGCTGTTCAGGAGATAACGCGAGACCCAGGCATCCGGATAGGTGGTGCGCACGAAGGGCGAATCGATCTTGCTGGCGATCGTCTGGGCGAGGTGGTAGGTGACGAAATCGAGGCCATATTCCGCCTGCAGAACGCGGATGGCGCCATCTACATTGGCCGCAGCCTTGATCTGTTCGAAAGCCGACTCGAACTTTTCGCTATAGGTATTCTCAGTCATTTCCACTGCCCCAATTCCCTCAATCCTACCGCGAGGACCGTCATAAATACAAGGCATCCCCACATATGCGGGGAATGACAATCCAGGCTCCGTCTGCTAGCGCCTTTCCACGAGGAGACCTCATATGGACAGCAGAAGACCATTCGAGATTGCCGAATGCCAACAGGCCGCCAAGGGCCTGAAATCCAGCTGGCAGGACATGGCAGGCTCCGAAGCGCTGATCCGCGCGCTCGTTGCCGAACGCAATGGCGACACGCCGCTGGCGCTGTTCTGGACCGAGGTCCACCGGGCGCTTTGCGTGGAAAACAACGCTTTCTGACATGGCCTGCCCTGGCGGGCGTTTCAGGCTTTTCCCGATATTACAGGATCGGCCGGGCACCGGAATTGGTGCCGCGGCGAGATAAAATCCGTGTCCCGCGAGTGACCACGTTTCATTCTTATCCGTTTCCGATTTTGCGAAGAAAGTGTCGAGCGGCAATGTCGCAGGCGGGTAAGCGGAAAGCCCGTATTCCATGGATTTGTGTCAATATGCTTGATGAAGCGTTTCCAGTGTCCGGGGAAGCGGTTGCACTGTGCCATTGCGGACCCTCCCGCGCGACAGACGCGCTACACCCTCGTTCCGCTCAGGCAAGCCGCGGCATCTCTCCGCCCTCATCCTGAGGTGTCCCGCAGGGGCCTCGAAGGACGAGGCCGGCCACCGCTATCTCCTCCGGTAATGGGAGCTGCGGCTATCACCCGCCCCCGCCCTTCGAGGCTCCGGCCTCTGGCCTGCGCACCTCAGGATGAGGGCTGGTCGTGGTGCCGTGTGGCTAGTGGGTGATCGGAGTGCTTTTGGCTTGGTCGACGGATCTCAGCTTCGCTCCGCCCTCCGGTGAGGCTGGCCGCGCCCTCTCTCCGCCCTCATCCTGAGGCGCCCCGCAGGGGCCTCGAAGGACGAGGTCGGCCACCGGCCACGCGCGCTCACTTGGCCTCGACTGGCCCGCGTTTGGACAATTCCGGCAAGGCCTCGTAATCCATGGCAATCAACGCCTCCTTCTTACGGCGGGACCAGCCCTTGATCTGCCGCTCGCGGGCGATGGCGTCGATGATGCGGTCATAGGTTTCGGTGAAGACGAGTTCGACCGGGAGGCGCTTGGCAGTGTAGCCGTCATAGGTCCCGGCATTGTGCTCCCAGACACGCGCCTCGATCTCCTGCTTGGTGAGGCCGGTGTAATACGAGCCGTCGCTGCAGCGGAGGATATAAACGGTGACTTCCATGGTGGAAGGCTAGCATGGGGAGCGAGTGGGCAGCAATCGTGCGGCGCCGTGAGTGCCCCGCCACCCGCCCTCGTGGTTCGAGACGGCCCTGCGGGCCTCCTCACCATGAGGGCTAGTTGTTGCGCCCTGCTGCCAGACTATCGGAGGCACGGCGGCCTCCGGTGAGGCAAGCCGCACATCTCTCCGCCCTCCTCCTGAGGTACCCCGACCGGGGCCTCGAAGGACGAGGCCGGCCACTGGCGATTAATGTGGCGATGTGGATGAGGCTGCGGGCCTCCTCACCATGAGGGCTAGCTGTTGTGCCTGCTGTTAGACTATCGGCGGCAAGCGCCGCGTTCTCCGATGAGGCAAGCGCGCCTCTCTCCGACCTCATCCTGAGGTGCCCCGCAGAGGCCTCGAAGGACGAGGCCGGCCACAGGGGGCTTCTTGGCAAGGGATGCGCTCCGCAGAAAAGATCAGCCGACCTTTGTCGATGGATTGGCCCAGTCCTGGCATGGCATTTCCGGCCGCTGCGGCTTCGGGCGAAACTTCACCAGCACCTCGCGGCCATCAACGGAGGCCTGGGTGCGTTCCAACGCATTGCGTTCGGCAACCGCCTGGCGCCAGTGATCGTCATCACGCCCTTGCGGGCGGCCCTGTTCTTCCCAGATCGCGTAAGCTCTTTTGCTGATCCATTCGTGGCGTCTGTTGCTCATCTATTCATTCCATTCGTTAAAGGTGTTTATTCCGCAATTCTGTCATGAGTAATTGGTCTGTCGTGGCGAACCGGCAGGCGGCGCTTGGCGGCCATCAGCAGGTCGAGTTCGATCGAGGAGGGGCCAAAGCGGGTGAACAGGCTTTCGGCCTGATCGCTCAGCAGGCCATATTTGGAAGCGAATTCATCAAGGCTGTAGGGCCGGCCGCGCAGGATCCTGCTTCGGCGCTCCGGTTCACGGATTTGCGTCATTGGTGATTACCCCAGACTGTTTTTCAAATGTGAGAACAAAACAGATTACAGCGACAAAAGTTCCGTGAATTTTCAGCGTTTTTTCGCGCGGTCGTGCCATTGCGGGGCAATCTGGAGCTGCGACATAGATTTTCAAGAACGGTCGACGCGGGGAAAATTTCAACTAAAAAATGCAAGAATATCAGCGCGTTATGGAATTCGCTTCCGGGATCGCCGATAAATGGGCTTTACCCCGGCGCGTTAGTCTATAGAATCAATCGTGTTAATCGGTTCGCAGGGGCAGCAAAAACGTTCCGTTCCCCGCGTTGGCGCGACCGATACCGGAGGACTTTGGCTTCAACCCATCAAGAGGAGACAGACATGATGAATGCCCTGCCGCCACTTCATGACGGCCATGCGCCGTTTACCCTCCAGCAGCTGTTTCGCGAAGCGCTCTATGCCTTCGAGGAATGGGACAGCGAACTGACCGAACCGATCGTGACTTACGAAGGACGGGTCATCCCCATCGGCTTCGTTTTCGAAGCGATGCGCGAATGCACAGATATCGTGCCGATGAATATCGTCGGCGCAGTTACCGAACGGCTGACCAAGCCGTGGGAGGGCGAAGGCCCGCTCGACCAGATGACTTTCTCGACGGCGGCGCGTGTCATGCGCGTGCTGGTGCGCAAGCGCCTTCTTGCCAATGGCACGGTTGATCTCGTCGCCGTTTCGGCTCGCACCGCCGAAGAACAGAACCGCGACTGACTGGATGAGGATCGCGGCCATGGCCGCGATCCTTTTCCGCTTCCTGGCGGAACCTCGCCCATTGCCAGCCGTTTTACCGGCAGGCCCGCCGCCAGTGCGGGTGAGGAATGAGCATCATGCTGAAATCCATCGTTCATGAAATCATCGGCGCTCCGCGGCGCGCGCCGGAGCTTCCGCAATCGCTCGAGCAGTTTCGCGACAGAAAGCGCGTGCTGATCATCTTCGCCGATGCGCAGGACGACCGCGCCGTCATCCAGGACGATTGGCTGCGGAACGCGCATATGCGTCTCATCGAGGAAGATGTCGAGGTTTTCATCATTGCCGGCGGCGGTGCTTTCTCGCTGTTCGACGACGGCTCCGAACTCGATGCCGACGATGTCAGAGAGCGGCTGCAGGGGCCGCCATCCGGCGCGTTCGGGCTGATCCTGGTCGGCCGCGACGGCGCCGTGAAGCTGCGCTCGAGCGAGCCGCGGACCGCCGAGGATATCTTCGCGGCCTTCGAAATGCTGCCGAAGCAGACGCCTTGGTAGTGTTTCGACACTCCGCTTGACGCGACACGGAGTGTGGCGAAAGCCGCGCGTCCGACGTCTTGCCTGGGTATCGCTCGACGGTCACTCTTAAAGTTCGAAGGCTTCCTTGAGGCCGAGGCTCTTGCGTTCGCGCAGGTCGAGATCGCCCTCGATATGGGCGATGTGATGCAGCATCAGCTCGCAGGCGCGGTCCAGTTCGTTGCTTTCGATTGCCGAGATGATCTCGCCGTGTTCGGAATGGCCGCAGCTCGAGGCGGTCGACTGGCCGTAAAGCGCGATCACCAGGGACGAGCGGGCAACGAGCTCCTCCATGAAGCGCTGCATGATCGCATTGCCGGATATGACCGCCAGCATCAAGTGGAAATCGCCGGATGCCTTGATCTCGGCGCGGCGCGCCGTCTGGCCACGCTCGCCCATCAGCCGGCCCTCTTCCAGCAACAGCTCTCTCAGATCTCTGAGGTCATCCGGGGTGATCCGCGCCGCTGCCTCACGCAACAGGCCGGGCTCGACCAGGCGGCGGGCTGAGAAAATCTGGCGGGCTTCTTCAGGCGAGGGATAGGCAACGAAGGCGCCGCGGTTCTTTTCGACGTTGACGAGGCCCTCATAGGAGAGCGCCTGCAAAGCGGCGCGGGCGAGCGTACGGCTGACATTGAAAAGATTGCCGACATCGCTTTCGGAAAGCTTGGTGCCGGGCGAAAGCCTGCGTTCGACGATTGCCTCGCGAATGGCGTCGCGGATCTGTTGCGCGCCGGTTTCGGCGGGTTCTTCGGCCTGCTGAGCCGTGGCGGCGGATTTCATGAAATCATTCCCTGATGGCGGGCAAACCATATCCGGCTTCGCGGCAAAAGTTAAATGATTTTGTGCCCGAAATGCCGGTTAAATTGTATACGATTTTTTGCAAAAATTGAGCACGATAGCCTAAATCATGTGCAGACACTGTCGTGCTCAAAATTCTCCTCATGGATCTGTCGTCGGCAAAATCTTTGTTTCACAAGAGCTTGGCGCGGCGTGAGGGAATCTGGCACGGCGGATGCATCGTCTTTTCCGAACAGGGGAAGCATGATGTCGAAAGCGGCAGAGATCGATTTAGTATCCGTTTCGAAGGTCTACGGCGCGACGACGGCGGTCGATGAGATCAGCCTGAAGATTCCGGCCGGCTCCTATTGCTGCTTCCTCGGCCCGTCGGGTTGCGGCAAGACCTCGACGCTGCGGATGATCGCCGGCCACGAGAGCATCTCGTCGGGCGATATCCGGCTCGGCCATACAGTCGTCACCGATTTTCCGCCGGCCAGGCGCGGCACGGCGATGATGTTCCAGTCCTACGCGCTGTTCCCGCATCTCGACCTGATCGACAACGTCGCCTTCAGCTTGAAGATGAAGGGCGTCGACAAGGCGGAACGGCGGGCCAAGGCGCTCGAGATGCTGAAGCTGATGCAGATGGAGTCCTATGCCGTTAGGCGCCCGGCCCAGCTTTCCGGCGGCCAGCAACAGCGCGTGGCGCTGGCGCGCGCGCTGATCACTGACCCGGAAGCGCTGCTGCTCGACGAGCCGCTGTCGGCGCTCGATCCGTTTTTGAAGATCCGCATGCGCGCCGAGCTCAAGAAACTGCAGAAGTCGCTCGGCATTACCTTCGTGCACGTCACCCACAGCCAGGAAGAGGCGATGGCGCTCGCCGATGTCATCGTCATCATGAATGACGGAAGGATCGAGCAGGCCGCGGCACCGCGCGAAATTTTCGAAAAGCCGGCGACCGCCTTCGTCGCCCGGTTCATGGGCGATCACAACGTGCTCACCGGCCGGGTAACGTCGAGCGAGAACGGCGTACTCGTCATGAGCGTGCCGGAGGGGCAGAGCTTTTCGGTGCGTGGAACGGGCAGGGAGATCGGAGAGCCCGTCGATATCGGCATCCGCACCGACCGTGTCCGCTTGCAGGTGGCGACCGAATGGACGCTCGGCTTCGACGGGATCGTCTCCAACATCGAATATCGCGGCTCTTCGGTGAAGATCACCGTTATCGGCGCCGGCAGCGACGATTTCACCGTCATTGCCGACGATAGCGACTATTTCGCCCGTCCGGTCGCCGTCGGCGACGCCGTCTCACTCAGCTGGGCGCTCGAGGATGCCGTGCTGCTCGGCCGCGCTTCCGCTTGAACCACCATCGACAACCAACCTTGCCCATCCAACAAAAAGGGGAACTGGCATGACGACTGAAACCACATCGACCAAGGCGGAAAAGGGTCTTTCCCGCCGCACCCTGCTGAAGACGGGTGCTGCCGCCGTCGGCGCCATTGCCGGCTCCGGCGCCATCACCGGCTTCCCGACAATCTGGGCGAAGACGAACATCACGCTTCGCCAGTTCGGCACCGGTGTTTCGAACATCAATGCCATCGCCGAGAAGTGCAAGGCCGACCTCGGCATCACGCTGGAGATGACGGCGACCGATTCCGATGCCGCCGCCCAGCGCGCCGTCACCCAGCCTGACAGCTACGACATCGCCGACATCGAATACTGGATCGCCAAGAAGGTGTTTCCAACAGGCGTGATGCAGCCGATGGACGTAAAGAAGCTGAAATATTACGACAAGATCGTGCCGCTGTTCATCAACGGCAAGCTGAAGGCAGACAGCGTCATCGCCCAGGGCACGGCGCCGCACACGGTCGGCTTCGTCGAAGCGCAGGGTTCCAAGAAATTCGCCAAGGAGCCGACGCAGTGGATGACGATGGTTCCAACCATCTACAATGCCGACACGCTCGGCATCCGCCCCGACCTCACCGGCCGTCCGATCACCAGCTGGGCCGATATTCTCGACCCGGCTTTCAAGGGCAAGACCGCGATCCTCAACATTCCGTCGATCGGCATCATGGATGCGGCGATGATCATGGAAGCCTCCGGCAAGATCAAATATGCCGACAAGGGCAACATGACCAAGGAAGAGATCGACAAGACGATCGAATTCCTGATCAAGACCAAGGCCGACGGCCAGTTCCGCGCCTTCTGGAAGTCGTTCGACGAGTCGGTCAACCTGATGGCCTCGGGCGAAGTCGTCATCCAGTCGATGTGGTCGCCGGCCGTCGCCGCCGTCCGCTCCAAGGGCATCGCCTGCACCTTCCAGCCGCTCAAGGAAGGCTATCGCGCCTGGGGCGGCGGTCTCGGCCTTGCCTCGCATCTCAAGGGCGCCCAGCTCGATGCGGCTTACGAATACATCAACTGGTACACGTCCGGCTGGGTCGGCGGCTACCTCAACCGCCAGGGCTACTATTCCGCTGCCATGGACACCGCCAAGGAATTCATGTCGGCCGACGAATGGGGCTACTGGATCGAGGGCAAGCCGGCCCAGGGCGACATCCTGTCTCCCGAGGGCAAGGTCATGGAAAAGGCCGGCGCCGTGCGTGACGGCGGCTCGTTCGAAACCCGCATGGGCGCCGTCGCCTGCTGGAACTCCGTGATGGACGAAGACCGCTACATGGTCCGCCGCTGGAACGAGTTCATCGCTGCCTGATGTTTCGGGCGGGGCAGCGTCGTCTTTCGCTGATGCTGAAGACGTCGCTCCGCTCCGCCTCCTCATCTGCCCTTCGGGCATCTTCTCCCCGCCGGGGAGAAGAGGGAGTTCGCAGCGATGCTGCGAAACCAAAGCAAGGTTCGCGGTGGCCCAGGCGCTGCCGCGTTTCTCTTCTCCCCTAGGGGGTCCGAAGGGACGGGTCGAGACCAGTGGCTCGACCCGGGTAAAGGTGCCGGCAGGCGGATGAGGGGGCGGCATGCACCTTCGTTCAACCTGCCGTAATCAGAACGGAGAACCGGATAATGGCGACCATCGCAGCAGAAACGGAAGAGGGCAGTCACGGCGCCCGCGGCAAAAGCTCCTTTCGCCTTTCCCCGTCAGCGATCTCCTATCTCCAGGCGATGCCGCTGATCGGCATTCTCGGCTTCTTCTTCCTGCTGCCGATCGCTATGATATCCGTCGTCAGCTTCTGGGATTACGACTTCGCCGGCCTCTATCCCGATTTCCTGACGATGAACTACACCGACACGCTCGGTTCGTGGGTGACGTGGAAGACCTATCTCAACACGTTGAAATTCACGGCGATCGTCTGGGCGCTGACGCTTCTTATCGGTTTCTGGGTCGCCTATTTCCTGGCCTTCCACATCCGCAAGACCTCGACCCAGATGATCCTCTTTCTCGTCTGTACCGTCCCGTTCATGACCTCGAACATCATCCGGATGATTTCGTGGATCCCGGTGCTCGGGCGCAACGGTCTTGTCAATTCGGCGCTGATCAAGATGGGCATCATCCCGCAGCCGATCGAATGGCTGCTCTATTCCGATTTCGCCGTCGTGCTCGCCATGGTGCATCTCTATACGCTGTTCATGGTGACGCCGATCTTCAACACGCTGATGCGCATCGATCGGTCGCTGTTCGAGGCGGCGCGCGATGCGGGCGCGTCGGGCTGGCAGGTGCTGTGGAACGTCGTCATTCCGCTGGCCAAACCCGGCATGGCGATCGGCACGATCTTCGTTGTCACCCTCGTCATGGCCGACTTTTCGACGGTGCAGGTGATGTCCGGCGGCCAGAGCGCCTCGGTGGCGTTGATGATGAAGAACCAGATGTCGCTGCTGCAATATCCGGCGGCGGCCGCCAATGCCGTGGTGCTGCTTGCCGTGGTGCTTTTGATGGTCGCGGCCATCCTGCGTGTCGTCGACATCCGCAAGGAGCTTTGAGATGAACCACGAAAAACGCGGCCTCGGATTCTATTTGCTGGCGATCTTCTTCGTCATCTTCGTGCTGTTCCTCTACGGCCCGCTTTCGGCGATCCTGATCCTCTCCTTCCAGGGGCCGGACGGCGGTCTGACCTTCCCGATGAACGGCGTTTCCATCCACTGGTTCTTCAACCTGTTCGAGAAGCAGGCGGTCGGCGATTTCGGCGCCTCCTTCCGGCGCTCCTTCACTCTCGGGCTGATGGTGATGGTGGTGACCGTCACCGTGTCGCTGCTCGCCGGCCTTGCCTTCCGCCGCCGTTTTCCAGGTTCGACCGCGCTGTTTTACGCCACCGTCGCAAGTCTCGTGGTGCCTTCGATCATCATTTCGCTCGGTATCGGCGTCGTCTTCCAGGAGGGAGGGCTGGGGCCCGCCTGGTATTCATCGGCCTTCGGCGCGCATCTCACCTGGACGCTGCCCTTCGGCGTGCTGATCATGTTTGCCGTCTTCAACCGCTTCTCGCCGGCCTATGAAGAGGCGGCGCGCGACCTTGGCGCCAGTTCGTGGCAGACGTTCCGTCATGTGGTGCTGCCGATGATCGCGCCGAGCCTGATCGGCGTCGGTCTGTTCGGCTTCACGCTCTCCTATGACGAATTCGCCCGCACGCTGATGACCTCGGGCAGTTACAACACGCTGCCGCTCGAAATCTATGGCATGACCACCAATGTCACGACGCCGGTGCTCTATGCGCTTGGCACGGTGACGACACTGTTTTCCTTCACCATCATTCTCATCGCGCTCGGCATCATGACCATGCTCGGCCGGCGGCAGGCAAAGATAGACTGACATGCGCATCCTCATCGTCAATCCGAACACCACGGCCTCTATGACCGAGAAGGCCGCGACCGCGGCACGCGCGGTGGCTGCTTCCGAAACCGAGATTATCGCCGCCACCTCGCGCATGGGCCCCGTCTCCATCGAGGGCCATTACGACGGCGCGCTGGCGATCCCCGGTCTGCTTAGCGAACTCAAGGACCGGCAGGCGGCCGGCTACGACGCGGCTGTCATCGCCTGCTTCGACGATACCGGGCTGGAGGCGGCACGGAGCTTTGCCGATGTGCCGATCCTCGGGCTTTGCGAATCCGCAGTCGTGACGGCCGGCTTCCTGGCGCAGCGCTTCACCGTGGTGACGACACTCGAGCGGTCGCGGGTGCTGATCGACAATCTGGTGCGCCGTTACGGGATGGGCGACCGCGCCAGGGTGCGCGCCTGCGATATCCCGGTGCTGGAGCTTGAAGATGCGGCCTCGGGCGCGGTCGGCAAGCTCCGGGCGGAGATCGAGCGGGCACTTGCCGAAGACGGCGCCGAGGCGATCGTGCTCGGCTGCGCCGGCATGACCGATCTGGCGCGCGAGTTGCAGGCGATCTACGGCGTGCCGGTCGTCGATGGTGTGGCGGCCGCCGTCAAGCAGGCCGAGGCCCTGGTGTCGCTTAAGCTTTCCACCAGCAAGCGCGGCTCCTATGCCTCACCATTGCCGAAATCCTTCACAGGGGCGATGAGCGGGTTCTCGCCGGCCCAGAGGGTCGGCTGATCCCATGGCGGTGTCCTTCGACTTCCAGCAGCTCTCTGAGCGCGAGCGTTACAAGCTGATGATCGGTACGATCATCCCGCGGCCGATCGCGCTGGTGACGACGGTCGACGAGCACGGCCGGGTCAACGCGGCTCCTTTCAGTTTCTTCAACTGCCTTTCGGCTGATCCGCCGATCCTTGCGATCGGTGTCGAAAACAATGCCGACATGTCGTTCAAGGACACCGGCCACAATATCCGCATGACCGAGGTCTTCACGGTCAACATCGTCTCCTTCGCCATCGCCGAGGCCATGCACGTCTGCGGCGCCAAATATCCCCGCGGCGTCGACGAACTGAAGGAAGCGGGATTGACGGCGATATCAGGCGAGAAAGTAGCCTCACCCTTTATCGCCGAGGCGCCGGCCGCCTTCGAATGCCGGCGGCATGTGACGCTGGAGCTCGGCCGCTCGCGGCAGATCGTCATGGGCGAGATCGTCTATGCGCATTACCGCGACGGGGTCGTCGATCCGGAACGGCTGCATGTCGATCCGGCCGCGCTCGATGCCATTGCGAGGCTCGGCGGCGATACTTGCGCCACCATCCGCGATCGTTTCGAGATGCTGACGCCGAAGCTCTGACACGTGAGGTAGGCCCAAGTTTTTGCTTTACATTTTCGCTGTTGGCGAGAATTGTCTGCAGCGGATTATCGCGGCAGAGGAGCGCTTGCCCATGACAATCGAGGACGATCTCAGCCGGATTGCGGAGCAGGAGAAGGCCCTGAGCTTCGACGCCTTCGACCTGACGACGGCATGGCAGCTCGGCAAACTCCTGCAGGAACTCGCCACCGAGCGCGGCCTCGGCATCGCGATCGACGTGACCCTGCATGCAATGCCGGTCTTCTATGCGGCATTGCCGGGTGTGACGCCCGATAACGTCAACTGGGTCCGGCGCAAGCGCAACATGGTGCTGCGTTATTTCCGCAGCAGTTATGCCTCCGGCCTGAAGCTGAGGAAGGATGGCAAGACGGTTGAGGATAACGGGCTTCCCGACGCCGATTATGCGCCGCATGGCGGCAGTTTCCCGATCAACGTCAAGGGCACCGGCTGCATCGGCGCGGTCACCGTCTCCGGCCTGCCGCAACGCGACGACCACAATCTCGCGGTCGAGGCCCTGGCGCTGATGCTCGCGAAGGATCTGGATACGCTGCGGCTCGCTCCGCTCTGAAGGGTAGACTGCCGTAATTTTGACAGAAAAAAGCCATGAAAACTGCAAAATTTCGTCGCCGCTGCGGTGACGTTGCCTTGGTCCTGCGGTTAAGGTGCGGCATCGCCCTCCTTAACCTTCCCGGGATGCCATGATCCGCTTGTTCTTCGCGCTTGCCGCCGCCATCGGTCTCGGCCTTCTCCAGGCCTCCTGCAACACGCTTTCCAAGGAGGAATGTTTGGCCGCCGACTGGCGGGTGATCGGCGACAGCGACGGTGCTGCGGGCTACGAGCCGCAGCAGCGCTTCGCCGCGCATGCAAAATCCTGCGAGCGGGTCAAGATCGTGCCGGATCAGACGATCTGGTTCCAGGGCTACCAGGCGGGCCTGGTGCGCTACTGCACGCCGCTCAGCGGGCTGGCGCGCGGCCAGGCGGGCAGCGGCTACGCCAATGTCTGCCCGCCGGAAACCGCGTCGGGCTTCCTGCGTGGCTTCAACCTCGGCGGCAAGCAGCACGGGCTGCAGGAGCGCTTCAACGCGATGCAGAACGACTACAGCTCCAAGGAGGCTAATATCGACGAGCTCTCCGACAAGCTTAAGGATGCGAAGGATGGCGACAGGTCGGAGCTGCGCCGGCGGATCGACGATCTGGAAGACGACATGCACGACATCCGCCGCGACCAGCGCGACGTGCAGGACGAACTCGACCGCGTCAACGAGGATGTCGAATGGTTCCAGCGCAACCCAAACGCCGAATTGAGGGCGCCGGGTTACTGAAGCTCAGAGCTTGCCGCCAGCCTCGGCGATGCCTTTCGTCAGGCTGCCGGTTGCCGGGAAAAGTGGGATGAGGCAGGCCTGCAGGGCGTGGTAGATATCGCCCTTGCCGGGGAAGAGCGAGTGCGAGGGAATGAGGTCTTCCGTCAGCTCCTCGTGCCAGCCGCCGTTGTGGTGGTCGATGAAGGCGCGCTCGATGACGTTCCAGATCTTGCGGTAGCTGTCTTCGTGGAAATCGCTCGGAAGGTGTTCGTTGAGGAAGTGGGCGGCGGCGGCACCCTCGCAGGCCGGCCACCAGAGCTTGTTGCGCTTGGCGGGCTTGTCGTCCCAGTCGAGTGTATAGAAAAAGCCGCCCTTGTCATTGTCCCAGCCGAGCGCCATGGATTGCGCGAAAAGCGCCTTGGCCGCATCCGGCAGCCATTCGATGCGTTTGCCGCCGAGCGTCCAGAGCTGCAGGATCAGGCGGGCCCATTCCAGCCAGTGACCGGGCGTCGTGCCGGCCGGGCGGAACATTTCGTTCGGATGATAGTATTGCTTGTCGAGGTTCCATTCGGCGTCGAAATGCTCGGCGACGCGCCAGTCGACCGAACCGGCCTGCCGGCGGATGACCAGATCGGCGATGCTTTCGGCCTTGGTCAGGTACTCTCTGTCGCCGGTGGCTTCGAAGGCGGCCATCAGCGCTTCGGTCAGGTGCATGTTGGAGTTCTGGCCGCGATAGGTGCCGCCATCGAGCGGCTGCCAGTCGGCGGTGAATTCCTCGGCGATGGCGCCGTGCTTTGCTTCCCAGAACTTGGTGTTGAGGATCTCGGTGATGTCGTCAAGCATGCCGTCGGCAAGCGGATGGCCGATGGTCTTGGCGGAGGAGGCGGCCAGCAGCACGAAAGCGTGGCCATAACCCTGCTTGTTGGTGTCGACTGGACCGTCATTGTTCAGTGACCAGAAATAGCCGCCATTCTTCCGGTCGCGATGCTGGTTCCAGAGATAGTTCATGCCGTGATCGACGAGGTCGCTGGCACCCGGGCGGCCGAGCAGCGTGCCGATCGAGAAACAATGCACGGCGCGCGCCGCGATATGGACGCCGCGAACCTGGCCTTCGGCGTCGAGAGGTCTGCCGGTATCGTCGAGATCGTAGAAGCCGCCCTTGGGGTTGCGCGAATTGTGCTGGAAGAAATCGAAGAGGCCATTTGCCTGGTTCAGCAGCCAGCCGCGATGATAGGCGCGGCTCGTCCAGTTTCCAAGCACGGGTGCCATGACATTTCCTCCGATTTCGTGCGCGATGCTTTTGAAATGCCTATATAGAGGCCATTCGAGTCTGTCATGGGGCCAGGCTTGCAAAGCACGAAATCGATAGGCATATATTGACATAAAGATATCTTTATGTGATGTGGACTGTCTGGTCTTACGACGTCAAGGAGCCCTCCCGTGTTTGACAACCTCTTTGGTCCGGAAACGGGCAAACGTGACGGCAATGAAGTTTTTGCAGCTTTGAGACAGGCTGCGAGCGAGCGCATCCTTGTTCTCGACGGCGCCATGGGCACTCAGATCCAGGGACTCGGCTATGACGAAGACCAGTTCCGCGGAACGCGCTTCATCGGCTGCGCCTGCCACCAGAAGGGCAATAACGACCTTCTGATCCTGACCCAGCCAGATGCGATCGAAGAGATCCATTACCGATACGCCAAGGCCGGCGCCGATATTCTCGAGACCAACACCTTCTCCTCGACCCGCATCGCGCAGGCCGATTACGCGATGGAAGGCGCGGTCTACGACCTCAACAAGGAAGGCGCCGAGATCGTGCGCCGCGCAGCACAGCGCGCCGAGCGCGAGGATGGCCGCCGCCGGTTCGTCGCCGGCGCCATCGGACCGACCAACCGCACCGCCTCGATCTCACCCGACGTCAACAATCCCGGTTTTCGCGCCGTGAGCTTCGACGATCTGCGCATTGCCTATGGTGAGCAGATCGACGGGCTGATCGACGGCGGCGCCGACATCATCCTGATCGAAACGATCTTCGACACGCTGAATGCCAAGGCGGCGATCTTTGCCTGCGAGGAGCGCTTCGAGGCCAAGGGCGTGCGCCTGCCGGTGATGATCTCCGGCACGATCACCGACCTTTCCGGCCGCACCCTGTCCGGCCAGACGCCATCGGCCTTCTGGAACTCCGTGCGCCACGCCAATCCCTTCACGATCGGCCTCAACTGCGCGCTCGGCGCCAACGCGATGCGCCCGCATCTGCAGGAGCTTTCCGGCGTCGCCGACACCTTCATCTGCGCCTATCCGAATGCCGGCCTGCCGAACGAATTCGGGCAGTACGACGAAACGCCGGAGCTGATGGCGGCGCAGATCGACAGCTTCGCCCGCGAAGGTCTGGTCAATATCGTCGGCGGCTGCTGCGGCTCGACGCCTGAACATATCAGGGCAATCGCCGAGACCGTCGCCAAGTACAAGCCACGTGCGATTCCCGAGCATCGCCCCTTCATGTCGCTGTCGGGTCTCGAACCTTTCGAGCTGACCAAGGACATTCCCTTCGTCAATGTCGGCGAGCGCACCAACGTCACCGGCTCGGCCCGCTTCCGCAAGCTGATCACCAATGCCGATTACACCGCAGCGCTCGATGTGGCGCGCGACCAGGTCGAGAACGGCGCGCAGGTGATCGACATCAACATGGACGAGGGGCTGATCGATTCCGAGAAGGCGATGGTCGAGTTCCTCAACCTGATCGCCGCCGAGCCCGATATCGCCCGCGTGCCCGTGATGATCGACTCGTCGAAGTTCTCGATCATCGAATCCGGCTTGAAGCGCGTTCAGGGCAAGCCGATAGTCAATTCGATCTCGCTGAAGGAAGGCGAGGAGAATTTCCTCGCCCAGGCGCGGCTGTTGCACAATTACGGTGCGGCCGTCGTCGTCATGGCCTTCGACGAGACGGGGCAGGCGGACAGCTACGAGCGCAAGGTGGAGATATGCACACGCGCCTATAAGCTTTTGACTGCAAAGATCGGTTTCCCGCCCGAGGACATCATCTTCGACCCGAACATTTTCGCGGTCGCAACCGGCATTGAAGAGCACAATAATTACGGCGTCGACTTCATCGAGGCGACGCGGACGATCCGCGAGCGCATGCCGCTGGTGCATATCTCGGGCGGCGTCTCCAACCTGTCCTTCTCGTTCCGTGGCAATGAGCCGGTGCGCGAGGCGATGCACGCCGTGTTCCTCTACCACGCCATCCAGGCGGGTATGGACATGGGCATCGTCAATGCCGGCCAGCTTGCCGTCTACGACAATATCGATCCGGAACTGCGCGAGGCCTGCGAAGACGTGGTGCTGAACCGCCGTCCCGATGGCACCGAGCGACTGCTCGAAGTGGCCGAGCGCTTCCGTGGCGCCGGCGCCAGGGAGGGCCGGGTCCAGGACCTCTCCTGGCGCGAATGGAGCGTCGAAAAGCGCCTCGAACATGCGCTGGTCAACGGCATCACCGAATATATCGAAGCCGATACCGAGGAGGCGCGCCTGCAGGCTGCCCGGCCGCTGCATGTCATCGAGGGACCGCTGATGGCCGGCATGAACGTCGTCGGCGATCTGTTCGGCTCGGGCAAGATGTTCCTGCCGCAGGTGGTCAAGTCGGCGCGCGTCATGAAGCAGGCGGTCGCCGTGCTGCTGCCCTACATGGAAGAGGAAAAGCGCCTCAACGGCGGCGAGGAACGTCGCTCGGCCGGCAAGATCCTGATGGCGACCGTCAAGGGCGACGTGCACGATATCGGCAAGAACATCGTCGGCGTCGTGCTTGCCTGCAACAATTACGAGATCGTCGACCTCGGTGTCATGGTGCCGGCGACGAAGATTCTCGAAACGGCGATTGCCGAAAAGGTCGACATCATCGGACTTTCAGGCCTGATCACCCCGTCGCTCGACGAGATGGTACACGTCGCGGCCGAAATGGAGCGGCAGGGTTTCGAGATCCCGCTTTTGATCGGCGGGGCGACGACCAGCCGCGTACATACGGCCGTGAAGATCCATCCGGGCTACAACAAGGGGCAGGCGGTCTACGTCACCGATGCGAGCCGCGCCGTCGGCGTCGTCTCGGCGCTGCTGTCGCCGGAGGCACGCCAAGGCTATGTCGACGATATGAGAGCCGAATATGCCAAGGTGGCGGCCGCCCACGCGCGCAGCGAAGCCGAGAAGGTGCGCCTGCCATTGCCGCGGGCCCGCGAGAATGCGCATAAGGTCGATTGGTCCGGCTACCAGCCGACGAAGCCGCAATTCTTCGGCACGCAGGTGTTCGAGGATTACGATCTGGGCGAGCTTGCCAGATATATCGACTGGACGCCGTTCTTCCAGACCTGGGAACTGCGCGGCCGCTACCCCGCCATTCTCGAGGACGAGAAGCAGGGCGAGGCAGCCCGCGCGCTCTGGGCCGATGCGCAGGCGATGCTCAAGAAGATCATCGACGAGAAGTGGTTCCGCCCGCGCGCCGTCATCGGTTTCTGGCCAGCCGGTGCTGTCGGCGACGACATCCGCCTGTTCACGGACGAGAGCCGCAGCCAGGAGCTCGCCACCTTCTACACGCTGCGCCAGCAGCTTTCGAAGCGGGACGGGCGGCCGAACGTGGCGCTCTCCGATTTCGTCGCGCCGGTTTCGAGCGGCGTGCAGGATTATGTCGGCGGCTTCGTGGTGACGGCTGGGATCGAGGAGATCGCCATCGCCGAACGCTTCGCGCGGGCGAATGATGATTATTCCTCGATCCTCGTCAAGGCGCTGGCCGACCGCTTCGCCGAAGCGTTTGCCGAGCGCATGCATGAGCAGGTGCGGCGCGAATACTGGGGTTATGCGAAGGACGAGACGCTTAGCAAAGAGGATCTGATCACCGAAGCCTATGCCGGTATCCGCCCGGCGCCCGGTTATCCCGCCCAGCCGGATCACACCGAAAAGGCAACGCTCTTCACGCTGCTCGATGCGGAGACGGCGGCCGGTGTGAAGTTGACGGAGAGCTACGCGATGTGGCCCGGTTCCTCGGTCTCCGGCCTCTATATCGGCCACCCCGACTCCTATTATTTCGGCGTCGCCAAGGTGGAGCGCGATCAGGTGGAAGACTATGCCAAGCGCAAGGGTATGGCGGTTTCCGAAATCGAGCGCTGGCTCGGACCGGTGCTCAACTACGTGCCGCGCAAGACGGGCGAAGAGATCGAAGACGCGGCGTGAGAAGCTGCCTGCGTTGTAACACTTTGCTTTGGGAAACAATGAAGCCGGACAGTGATTCACTTTCCGGCTTCATGCGTTTGAAAATGAACGTGTAATCAGCGGTGGACGGAATCGCTCCTCCTGGATTTGGCAAGATCAAGAAATTTCGCCTTGATCGTTGCGAAAAGCCCGGGCGGGATGAAGCCGTAGGCGAATATCCCCTCGCTGCCTGGCACGGGCGAAAGCCCGCCATTCGGCCATTCGTCGATGTTATGTTCGGAGACGATGACCCAACTCGGAGCGTCGTCCAGACCGATTGCGTGCTTCACCTTTGGCGGGATTTCTATTCCGACCGTTTCGCCGGACGGCGGCGTGTGCGTGATCGGCAGCAGAATGACGTAGCGGGGATTGGCTAGACTATCGCTTGCCGCGACGAGGCAGGCGGGCCTGTCCTTGCCTTGATCGCGACCCGCCGATGCTTCGCGCAACCACAGGTAATCATAGCGCACGACGAGGCCGGGCTTCGGTTCGGGAATTGACCCCATGATGCGTTATTTCAGTAGTTCATCGAGGGGTGTGTGGGCAGCATCCATCTCCGCTCTTTCGACGGCATCGATGACAACGGACAAGGCATCGGCTGTCCTATGAGTCCGTTGCGCAGCGGCCTTCAGCCAATCATACTGCTCGGCTGACATCAGCACAAATTCACGGCGGCCATGACGCGTGATCTCGACGGGTTCGCGTTGCGCTTGATGCTGAAACTCGCCGAATTTTCGCTGAAATTCCAGAGCCGTGGTCCGTGCCATGAGAAGTCTCCCAACGTTGATCTCCGAACTATACGTATAATTTGGATAAGTTCAAGCCGTCAGGTCACCCCGATCGTCAGCTCGGCGACGAAATCATAGGCGTCGCCGCGATAAAGCGAGCGGGTGAATTCTACGGCGCGGCCGGAGCCGAGATAGGAGATACGTTCGATCGACAGGCCGGCGGCGCCGACGGAGACGCCGAGAAGCTGGGCGTCGGCTTCCTTCATGTTGGTCGCCGAAATGCGCTGCACGGCGCGCACGGGCCGGACCTGCAGGCGTTCGAGCTCGGCGTAGAGCGAATTGGTGACGGCGGACGGATCGGGCAGGAATTCGCCAGAGACGCTGGCATTTTCGATCGCCAGCGGCTGCTCGTCGGCGATTCGCAGGCGAGAGAGGCGCGAAACCTTCACGTCCGTGCCGAGGCCAAGGATCATCATCTCGTCCGGCGAGGGGGTGTGAACGCCCTTGTGCAGCCATTCGGAGCGGGAGGACATGCCGCGCCTCGCCATGTCCTCGGTGAAGGAGGTGAGCTGCGACAGGCGCTGCTCGACCCTGGAGACCGGCTTGGCGACGAAGGTGCCCGAACCGTGGCGGCGCACCAGCAGGCCGTCAGCGACGAGCTCGTCGATCGCCTTGCGCACGGTAACGCGGCTGACGGCGGCGAATTCGGCGATATCGCGTTCCGGCGGCAGCGCATCGCCGTGACCGAGCGTTCCGGTGCGCACGGCTTCTTCGAGCCTGCGGCGCAGCTTGACGTAGAGCGGGCCCGTGCCTGCTGCCTGCAGGCGCTCCAGGGACAGTAGGGTGGCGAGGTCGTCGGTCATGCCGCACCTCTCTGCCTGTCGTTGAGGAGCTTCACCGCAAGTTCCACCGCACCCTGCAGGGCATCGCCCTTCGGCCTGGCAAGCCGTGACCTATAGCGTTCGGAAAGCCACGGTTCATAAGCTTCCGCAAGCCCGCCAAGCAGGCAGATCGACGGGCAATCCGGCCAGAGCAACGCGTCCAGGCTTTCGCCGATTGCCGTTGCCGCATCCGTGACGATGCCGATCGCGACGGCATCGCCCTTGGCCGCATGGTCGAATACGATGGGCGCGTAACGGGCAAAATCCGTCGGTCTTGCCGAATGTGCGAATTCGACGATGCGTTCGGGATCGTTGCCGTATTCGGCCATGACCGCTTCGGTGAGCGGCGACGCCGGGCGCACGCTGTCATGGGCAAGTAGCGATCGTTCCATGAGATCGCGGCCGAGACGGGCGCCGCTTGCCTGGTCGCCGACAATAAAGCCCCAGCCGCCGATGCCGTTCAGCCGGCCGTTCCTGCGGGCATTATAGACCGTACCTGTGCCAAAGGCGCCGACGATGCCGTCGGCATCGCCGAGTGCCCCCTGCAGGGCAATCAGCGCATCGGTGACAACTAGGCCTTCGGCAAAGGGCAGGGCTTCTTCGATCCGCCTGCCGTAATCGCCGACATTGGCGCCGGCGACGCCGACGACCGATGCAACGGAGGAGATGGTTTCAGCGGCCAGGCCCGCGTCGCGCAGCGCCTGCCGGGCGGATTCGACGACATTGAGAAGGGAGTTTTCCAGATCGGACAGGATGTTGGCAGGGCCTGATTTGCCACGGCCGATGATATTGCCATCTCTGTCCGCGACAGCCGCCCGGCAGCTCGTTCCGCCGCCGTCTATGCCGATTGCAAGCTCTGTCATCGGGCCTCCGAATACGCCGTTCCCCATGTTTTTTATTACAATACCAAAAAAATACCATTTACCAAGTGGGAATGGTAGAAAAAATATGTCTTTTTATCATATTGATATTATTGAATAAAATTTTTTAGTGATTTTAATCCAGCCGAAAAGTTAAATTCGGCTGGACAATTGGTATTTTGTTGGCCTTAATTCGTCAAAAGGGAACAGCACATCGAAGCCCACGAAAACCGGCAGCGAAACCAAGCCGGAACCGCTTCGAGGATGATCGAGAGAACAACCCGTCGGCCGACAGGCTGGTGGCGAAGCTCAGACATCCATCGGCTTTCCCATCAATTTGCCGCGCCCGATGCAAGTCGCCGGAGGCGGCCCGGCCGCAGGCAATCGCCTTCGCGGTCATCGAGCTTTCGGGGCCGGCAGTCGCTGGCGGTCCTCCAAGGGGCATTGGGTGTTTCCTCGGGCACACCAACTGCTTGTTTCAGATCGAAAACAGCGCCTTCCGGCGCTTAAAACACAGGAGAGGGAAATGAAAAACACTGCTCTGAAAAGCTTGCTGCTTGCCTCCAGCCTGCTGAGTTCAGCGGGCCTCGTCCATGCCGCCGACGTCACGCTGACGGTCGAAAGCTGGCGTAACGACGACCTGCAGATCTGGCAGGAGAAGATCATCCCGGCCTTCGAAGCGAAGAACCCGGGCATCAAGATCGTCTTCTCGCCGACCGCGCCGACCGAATACAATGCGTCGCTGAACGCCAAGCTCGATGCCGGCTCCGCAGGCGATATCATCACCTGCCGCCCGTTCGATGCCTCGCTTGAACTCTTCAACAAGAAGCAACTCGCCGACATCACCAGCCTGCCGGGCATGGAAAACTTCTCGCCGGTCGCCAAGGCCGCCTGGAGCACCGACGACGGCAAGTCGACCTTCTGCGTGCCGATGGCTTCGGTCATCCACGGCTTCATCTACAACAAGGATGCCTTCGACAAGCTCGGCATCTCCGTGCCGAAGACGCAGGACGAGTTCTACGCGGCGCTCGACAAGATCAAGGCCGATGGCACCTACATTCCGCTTGCCATGGGCACGAAGGACCTCTGGGAAGCCGCCACCATGGGCTACCAGAATATCGGCCCGAACTACTGGAAGGGCGAGGACGGCCGCGCCGCCCTGATCGCCGGCAAGGAAAAGTTGACCGACGCCGACTGGGTCAAGCCCTATGAAGAGCTTGCTAAGTGGAAGCCTTATCTCGGCGACGGTTTCGAAGCGCAGACCTACTCCGACAGCCAGAACCTCTTCACGCTCGGCCGTGCGGCGATCTATCCGGCCGGTTCGTGGGAAATCTCGTTGTTCAACAGCCAGGCCCAGTTCAAGATGGGCGCCTTCCCGCCGCCGATTCCGAAGGCCGGCGACACGGGCTACATCTCCGACCACCCCGATATCGGCGTCGCGCTAAACGCGAAGAGCACCCATGCAGAGGAAGCCAAGAAGTTCTTGAGCTGGGTCGCTTCGCCTGAATTCGCCGATATCTATGCGAATTCGCTGCCGGGCTTCTTCAGCCTGAACTCCAACCCGGTGAAGATGTCCGATCCGCTTGCTCAGGAATTCGTTTCCTGGCGCGGCCCGTACAAGTCGACCGTGCGCTCGACCTACCAGATCCTGTCGCGCGGCAAGCCGAACCTGGAAAACGAGACCTGGGTTGAATCGGCCAATGTGATCAACGGTACGGATACGCCGCAGGTCGCTGCCGAGAAGCTCCAGAAGGGCCTCGACAGCTGGTACAAGCCGGCCAAGTGAATGGTGTGGAGGGGCCGCGTTTGCTGCCCCTCCCATCCGGCCTGCCTTCCGCTTTCTCCGCACTTCAGGGGAGAAGGAGACTCGCAAGGACCTTCCAGCCCGACATGGCATCCAAGCAGGGCGCGTTGCCTCTTCCCTCAGGCGGAGAGAGGGTTGGGGAAGGCGAAACGTTTTCCATCTGTGCTGCCCTTGCAGCCAGTCGACAAGAACAGGCAAAAGCCATGAGCGAAAACCACAACGCGGTCGATATCGTTCCGATCAAGCGCCCGGTGCGCTGGCATATTTTCGTCTTTATGCTGCCGGCGATCATCGTCTATTCCGCCATCATGGTCCTGCCGCTCATCGAAACGCTCCGGCTTTCACTCTACAATACGATCGACGGGCAGCCGGCCTTCGTCGGCCTTGCGAATTTCGAGGTTCTGTTCGGCGATCCGCGCTGGGCGCATGATTTCTGGAACGCGCTGGTCAACAACCTTGTCTTCTTCGTCATCCACATGTGTGTGCAGAACCCGATCGGCGTGGCGCTTGCCGCCCTGCTTTCGGTGCCGAAGCTACGCGGCGTCGCCTTTTACCGCACGGCGATATTCCTTCCGACGCTGCTCTCCTTCGTGATCGTCGGCTTTATCTGGAAGCTGATCCTTTCGCCGATCTGGGGCGTGGCGCCCTGGATGCTCGATCTCATCGGGTTGAAATTCCTGTTCGCGCCCTGGCTCGGCAAGCCCGGCTCGGCGCTGATTGCCGTGTCGCTTATCTCGAATTGGCAATATATCGGCATTCCGATGATGCTGATCTATGCCGCATTGCTCAGCATCCCCGAAGAGGTGATCGAGGCGGCCGAATGCGACGGCATCACCGGCTGGGCGCAATTCTGGAAGATCAAGCTGCCGCTCATCCTGCCGGCGATCGGCATCATCTCGATCCTGACTTTCGTCGGCAATTTCAACGCTTTCGACCTGATCTACACCGTGCAGGGCGCCCTCGCCGGGCCTGACATGTCGACCGACATTCTCGGCACGCTGCTCTACCGCACATTCTTCGGTTTCCAGCTTCAGCTCGGCGATCGCTCGATGGGCGCGACGATCGCCACGGTGATGTTCCTCATCATCCTCGCCGGCGTCTCGCTTTATCTCTTCGTCATCCAGCGGCGCATGCGTCGCTACCAATTCTGAGGAGCGGGCATGTCCAAGGCACGCACATCTCCCATTCGCACCGGCCTCATGCATCTGGCGCTTGGCGCCTATACGCTGGTCGCGCTGTTTCCTGTTTTCCTGACCATCGTCAACTCGTTCAAGGATCGCGCCTCGATCTTCCGCGAGCCGCTGATGGTGCCGACGCCGTCAACCTTCAGCCTCGTCGGCTATCAGACGGTGCTCGGCCAGGGCGATTTCGCCAATTATTTCCAGAACAGTTTCATCGTGACGATAGTCTCGATCCTGCTGGTGCTGCTCTTCGGTGCGATGGCGGCTTTCGCGCTCTCGGAATATCGCTTCCGCGGCAATATGCTGCTCGGTCTCTACATGGCGATCGGCATCATGATCCCGATCCGTCTCGGCACGGTGGCGATCCTGCAGGGCATGGTGGCGGCGGGTCTCGTCAATACGCTGACGGCGCTGATCCTCGTCTATACCGCGCAGGGCATACCGCTGGCGATTTTCATCCTGTCGGAATTCATGCGCACGGTTTCGGACGATCTCAAGAATGCCGGGCGCATCGATGGGCTTTCCGAATATGCGATCTTCTTCCGGCTGGTGCTGCCGCTAGTGCGGCCAGCCATGGCGACGGTCGCGGTCTTCACCATGATCCCCATCTGGAATGATCTCTGGTTCCCGCTAATTCTGGCGCCCTCCGAGGCCACCAAAACGGTCACGCTTGGCTCGCAGATCTTCATCGGCCAGTTCGTCACCAACTGGAATGCGGTGCTGGCCGCACTATCGCTGGCGATCCTGCCGATCCTCGTCCTTTACGTCATCTTCTCGCGGCAGCTGATCCGCGGCATCACGTCAGGAGCCGTCAAGTGAGCCAATCCGATAAACCGATCCGGGTCCTCGTTGCCGGCCTCGGCAATATGGGCCGCAGTCATGCGCTCGCCTATCACAACAATCCAGGCTTTGAGATCGTCGGTATGGTCAACCGCTCGACGCCGAAGCTGGAACCCGAGCTGCAGGCCTATACGATCCATCCCGATTTTACGACGGCGCTCGCCGAGCTGAAGCCGGACCTCTGCTCGATCAACACCTATTCCGACAGCCATGCCGATTATGCCGTCGCCGCCTTCGAGGCTGGCTGCGACGTCTTCGTCGAGAAGCCGCTGGCGACCACCGTCACCGATGCCGAGCGCGTCGTGGCGGCCGCCAGGAAGGCAGGCCGTAAGCTGGTGATCGGTTATATCCTTCGCCATCACCCTTCCTGGACGAGGCTGATCGAAGAAGCGCGCAAGCTCGGCCCGCCTTATGTCTTCCGCATGAACCTCAACCAGCAGTCCAGCGGCCCGACCTGGGCGACCCACAAGTCGCTGATGCGCACGACCTCGCCGATCGTTGATTGCGGCGTGCATTACGTCGACGTGATGTGCCAGATCACCGATGCCAGGGCTGTCGAGGTGCGCGGCATGGGGCTGCGGCTGTCGGAGGAGATCGCCGCCGACATGTATAATTACGGTCAGCTGCAGGTGCTGTTCGAGGACGGTTCGGTCGGCTGGTACGAGGCCGGTTGGGGGCCGATGATCTCGGAGACCGCCTTCTTCGTGAAGGATGTGATGTCGCCGAAGGGCGCAGTGTCGATCGTCATGGATCCGACCGCCAAGTCCGACGATATCGACACTCATACCAAGACCTCGGTGATCCGTCTGCATACCGCCGAAACCGGCCCGGACGGCAAATTCATCCGGCCCGACCAGGACATGAGGATGACGGGCGAGCCCGGTCATCAGGCGCTCTGCGACCTGGAACAGGCCTTCGTGCTGAGGGCGATCCGTGAGGATCTGAACCTCGATCGCCATATGGCGGATGCGGTGGCGTCGCTGCGCATCTGCCTTGCCGCCGACGAGAGCGTGCGTACCGGCCAGCCGGTCAGATTGTAAGGGAAAATCAGTGGGATCGCTTCAACTCAAATCCATCCGCAAGACCTATGGCACGCATGAGGTGCTGAAAGGCATCGACCTCGAGGTCGAGGACGGCGAATTCGTCATCTTCGTCGGGCCGTCGGGCTGCGGGAAATCGACGCTGTTGCGTAGCATCGCTGGCCTCGAAGACGTCACCTCGGGCGCTGTCGTCATCAACGGCCGAGATGAGACGCTGACGCCGCCGGCCAAGCGCGGCATCGCCATGGTATTCCAATCCTATGCGCTTTATCCACATCTGACGGTCAAGGACAATATGGGGCTCGGCCTCAAACAGGCCGGCACCGCCAAGGACGAGATCGAAAGGCGTGTCGGCAAGGCGTCGGGCATGTTGTCGCTGGAGCCCTATCTGGCGCGCCGGCCGGCGGAGCTTTCCGGCGGCCAGCGCCAGCGCGTCGCGATCGGCCGCGCCATCGTGCGCGAACCGGAACTTTTCCTGTTCGACGAGCCGCTATCGAACCTCGATGCGGCGCTACGCGTCCAGACCCGGCTCGAAATCGCCCGGCTGCACCGCAGCCTGAAGGCGACGATGATCTACGTCACCCACGATCAGGTCGAGGCGATGACGCTTGCCGACAAGATCGTCGTCTTGAACGCGGGCGCGATCGAGCAGATCGGTTCGCCGATGGAACTCTACAAACGACCGGCCAATGTTTTCGTCGCCGGCTTCATCGGCTCGCCGCAGATGAACTTTATTGCGGCGGAGAAGGTTGGCGATCACAGCGCCAAGACGATCGGCGTGCGTCCCGAACACATGACGCTGTCGCGCGAGCAGGGGACTTGGGCTGCGAAGGTCGTGCATGTCGAGCATCTCGGCGCCGACACGATCATCTATCTGGAATCCGACCAGTGCGGCCTGCTGACGGCCCGTCTCTTCGGCGAGCACCAGTACGAGCCGGACGAGATCGTCTATGCGACGCCGGACCAGGCGCATGTGCACCGCTTCGATGTGGACGACCAGGCGATCCGCTGAGCGCATGACAGAATGAAAGCCCTGCCAGCGTGCGGGCTTTTCATTTCCAGTGGCCGTGCGCCGGTTCGGTCAGCCGAGCAGGGGCCGCATGAAGCTACGTTCATAGCTGACGATACTGCGGTTGCGTTTGTCGAGCTCGAAAGCGGCCTGACATTCTGGATCGCTTGCCATGCGCGTACGGTAGTCCTCGTAGGCGGCTAGGCTCGGGAAGGAAAACAATGCAACGGCAATGTTGTTGGCGCCTTCGGATGGCAGGAAATAACCGTGATGGGTGCCGCCCATCCTGTTGACGATCGGAATCCAGAGCCGGGCATATTCCTCGAATTCGGCAAGCTTGTACGGATCGATCACATAACGCAGGTGGCACGTAATCATTGACATATCCCATCGCGTAAAATGCAGTGCGGAGTGCCGCGCGGTTCATTTGATTTGCTCAACTTCTGGCAGCGAGCTTAAAGAGTTCAAGTGCTTTGTGGTGATGGCTGCATCACGTTTGTTGACAATTCGGCAGGACTGAAGTGAAAAAGGCGCCGTTTCGCGGCGCCTTTTGCTTGAGCTGTTTGGCGAACTCAGTCGCGGATGATCAGCAGGTCGGCTGCCATGAAGCGCAGTGTCACGGTTTCGCCGGCCTGCGGCGGGGTGGTGCCCGGGCTGTTGAACATGTCGAAGGAGATGACGTTTCCGCCGACATTCATGCGGGTGCGGATGACCGACCCCAGGAAGTGGGCCGAGACGACGTGACCGGTCAGCGCAGTATCGCTTCTGACGCTGTCGGAGAGCGAGCCGGCCTCCGGGCGCAGCGCCAGCGAGATGGTTTCGCCGGCCTTGTGGGCTGCGACCGACTGTTTCAGCGTGATGTTCTGATCGCCGATCTGGATGCGGTTGGCATCGGGGTCGACGACCTTGGCCTCGATGAGGTTCAGCGTGCCGACGAAAGAGGCGACGAAGCGCGTTGCCGGCGCATTGTAGATCTCGAACGGCGAACCGATCTGGTCGGCTTTGCCGGCATTCATGACGACGATGCGGTCGGAGATCGACAGGGCCTCTTCCTGGTCATGGGTGACGAAAACAGTGGTGATGCCGAGCTGCTGCTGGATCTGACGGATTTCCTCGCGCAGCGACACGCGGATCTTGGCGTCGAGTGCGGAGAGCGGCTCGTCGAGCAACAGTACCTGTGGCTTGACGGCAAGCGCGCGGGCAAGGGCGACACGCTGCTGCTGGCCGCCCGACAGCTGATAGGGAAAGCGGTCGGCCAGGTGATCGAGCTTAATCAGGCCGAGCATTTCCTTGACGCGGGCATCGATCTCAGGCTTCGGGGCGCCGGCGACCTTGAGGCCGAAGGCGACATTGTCGTGCACCGTCATGTTGGGAAAAAGCGCGTAGGCCTGGAACACCATGCCGATATTACGCTGGTTCGGCTTCAGCGCGCTCTGATCCTTGCCGTTGATGGTCAGCGTACCGCCGGTCGGCGTTTCGAAGCCGGCGATCATGCGCAGGACGGTCGTCTTGCCACAGCCGGACGGTCCGAGGAAGGAGACGAATTCACCTTTCTCGATGTTCATGTTGAAGTTTTTGACGACCTGAACCGGGCCGAAGGATTTTTGAATGTTGGTCAGCGTGAGAAAAGACATGAGCCAATTACCTTAAGCCTTTGCCGGGCGGGCTTTGCCGAAGCGGGAAACGAGGTTGAGCAGGCCCATGCTGAGCCAGGTGATCGAGAAGGCGATGACGGCGAGCGCCGAAGGCTCATAGGCCTTGTTGGCGCCGACGAGCTGCAGGTAGGGGCCGAAGGCCGGACGGTTGAGCAAGGCAGCGAATGTGAACTCGCCCATGACGATCGCAAGCGTGATGAAGGCGCCAGACAGCACGCCGCTCATGACGTTCGGGAAAATGCACTTGAACATGATGGTCGTCCAGCGGGCGCCGAGGCTCTCAGCGGCTTCCGTGAGGGTGCGGACGTCGATGGCGCGCATGGCGGTATCGACGGCGCGGTACATGTAGGGCAGCGACAGTGTGATGTAGGAGAAGACCAGCAGGATGTTGGTGCCGGTCGTCGAACCCGTCAGCGGTAGGTAGGACGATGAGTTGTACATCCTGAGGTAACCGAAGACGATGACGATCGCCGGAATGACCAGCGGCAGCAGCGTGATGAATTCGACGACCGGGCGCATCTGCGGCAGGCGCAGCCGCACCCAATAGGCCGTTGGAACGACGAGCAGCATGCCGAAGACGATGGTCAAAAGTGCCATCATCATGGAATAGCCGAAGGTCTCGCGGAACTGGGCGTCCGAGAAGACCGACTGATAGGCGTCGAGGCTGTATTCGCCGCGGCGCATGCGCAGCGAAAACTCAATGGTGCCGATCAACGGAATGATGAAATAGGACGCGCCCAAAATAATGGCGATCCAGGCTCCGAGACGTTGCGCTTTCATTTCTGCCACCGTTCGGCGCGCATGCGCAGCATGAGGTACAGGACGTTGGAGACGCCGGTGATGACGATCATTCCGAGGGCGATGGCGTAGCCGAGGTTGGCATTGTGCAGAACGTCGCCGCGGATCTGTGCATAAAGAAGGATCGGTACGATGTTCAGCGAGCTGCCGGTCAGCGCGAAAGCGGTGGCAATGGCGCCGAAGGCGTTGGCGAAGAGCAGCAGCGTCGTGCCAAGCAGGCTTGGCCAGAGGATCGGGAGCGCCACCATCGTCCAGTACTGGCGGTTGGTGGCGCCGAGGATTTGCGAGGCTTCGCGCCATTCCTTCTTCATACCGTCGAGGGCAGGCGTCAGGATCAGCACCATCAGCGGGATCTGGAAATACATATAGGTGATAGTGAGGCCGACGAAGGACAGCAGGTTGAAGCCGGTGCCGTACAGATTGAAGCCAAACCATTCCCGCAGGAAGATCGTTACAAGGCCGGTGCGGCCGAGCGTTGCCAGAAAGGCGAAGGCAAGCGGCACGCCGGCGAAATTCGAGGCGACGCCGGAGAAGGTCAAAAGGGTCGAGCGGACGGAGGCGGGCAGGCCACCAAGCACGACGGCCCAGGCGAGGAAAAAGCCGATCAACGCACCGCCGAGAGCCGACGCCACCGAGACACGGATACTGATCCAGTAAGCGCTCATGATCGAGGGGGTAAAGAGATCGCCGATATTCTTCAGCGTGAGGTTGCCCTCGGGGGTCAGGAACGCGCCCGCCACAAGATAAAGCGTGGGGATGATCAGGAACAGCAGGGAGAAGATAATGAAGGGTGCAATGCCCAGCCAGTCGATCACGCGATCTCTGTTGATCAAGGGGGCACTGCTCACCATAGGCGTTGAAACCGTGCTCATGGAAAAAGCTCATCCTGGGGCGTCGGAGTGAGAAAACCTCCCCGCCTATGCGGCGGGGAGGCAGGATCAGAGGTTACTTGACGCTGGCGCCGACCACGGAATCCCAGTTCTTGGTGATGGTTTCCTTGCCGGCGGCCTGCTCTTCGAGCGTCGGGAAGACGGCCTTTTCGTAGGCTGCTGCCGGCGGCAGCTTGTCGAGCAGGTCCTTCGGGATCTTGTTGTTCTTGGCAAGATCGTTGAAGCGGATCGGGTGGCAATAGCCCTTCAGCCAGCCGAGCTGACCCTCGTCGGAATAAAGGTATTCCATCCAGAGCTTGGCAGCGTTCGGATGCGGAGCGAAGGCAGAAATCGCCTGGACGTAGACACCGGCAACGACGCCCGTTTTCGGAACGACAACCTCGAACGGAGGGTTGCCCTTGAGGCTCTGGCCCCAGGAGAGCGCGTTGTAGTCCCAAGCGACGATGATCGGCGTTGAGCCCTGTGCGAACGGAGCCGCCTTGCCGACAACAGGCACGAAATTGCCGTTCTTGTTCAGTTCGGCGAAGAATTTCAGGCCTTCTTCGCCCGCCTTGGCCGCGTCACCGCCGGATGCGGAAAGACCAGAGGCATAGACGCCCTGGACAGCCTGGTTGGCGCTGCGCGGATCGCCGGCCAGCGCGACGCTGTTTGCGTAATCGCTCTTTTTCAAGTCGGTCCAGTCGGCCGGCGATTCCTTGACGAGATCCTTGTTCACGAGGAACGAGAGAACGCCATAATAGTCGCCGTACCAGTAGCCTTCGGCATCCTTGGCCGAGTCCGGGATCGAATCCCAGGTGGAAACCTTATAAGGCTGAATCAGGCCGTCTTTCTTGGCAGACGGACCGAAGGAGAGACCGACGTCGATGACGTCAGGAGCCTGCGGGCCGGTGTTGCCCTTGTTCGCCTTGATGGCTTCGACTTCGTCGCCCGACCCTGCGTCCGGGTTCAGTTCGTTGACCTCGAGGCCATACTTGGCCTTGAAGCCGGCAATGACGTCGCCGTAGCCGCACCAGTCGTGCGGAAGAGCAATCGTCGTCAGAGTGCCTTCCTTCTTGGCGGCGGCGATCAATTCAGCGCTCGGCTCGGCGGCGGCAATCGCGGTAGAAGCCACGATCATCGCAGTAGAGAGCGACAGAAGTCGAGAAATGTTAGAGATCACTGTTGTTCTCCTTCGGGTTTTCAGTGTCTGGCGATGCTGTTAATGAGCTTACATGAAGCTTGTGTGACGGCTGGATGACGTTAATTTTCTATGGATAGCAGGCGTTTGCGACACGTGTTTTATTTGCGACGGCACTGCTTTGTTTCCGCGAAAATCCGTCCTTGTTTTTTCTCTGTTTTAGTCTTGTCCTCCTAACCCGGTTTGCGGAAAAGCTTGGTTTGCTCGAACAAGCCCTCAAGCGTCTTCATGCGCTCCTTCGTCTCGTCCCAGGTCGAATTCTGAACGGCCTCGATCAATGCTTCGACGATGAACAGGGTGACGACGGAGGAATCCCAGGCCGACGGCGCCTCGATCCGGACGCGGAAGGCATGCCGGGCCAGCTTGGCGGCCGGCGAGCCCCACTGGTCGGTGAAGACAACGATTTCGGCGCCGCGTTTGCGGGCGGCGGTGGCGAGGCTCACCATCTCCTGCTCATAGCGGCGGATGTCGAAGATGATCAGGATGTCGCCGGCGTTCATGTTGAGGACATATTGCGGCCAGCTGCTGGAATTCGACGACAGCAGCGTCGTTGCAGGACGGATCACCTGCATGTGGGTGAAGAAATACTCGGCAAGCGCGCCGGTGATGCGGCCGCCGACGAAATAAAGGCCGCGCTTGCGGTCGGAGAGTAGCGAAGCGACACTGTCGAAGGTCGCGGTATCGAGATCACTCAGCGTTTGGCGCAGATTGCCCATGATGGCATCGGCGAAACGATTGAGGATATGAGTACCCGGCGCATTTTGAGCCCAGCGATCATGCTTGGTGATCGGGTTGGAGATCGTCGCCTCGAGCTCCAGATGCAGATGCGCCTGAAAGTCCGGATAGCCTTTGAAGCCGAGCTTCTGAACCATGCGCACGACGGTCGGCGTCGAAACGCCGGCATTCTCGGCGATCGTGGTGATGCTGCCGAGACCGGACACCGGATAATTGTCGAGAAGGCTTTCGGCCAGTTGCTTTTCGGCACGCGTCAACACCCCGAAATGCGAGTGTATGACGTCCGAAACCGTCTTCGACGCAACTGTCACGTGACTATGCTCCCCGGGATGGTCTGGCGCCACTTTCCCACTCAAATTAAGAACGCTGTCATAATCCATGTCAACCACTGTCGTGAAAAGAAATTTTCAGTCGACGCTTGACAGTGATCGAAACCTGAAGAATTCTTTTCTTCATAAGGAATTTGTTAAGGGATAAGGAGTGGCGCCTTTGGTGCTGGCCGGGCCGAAAATCCTCAGCGAAGCGGATGGCGACTGTGTCGGGATCGAGCGCGTCCGTGGCCAGAGCCCGGTGCTGCTAATCTGCGAGCATGCCTCGAATGCGCTTCCGGCGCATTTTGGCGATCTTGGCCTGCCCAGCGAAGCACTCGCGAGCCATATTGCCTGGGACCCGGGCGCCCTTGCGGTTGCCCGCGGCATATCGGAAGGGCTCGACGCGACGCTCGTTCACCAGCGGTTCTCCAGGCTTATCTACGACTGCAACCGGCCGCCCAGTTCACCTGGCGCCATGCCGGAGACGAGCGAGATTTACGCCATTCCCGGCAACAAGGAATTGACCGCCGAAGAACGCCTTGCGCGCACCGACGCGCTCTACGTGCCTTTCCACGACGCGATTCGTGGGCTGATCCGCGATCGCCGGGCGAGGGGACAAGACAGCATCATCGTGACGATCCACAGTTTCACGCCGGTCTATCACGGCCGCGAGCGACCGGTGGAACTCGGCATATTGCACGATGAGGACAGCCGGTTCGCCGACCTTATGCTGAAGGCAGCGGCCGAGGCGCCGCTTTACAGGACAGAACGCAACCAGCCTTACGGGCCCGAGGACGGCGTGACCCACACGCTGATCCTGCACGGGCTTTCGAACGGCTTGCGCAATGTGATGATCGAGGTCCGCAACGACCTCATCGCAGACGATGTCGGCCAAGGGGTCATGGCCGACTATCTAACAGGGCTGCTCCAGCAAAGCCTGGACGCCTGACATAAAAAGAAGACCCGAGGGAGCAGTCTAACTGCGGACGTCCGTACGGCGAGAAGGCCGCGGACAATTTGGCACTGAACCGGCCCGCAATCCCGCGGCCGATCGTGAACAGGGGGAAGTCATGTCGGATTATTCCGAACTGGACAAGAAACAGGATGTGCACATCCTGCATTCCATGGGTTATGCCCAGGAACTCGAACGGCGAATGAGTTCATTCTCGAATTTTGCAGTCTCATTCTCCATTATCTGCATCCTCTCCGGCGGCATCAATTCGCTGGCGCAGGCGACCTCCGGTGCCGGCGGAGCGGCGATCGGCATCGGCTGGCCGCTCGGCTGCTTCGTCTCGCTCGTCTTCGCCATCGCCATGGCGCAAATCAGCTCGGCCTATCCGACAGCCGGCGGGCTCTATCACTGGGGCTCGATCCTCGGCAATCGTTTCACCGGCTGGCTGACTGCCTGGTTCAACCTGCTCGGTCTCGTCACCGTGCTCGGCGCTATCAATGTCGGCACCTACTATTTCTTCATGGGTTCGTTCGGCACCACCTATCTCGGGCTGACGGACACGACGACGGTGCGCATCATCTTCCTCGTGATCATCACCGGCGCGCAGGCGCTCGTGAACCACATGGGCATCGGATTGACTGCGAAGCTGACCGACTTTTCCGGTTATCTGATCTTCGCGAGCTCGATCGCGCTCGCGGTTGTCTGCCTCGCCGCCGCCCCCTCCTATGAGGTCGGACGCCTCTTCACCTTCGCCAACTATTCCGGTGAAGCCGGCGGCAACGTTTGGCCGGCCACGTCAGGAACATGGGTCTTCCTTCTCGGCCTGCTGCTGCCGATCTACACCATCACCGGTTATGACGCTTCGGCTCACACTTCGGAAGAGACGGTCAAGGCTGCCGAATCGGTTCCGCGCGGCATGGTCGCCTCGGTGCTTTGGTCGGCGCTTTTTGGCTACATCATGCTGTGTGCCTTCGTCCTGATGCTGCCGAACATGGACGATGCGGCAAAACAGGGCTGGAATGTGTTCTTCTGGGCGATGGACAGCCAAGTGAATCCCATCGTCAAGGATATTCTCTATTTCGCCATCCTGGTGAGCCAGTGGCTGTGCGGTCTTGCGACGGTCACCTCGGTCTCGCGCATGATCTTCGCCTTCTCGCGTGACGGCGGTCTGCCGGCATCGAAGGCGCTGTCGAAGGTCAGCCCGCAGTACCGCACGCCGGTGGCTGCGATCTGGACCGGCTCGATCCTGTCTGTTCTCTTCGTCTGGGGTTCTTCGCTCGTTTCGATCGGCGACACGCCGGTCTATACAATCGTCGTCGCGTGCACGGTCATCTTCCTGTTCTTCTCCTTCGCGATCCCGATCACCCTCGGCCTGTTCGCTTGGGGCACGTCGAAGTGGGACAAGATGGGCCCGTGGAACCTCGGTGAGGGCGTCTTCAAGCTCTTTGCCGTACTGACTGTCATCGCGATGATCCTGATCTTCGTTCTCGGCATCCAGCCGCCGAACGAATGGGCGCTTTACATCACTGTTGGCTTCCTCCTCGTTACTGCGATCGTCTGGTTCGGCTTCGAAAGCCGGCGCTTCAAGGGGCCGCCGATCGGCGCCGAAGTGGCAAAGCGCCAGGCCGAGATCGCGGCGGCCGAAGCAGCCGTCGGCGAAAGCGGCGAACACTAAAGCGCGGGGCGATCTTTCAGATCGCTCCTCGCACTCTAGGTCTTTGTTTTTCCGCATGTCGTTAGCGCAAAACCGCGGCACACTTTTACGCGACATGCTTTAGGCATCGAGGCTTCCCTCTCAAATGGCGGGGCCGCATCCTGCGGCCCCATCACCGGTTCAACGAAAAGGCATCAGGTCCACATCCGGCCGTGCGCATGCGATTTCGTTGCCCCGATCTTCTCAATTCCAATGTCAGGCGGATCAATCATGAGCAGCAGCTACACAATCGACGATCTCAGGAAGGATGTTGCCGAAGGGCGCATCGATACGGTTCTGGCTTGCCAGGTGGATATGCAGGGCCGGCTGATGGGCAAGCGCTTCCAGGCGGAATTTTTCCTCGAGAGCGCCTGGAAGGAGACGCATAGCTGCAACTACCTGATCGCCACCGACATGGAGATGGAGACCGTCTCCGGCTACAAGGCGACAAGCTGGGAAAAGGGCTACGGCGACTATACGATGAAGCCGGATTTGGCGACGCTGCGCCGTATCCCCTGGCTCGACGGCACGGCGCTGGTGCTCTGCGACATGCTCGACCATCATACCCATGAAGAGGTCGCCCATTCGCCGCGCGCGATCCTGAAGAAGCAGGTGAAGCGCCTTGAGGATATGGGCATGAAGGCCTACATGGCCTCCGAGCTCGAATTCTTCCTGTTCGACCAGAGCTACGAGACGGCGCAGGCGTCCGGCTACCGCAACCTCAAGCTCGCCAGCGCCTATAACGAGGATTACCACATCTTCCAGACCACCAAGGAGGAAGAGGTGATGCGGGCGATCCGCACCGGGCTGCAAGGCGCCGGCATTCCGGTCGAGAATTCCAAGGGCGAGGCTTCCGCCGGCCAGGAGGAAATCAACGTGCGTTACGCCGATGCGCTGGCGATGGCCGACCGGCACGCGATCATCAAGAACGGCTGCAAGGAGATCGCCTGGTCAAAAGGCAAGGCAATCACCTTCCTGGCCAAGTGGAATTACAACGCCGCCGGGAGTTCCTCGCATATCCATCAGTCGCTCTGGAGCCTGGAGGAGAAGCCGCTATTCTTCGACCATACCGGCAAATACGGCATGTCGCCGCTGATGCACAACTACGTGGCCGGGCTTCTCGCCCATGCAAGCGAGATCACCTATTTCCTGGCGCCCTACATCAACTCCTACAAGCGCTTCATGGCCGGCACCTTTGCGCCGACCAAGGCGATCTGGAGCAAGGACAATCGCACCGCCGGCTACCGGCTCTGCGGCGAGGAGACCAAGGGAATCCGTATCGAGTGCCGCGTCGGCGGCTCAGATCTCAATCCCTATCTCGCCTTCGCCGCACTGCTTGCCGCCGGCATCGACGGGATCGAGAACAAGCTCGAACTCGAAGCCCCCTTTGTCGGCGACGCCTATGGCGGCAAGGGCGTTCGCGAAATCCCGCGCACGCTGCGTGCCGCTACGATCGAAATGACGGAATCGGCAATGCTGCGCAAAGCCTTCGGCGACGACGTGATCGACCATTATACCCGTGCCGCCGAATGGGAGCAGGAAGAATATGACCGCCGCATCACCGACTGGGAAGTGGCGCGCGGTTTCGAAAGAGCCTAATAGGCATTTACGGATTGCTTGTCCTGCACCCCAACCCTCTTCCCGTTCTGACGGGGAGAGGGGACGTACCATGCGAGGGGTGGGCTGGGGACGGAGAGGCATCGGCATGCCCCCTTCGCCAAGCGAGCGGAGAGACGGTGCCGGCAGGCGGATGAGGGGCTATGGCCCTCGACGAAATTTTTGATCATACGAGGACGGAAATCGATCATGGCAATGATCCAATGTATTTCACCGGTTGACGGGTCGGTCTACGCCGAGCGCGCCGCACTTTCTCTCGATGCCGCCAACGACGTGGTGGCGCGGGGCCGCAAGGCGCAGAAGGCTTGGGCGAAACGGCCGCTCGAAGAGCGCGTGCAGCTGGTGCTGAAGGGTGCGGCGCGGCTGAACGAGATGTCAGATGTCGTCGTGCCGGAGCTTGCCTGGCAGATGGGCCGGCCGGTCAAGTATGGCGGCGAATATAAGGGCTTCAACGAGCGCTCGAATTATGTCGCTTCGATTGCGGCGGATGCATTGGCGCCTGTTGTCGTCGAGGAGAGCGAGCGTTTCGAGCGCCGCATCGAACGCGAAGCGCATGGTGTCGTCTTCGTCGTCGCGCCGTGGAACTATCCCTATATGACGGCGATCAACACGATCGCACCGGCGCTGATGGCCGGCAATACGGTGGTGCTGAAACATGCCTCGCAGACGCTGCTGGTCGGCGAGCGGCTGGTTCAGGCCTTCGTCGAGGCCGGCGTTCCCGATGACGTGTTCCAGAACGTCTTCCTCGACCATCAGACGACGTCGGCGCTGATTGCCGCCGGCAGCTTCAATTTTGTCAATTTCACCGGATCGGTCGAAGGCGGACGCTCGATGGAGCGGGCAGCCGCCGGCACCTTCACCGGCCTCGGCCTCGAACTCGGCGGCAAGGATCCGGGTTACGTGATGGAGGACGCCGATCTCGAGGCTGCCGTCGATACGCTGATGGACGGCGCGACCTATAATTCCGGCCAATGCTGCTGCGGCATCGAGCGCATCTATGTGCATGAATCGCTCTATGACGCCTTCGTCGAGAAGTCGGTCGCCTGGGTGTCGAATTACAAGCTCGGCAATCCGCTCGATCCCGATACCTCGCTCGGGCCGATGGCGCATAAGCGCTTCGCCAAAGTGGTGCGCGAACAGATCGCCGAAGCGGTTTCCAAGGGTGCCAAGGCGCTTGTCGACCCTAAGCTTTTTCCGCAGGATGACGGTGGCGCTTATCTGGCACCGCAGGTTCTCGTCGATGTCGACCATTCCATGGCCTTCATGCGCGAGGAGACCTTCGGTCCGGCGGTCGGCATCATGAAGGTGAAGAGCGACGAGGAGGCACTCGCTTTGATGAACGACAGCCAGTACGGACTGACGGCCTCGCTCTGGACCGGCGATGTCGAGCGGGCAGCGCGGCTCGGCCGCGAGATCGAAACCGGCACCGTTTTCATGAACCGTGCGGACTATCTCGATCCGGCGCTCTGCTGGACCGGCGTCAAGGAGACCGGCCGCGGCGGCTCGCTGTCGATCATCGGCTTCCAAAATCTCACGCGTCCGAAATCCTTCCATCTGAAGAAAGTCACAGCATGAGCAGCAACATCACCGCAAACTGGAGCTACCCGACATCGGTCAAGCTCGGCCGGGGCCGCATCAAGGAACTGGCCGACGCCTGCAAGAGCCTCGGCATCAAAAAGCCGCTGCTCGTCACCGACCGCGGCCTCGCCTCGATGGCGATCACCAAGAACGCGCTCGATATTCTCGAGGATGCCGGCCTCGGCCGGGCGATCTTTGCCGATGTCGACCCGAACCCGAACGAGAAGAACCTCGATGCCGGCGTCAGGGCTTTCAAGGATGGCGGCCATGACGGCGTCGTCGCCTTCGGCGGCGGCTCCGGCCTCGACCTTGGCAAGTGCGTCGCCTTCATGGCCGGCCAGACGCGGCCAGTCTGGGACTTCGAAGATATCGGCGACTGGTGGACGCGCGCGAGCCTCGAGGGCATCGCCCCGATCGTCGCCGTGCCGACAACGGCCGGTACCGGTTCGGAGGTGGGGCGCGCCAGCGTCATCACCAATTCGCAAACGCATGTGAAGAAGATCATCTTCCATCCGAAGTTCCTGCCTGGCGTCGTCATCTCCGATCCGGAACTGACGGTCGGCATGCCGAAGATCATCACCGCCGGCACCGGCATGGATGCCTTCGCTCATTGCCTGGAGGCCTATTCCTCGCCCTTCTATCACCCGATGTCAGCCGGTATCGCGCTTGAAGGCATGCGGCTTGTCAAGGAATTCCTTCCGCGCGCCTATAGAGAGGGCACCGATCTCGAAGCCCGCGCCAACATGATGTCCGCTGCCGCTATGGGCGCGGTCGCCTTCCAGAAGGGGCTCGGCGCCATTCATGCGCTGTCGCACCCGATTGGCGCCGTCTACAACACCCATCACGGCATGACCAATGCCGTCGTCATGCCGGCGGTGCTGCGCTTCAATCGCAAGGCGATCGAGGAGAAGATCGGGCGCGCCGCTGCCTATCTCGGGATCTCGGGCGGTTTCGACGGCTTCTACGATTATGTGCTGAAACTCCGCTCCGAGCTCGGCGTGCCCGAGACGTTGTCGGCGATGGGAATCGCGGCTGACCGGATCGACGAATTGTCGGCGATGGCGATCGAAGATCCAAGTGCCGGCGGCAACCCGGTTGCACTGACGCTCGAAAATACCAAGGCCCTTTTCAGGGATTGCTTCTGACCATAACAGCGGACCTTCAGACTGGCCCGGAAGCTATTGGCTTCCGGGCTTTTTTGTCTTTTTTGTACTGGCGGCATCCGTGCTTCAAGTCTTGGCCCGATGCATATTGTTGTCCCAACACCGCTGAACACTTTTGGGCGACATGCATGAATTTTAGGGATGTGAAAAATACCAACTGCAATTTCGGCGGGCGTGTTCGGGATTTGTTAACCATGATTGTAAAGAATGGATTAACCGCACGATGCTCCGACGGTGCGTAAAAGAGCGATTCCGGCTCGCGCCATTTCCTTCCGAGGACCGAACATGCCTGTCATTACATTCGCAAATACCAAGGGCGGGGCCGGCAAGACGACCGCTGTTCTGCTGCTCGCCACCGAGTTAGCCCGCAAGGGTTACCGCATCACCATTCTCGATGCCGACCCGCAGCATTGGATTTCGCGTTGGCACGAAATATCGGGTCATGTGCCCAATATTTCGGTGATTGACTTCGTGACAACCGCTTCGCTGCCGCTGCATATCAGCGAGAACAAGCACAATACCGACTATTTCATCGTCGATCTGCCGGGTGCGCGCAATCCGCTGCTTGCCACCGCCGTCGGCCTTTCCGATCACGTGCTGATCCCGATCCAGGGCTGTGCGATGGATGCGCGCGGTGGCGCACAGGTGCTTGAACTGCTCCAGTATCTGGACGAGAAGGCGGGCATCAAGATCGGCCATTCGGTGGTGCTGACCCGCGTCAACTCGATGGTGACGACAAGGGCGCTACAGGTCGTCAAGTCGCTGCTCAGCGAGCGGCATGTTCCGGTGCTGGATACCGCCATCATCGAACGCTCGGCCTTCCGCGACATCTTCGACTGTGGCGGCACACTGCACACGATCGAGCCCACACGCGTCAGCAATCTCGACAAGGCGCGTGAAAACGCCACCTGTTTCGCCGAGGAAATGATGAGCAAGCTGCCGGTCAGGCTGACGGAGTCTGCCCGTATGGCGACGGCGGCCTGAGCATCCTCCTTATGAAACGGAAAAGGCCGTCGGAGTGATCCGGCGGCCTTTCCGTGTGCACCAGATATCCTCAGTCGACGAATTCGACCGTCACGCCCGGCTTGACCATCTTGGCAAGTTCGGTCGCATCCCAATTGGTCAGGCGGATACAGCCATGGCTCTGGGTGCGGCCGATCTTGGAAGGCTCGGGTGTGCCGTGAATGCCGTAGGTCGGCTTCGACAGCGCCATCCAGACGGTGCCGACGGGGCCGTTCGGGCCGGGCGGAATGTTGAGGATCTTGTCGTTGCCGGCCTGCTGGAAATTGATCTTCGGATTATAAGTATAGCCGGGATTGAACGCGACGCGCTCGACCGTGACGGTGCCCGACGGGGAGGGTGTGTCGGTCGAGCCGATCGATGCCGGGTAGGCGGCAATGAGATTGCCGGCGCCGTCATAGGCAAAGACCTGCTTGCGGCCCTTGTCGGCGATGATGCGGGCGACCTCGCCGCTCTTCGGCTCGCCCGGATTGACGACCTTGATGATCGTGCCGGCAACGGTGAAATCGGCGCCGGGGTTCATTTCCTTGAGGAAGGCTTCATCCATGTGGAATCGCTCGGCCAGCATTTCGGTGGTCGAGGAAAAGGCGAGCGACGGCAGCAGCGCCTTCTGCGAATAGTCTTCCGGGATCTGGGCGACGAAGGGGCCGGCGGCATCGGCCGGCGTAATCGTGTAACTGACGACCGGCAGGCCGCCGTTCATGCGCAGCTCTTCGAGAATGGCGTCGGTGTCGTTCGGGTCGAGTCTGGAGCCGGTCATCTGGTCATAGGCATAGACCGACTTGGTGACGTTCGAGCCCATATGGCCGTCAATGACGCCGGGGGAGATGCCGGCGCGATCGAGGAAGACCTGCAGCGCGACGATCTCGGGCTTCGACTTGTTCTTCAGCGTGATGACGGGCTCATCCGGTGCGGCGCTCGGCGCGTCAGCGGGCGGAAGCTGCTGGTCGGGATCGATCGAGGCATAATCGTCGCCGGGCTGCGGATTGCCGATGCTGTTGTCATTGGGATAGGGTTGACCGTCGAGCGGTTGGCGTTCGATCGCCGCATCGCGCGGAATACCGCCGGTGACCGCACCGCGCTCAGAATAACGCGTATCGCCAGAGGCGTTGTCGTCGGCGTAATAGGGATCGTTGCCGTTCTGGTCGGCATAGACCTCGCGCGGACCGGGCCGTGGCGGATAGTAGCCGCGGGCGCGCATCTCGGTGGCGACGACATTGCCATAGGCATCGATCATCACGCGATTGCCGCTGCGGTCGCGGGCATAGATATAGCCGCGGGGGACATAGTCGAGAATTTCGCCGTTCGGCGTAACCAGCACGACATCGCTCTGCCGGCGGTCACGGAACTGCTGCGCGCCTGCCCCCGGTGCTGCAGCCGCGATGGCCGCCAGCACGGCCGCAAGCGAAAATGCCGACTTCAAAAAGCGATTCACGTCTCATACCTCGGAACTGTGACTGGCAGACACACACCTGCGAATTTTGACGCTAGTGTGGAATTTATGAAACCGTGCTGAACAAAATATGAAAATCACTAAGATTTCCTTTTACTCATAAACGTTTGCGTCTCTGTGTCAGTTCCGCAAAATCCATGGTTGCGGCAAAAACACAGGATGGGGACTGCGCCGATTGACGAATGACGGCGCGAAACCTAACGCTACGGCCGCCGACAACCTCCTGAGGAGACTGCGATGATCGAATTTGCTGCCGCAAGCGGGCCGCGCCTGATGCTGGATGAAACGTCGGTGCTGGATATCGGCGGATGCATCGTCGAAGGCGTCGACATTGCGCCGAAGCGCGCCATTCCCGACGACGGCGATCCGCGAATCGATCACTCGCTCGAAGGCTTCCTGTTCACTTGCGGCCCGGACCATATCCGCCACCGGCAGCCGATTGCCGGCCGGGCCGACGGCAAGGTCTATCCGCTGCACGGATCGGCCTCCGGCCATGCGGCCAAGGTGCTGTGGACGAAGTACGAGAACGGCAATGCCGAATGCCGCGCCGATATCGACATCGCCACTGTCGAGGGACTGCCGCAGCGCATCGAGCGGCTGTGGCGGATCGACGGGGCGACTGGCGAGGTGCAGCTCGAGGACCGGGTCGTCAATACGAGTGATCACACGGTGCCGACCTTCCTGATGTATCACATGAATACCGGGGGCAAATGGCTGGACGAGGGCACGCTGCTTGAAGGCCGGATGCTTGAGAATGGCGGTTTCCCATGGACATTCGGTGAGGAGCCGGGGGGCATCTTCTGCGTTCCGGCGCCAGCGACGGAGGAAGGCTTCGCGGAGATCCGGCTTGGACCGATTGCCGCGATCGGCGGCAGGACGCTCCGCGTGCGCTTCCGCGCCAATACGCTGCCCCATCTGCAGGTGTGGCGGAACCAGAAAGCGCCGGCCCATATCATTGGCATCGAACCGGTCTCGCATCGCGGGGTCTCCCGCGACGAGCTCGAGGCGGCCGGTGAGTTCAACATGCTGGCACCCGGCGAGAGCCGCAGCTATGCGCTGACCTTCGCCTTCCTCTGAGCGAAGTGTTGTTGACGCTCGCGGGCCTCCCGTCGTAGACCTTCAGCCCACGATTTTGAGGAGACAAGACGATGGATATTCGCCAGATTGACGATGAATATTCGGTTTCGGGCCAGATCACGCTTGAAGAACTCGACGAGATCAAGGCGATGGGGTTCAAATCGATCGTCTGCCACCGTCCCGACCATGAGAGCCCCGACCAGACGTCGTTCTCGGTCATCGAGGCGCGCGCCAAAGAGCTTGGTCTCGATATCGCCCATGTGCCGGTTGGACCGATGGGCGTGACCGAGGAAGCCGTGCAGGGCATGGTCGACGCGCTCGACGAATTCCCGCGGCCGATGCTCGGTTACTGCCGCTCCGGCGCCCGCTCGACAGCGATCTACCAGAAGACCCACCATATCCGCGGCTGAGCCCCGTTAACCGCGCCCGTCCCGGCGCCCGATTTTCCGGCGCTGTGCCGCAGCGCCGCCACCTTCCATTCACTCAGGAGACTATGATGAGCATTAAGCGTATCGACGTCGGCGCGCGCATGAGCGGCGCCGTCATTCACGGCAACACTGTCTATCTCGCAGGCCAGGTCGGTGAGGGCGACAGCGTTACCGATCAGTGCAACTCTTCGCTTGCCGAAGTCGACCGCCTGCTGGCTGAAGCCGGCAGCAACAAGTCGAAGATCCTGCAGACGATCATCTATCTCTCCGACATCGCCGATTTTGCCGAGATGAACGCTGTCTGGCAAGGCTGGATCGATCCGGCCAATCCGCCGGCCCGCGCCACCAGCGAAGCCAAGCTCGCTGCGCCAAAATACAAGGTCGAGTTCATCGTTACGGCCGCGATCGACTGAGGTCACTGCGGGATTGCGTGTCGAAGCCGGTGGGGAGACCTACCGGCTTTTTGCTTGCGCGATTTCCGAGAGTGTGCGCGTCGGCGTGATCGCCTCGGGATCGAGTTTGATCTCGATGATCGCCGGCTTACCGCTGGCACGCGCCCGCTCGAAGGCCGGGCCGAATTCCGCCGTTTGCTCCACCGTCTCGCCGTGCCCGCCATAGGCGCGGGCAAGGGCTGCGAAGTCGGGATTGGTCAGGTCGGTGCTGCTGACGCGGCCGGGATATTCGCGCTCCTGATGCATGCGGATCGTGCCGTAGATACCGTTATTGACGACGACCGCGATGATCGCCAGGCCGAAGCGGATGGCGGTGGCGAATTCCTGGCCGTGCATTAGGAAACAGCCGTCGCCGGCAAAACAGATGACCTCTCGCTCGGGAAAGAGCCGCTTGGCAGCGACGGCGGCCGGCAGGCCGTAACCCATCGAGCCGGAGGTGGGGGCGGCTTGAGTGTTGAAGCGGCGAAAACGATGGAAACGATGCACCCAGGTGGCATAGTTGCCAGCGCCGTTGGTGAAGATCGTTTCCGGCCGGGTATTGGCCTCCAGCCACTCCATGATCGGCCCCATATGAACCGGGCCAGGACCTGTCGCTGGCGGCTTCGACCAGGAAAGATAGGCCTGATGCATATGCTTCGTGCGCTCGGCCCAGCGCGGCTCGGCCGGCGCTTCCAGATCGGCGAGCGTTGCGACGAAATCGGCAGGTGCGGCGCAGATGGCAAGATCGGGACGATAGATACGGCCAAGTTCGGATGCGTCGGGATGGATGTGCATCAGCGATTGCTGAGGGTAGGGTATGTCGATCAGCGTATAAGACGAAGACGGCATTTCCGACATGCGGGCGCCGAGCAGGATCAGCAGGTCGCTCTCCTTGATCTCCTTCGCCAGCGCCGGGTTGATGCCGATGCCGACATCGCCGGCATAGCAGGGATGGAGATGATCAAACAGCATCTGCCGGCGGAAGGAGCAGCCGACCGGCAGTCGGAAACGCTCGGCGAAGCCTGCAAAGTCGGCGACGGCGTCGGCATCCCAGCGCGTGCCGCCAAGGATCACCATAGGCCGTTCGGCCTTTAGCAGTCTCACATGGAGATCGTCGATCTGGCGGCGGCCGGGATGCGCCTCGACGCTGACATAATGCTTAGCGCGGGGAGCCTCGACCTCATCGCGCAGCATGTCCTCCGGCAGCGTCAGCACGACTGGGCCGGGCCGGCCCGAGGTTGCGACCGCAAAGGCGCGGGTGACGAACTCGGGAATGCGGGCGGCATCGTCGATCTCGCCCACCCATTTGGCGAATTCGGTGAAGGCGCGGCGGAATTCGACCTCCTGGAAGGCCTCGCGCTCGCGGGCTTCTCGCTGCACCTGGCCGATGAAGAGGATCATCGGGATCGAATCCTGTTTGGCGATATGCAGGCCGGCAGAGGCGTTGGTAGCGCCGGGGCCGCGGGTCACCATGCAGATGCCGGGTTCGCCGGTCAGCCTGCCCCAGCAATCCGCCATCATCGCCGCTCCGCCCTCCTGGCGACAGACGACGACGTCGATCTCGCTGTCGCGCAGGGCGTCGAGAACGGCGAGAAAACTCTCACCGGGCACGCAGGAGAGACGCTTGACGCCGTTCGCCTTCAGCGCCTCGACGATCAGTTGCCCGCCGGTCCTCTTCATGCCTATACCTTCCTCTCGCGCTCGGCGAGTTCCGCCAGAATTTCTTCGCTGTGTTCGCCGAGACGCGGGCTCGGCCTGATGTAAGACAACGGCGTTTCCGACAGCACCACCGGCGTCCTGACCCCGGGGATCACGGTTCCGGCCGCATCCGCAAGGTCAATGCGCAGGCCGCGGGCCTGTACCTGCGGGTCGGCGAACATCTCTTCGATCGTGTTGATCGGGCCGGCGGGAACCGCATTCTCCTCGCAGGCCTTCAGCAGATCCGCCTTCCGCCATTTCAGGGTCTCGGTCGAGATGAGGCTGCGCACCTCGCCGCGATTGGCGACGCGGGCCCTGTTGGTGGCGAAACGCTCGTCGCCGGCGATGGCGTCAAGGCCGAGGATGGTGCAGAGGCGACGGAACTGGCCGTCGTTTCCGACCGCCAGAATGAGATAGCTGTCTGCCGCCGGCACGACCTCATAGGGTGAGATATTCGGATGGGCATTGCCGAGGCGGGTGGGTGCCTTGTCGGAGACGAGGTAATTCATGTTCTGATTGGCGAGCACGGCCGATTGCACGTCGAGCAGGGCCATGTCGACGAGCTGGCCCTCGCCTGACTTGAGCGCGTGGATCAGGGCAGCCTCGATTGCCGAGACGGCATAGATGCCGGTGAAAATATCGGCGATGGCAACGCCTGCCTTCATCGGCTGGCCGTCCGGCTCGCCAGTGATCGACATGAAACCTGACATGCCCTGGACGATGTAATCATAGCCCGCGAGGCTGGCATAGGGGCCGGTCTGGCCGAAGCCGGTGATCGAGCAGTAGACGAGTTTCGGGTTCACCTGGCGCAAGCTGTCGTAATCGAGCCCGTATTTGACGAGGCCGCCGAGCTTGAAATTCTCGATCACTACATCGGCGGTGGCGACAAGGCGGCGGACGAGATCCTGACCTTCGGGGCTCTTCAGATCAGCAGTGATGGAGCGCTTGCCGCGATTGGCGGCGTGGTAATAGGCGGCCGAGAGATTTTCGCCATCGGCGCCTTCGACGAAGGGCGGCCCCCATTGGCGGGTGTCGTCGCCGCCGTCGGGATTTTCGACCTTGATGACATCGGCGCCGAGATCGGCGAGCATCTGTCCCGCCCAGGGACCGGCGAGCACGCGGGCAAGCTCGATCACCCGGATGCCGGCAAGCGGCGGCTTTTTCGTCGTCATATTTCCTCGTCCGTTTCTACGGCGCCAGTGTCGCCTCAGATGTATCGGATACAGGCTTTGAAGCAAAGCGGCGCTCGCGCCAGAGGATGTAGAAGCCCGACGCCATGATGATCATGATGCCGAGCCATTTGACCGCATCCGGAAAGTCGCCGAAAACAAGCCAGGCGAAGATCGTCGCCGAGACGATCTCGAAATATTGCAGCGGCGCCAGCGTCGAGGCCGGTGCTGCACGATAGGCATAGACGCCGAAGATGCCCGCTATCGCGGCCATGGCGCCGACCCCGGCGAGGTAGAACCAGGCGCTGCCTTCAGGCATGACGGGATCGAAGAGATCGGAACCGCTTCCTTCGCCCGCAAAAAGCAGGATGGCGCAGAAGATGAGGCCCCAGATGCCCATCTGGAACTGCATCGCCCAGGGATCTTCCCGGTGCGAGAGGACGCGGGTCATCAGTACGAAGATCGCGATGCAGAGCGCGCTGAGGACGGGCAGGAGCGCGACGTAGCCGACTTCGCTGAAACTCGGCTGGATGATCAGCATTGCCCCGAAGAAGCCGACGCCGCAGGCGGTATAGCGCCGCCAGCCGATCGTTTCCTTCAGGAAAATGCCGCCGAGAATGGTCAGCACGATCGGCTCGACGAAGAAGATCGCAATCGCGTCGGCGACGGCCATATATTTCAGCGTGGTGACGAAGGAGATCATCGAGACCGTTATGATCGCGCCGCGGATGGCATGGAAAAGGCTCTGGCGCCAGGAGAAGTCGGTGAAGCTGCGCCGCCATATGACGATCGGTAGCATGCAGAGCGCCTGTAGGGCAAAGCGGGCGGCGGTGATCTCGGCGGACGGGATCGTGACGACGGCAAGCTTGGCGAAGATGTCGATGAGCGGCGAGACCATTACCGAAAGAAACATCAGCGCAAGCCCTGTGGTCACGTCGGGGTTGGACGATATGGGGCGGGCAGTGGTGTTGCTCATGATGAAATCCTTGTTGCTCAGGATCTGGCCGCTCGGGGTCTGGCGACGGCCTCGTCGCACCAGTCCGCGAAGGCTGCGGTTGCCGCTTCTGCGCCGATCTCGTTCAGCGTCTCATGCCGCATGCCCTGATATATCTCAGTGCTGATACGAGAGAAGCCCCGGGCTTTCAAATGGTTTGACAGCCAGACGATGGCTTTTCCACGCGCCGTCGCCGGGTCTTCACCGCCGCCGACCAGATGGATTGGCATGTGGCGCGGCAGCCGATCCAGATGGCGCTTCTGCGGGGCGCGAAAAGTCAGGTCGAAAAGATCAAGCCAGAGAGAGACCGAGGCGTCGAAGCCGCAGAGCGGATCGGTGATATATTTGTCGACTTCGTCGGGAAGGCGCGAGAGCCAGTCGAACTCGGTGCGGCATCCCGGAATCGACTTTCCCCAGGCGCCGAAGGTGAGTTTCGGCAGGAGGCCGCTCGGCACGTCGGAGCCCTTCAGCATGCGCTCGGCAAGCAGGATCGCCTGGGCGGCGCGGCCGGCGAGACCGACGGCGAAATTCGAATTCCAGACGGCGACGGCGTCGAAATCGACAGGCGCCGTGACGGCGGCATTGAGGGCGATCAGGCCGCCCATCGAATGGCCGAAGAGGATCACCGGCAGGCCAGGATGGCGCAAGGCAGCGTGAGCGCGCATGGCGATGACGTCGCCGATCACTCTGTCGACGCCGTCCCGCCGGGCGAAGCGGCCGATCGGCGCGTCGGGGGCCGTCGTCTCGCCGTGGCCGCGGTGGTCATGGGCATAGACGTGATAGCCGCGCGCCGTCATAGCCTCTGCGAAAGCGCGATAGCGTTTCGAATGTTCGGCGAGGCCGTGCGATATCAACAGGATGCCGCGCGCCGGGCCGGCGGCCTCGATATGGTGATAGGCAAGCGACGCCCCCGGCACGGTGAGCTTTTGCGTTTCAGAAAACATCTGGATCCTCCTTGCAGGAACAGACCAGATCGCACTGCATAATTCCTTAAATCGGAATCGATTTAAGGAATTATGCAGCAGCAATGTGCTGCAGCGTCCTTTGCGCGTCTGAAAAGACGCGCGGCGCTGAAGGCAAATGCAACACCGAGCCTTGAGTTATCCGATAACAAAATGCGGGAACGCTACGATTCAGGGTTGCGGGCTTTCGATCTTCGTGCTTATTTGTTCCTGTATTGTTCTTTTTTGGGGGTTGAAATGAGCAGCATGCAGTTACGTACCTTGACGTTCGCCGTTTCGATGGTTGTTGCCGGCGCCGCCGTGGCGCAGGAGGCCGGCGGGCGCACCCGTTTTATTCTTTCAGCAAGCTGGCAGCCGGCTTTCTGCCAAACGAACCAGAAGAAGGCCGAATGTGCGAGCCAGACCGGCGAGCGCCCCGATGCGACGAATTTTTCCTTGCACGGGCTCTGGCCGATGCGACAGAATTATTGCGACGTCAACGCCGAGCAGAAGGCCGCCGATAAGGACGGCAGCTGGAACACGTTGCCGGCGGTCACGCTTTCGGCGGAGACGCAGGCGGCGCTCGCAAAGGCCATGCCCGGGACGCAATCCGGTCTGGAACGGCATGAGTGGACAAAACACGGCACCTGCACGAAAATGAGCGCCGAAGATTATTTCGGCGTCGGCGTGCATCTCCTCGGCGCGCTCAATACCTCGGCCGTGCGCGATCTTTTCGCCGCCAATATCGGCAAGCAGGTCAAGGCCGAGGCGATCAAGGCAGCTTTCGACAAGAGCTTCGGGCCGGGCGCCGGCGAGCGCGTCAAGATGAGCTGCCGGCGGGCCGGCAATGTCAAGATGATCAGCGGGTTGACCATCGGGCTTTCGGAGGCCGCCGGGGCGGCGTCGGCGAAAAGCGCCGGGCTTGCCGATCTGATCCAGGGGGCGGGGAAAACCTCCTTCGGCTGCGACGAGGGCGTCGTCGATGCTGCGGGCTTTTGACCGGAAATCCTGAGTAACCGGGTTTCGGCGTTGCCCGCAGGCGCTGTTTCGCCTACATAGCGGCACGATCGAAGTTTTCCGCCCGGAGCAGCGCAGCATGGCACGTCAGTTCATCTATCATATGTCCGGCCTCAACAAGGCCTATGGCAACAAGAAGATCCTGGAGAATATCCACCTCTCCTTCTACCCCGATGCCAAGATCGGTATCCTCGGACCGAACGGCGCCGGCAAATCCACGGTGCTGCGCATCATCGCCGGTCAAGACACGGAATTTACCGGCGAAGCCTGGCTCGCCGAAGGAGCGACAGTCGGCTACCTCGAGCAGGAGCCGCACCTCGATGCCAACAAGACGGTGTTCGAGAACGTCATGGAAGGCGTTGCTTCGAAGACGGCGGTGCTCGAGCGCTACAATGAACTGATGATGAACTATTCCGACGAGACGGCGGAAGAGGGATCGAAGCTTCAGGACATTATCGACAGCCAGAACCTTTGGGATCTGGAAAGTCAGGTCGAGATGGCCATGGAAGCCCTGCGCTGCCCGCCGCGCGACGCCGATGTCACCAGCCTTTCCGGTGGTGAGCGCCGCCGTATAGCTCTCTGCCGGCTGCTGCTTTCGCAGCCGGATCTGCTGCTGCTCGACGAACCGACCAACCACCTCGACGCCGAGACGATTGCCTGGCTCGAAAAACATCTGCGCGACTATCCGGGCGCCGTGATGATGATCACCCATGATCGCTACTTCCTCGACAACGTCACCGGATGGATCCTCGAACTCGACCGCGGCCGTGGCATTCCCTACGAAGGTAACTATTCGGCCTACCTGCTCGCCAAGGCCAAGCGCATGCAGCAGGAAAACCGGGAAGAGGCCGGCCGCCAGAAGGCGATCAGCCGCGAACAGGAATGGATCGCCTCCAGCCCGAAGGCGCGTCAGGCAAAATCCAAGGCGCGTATCAAGTCCTACGAACAACTGGTGGAGGCGGCCGAAAAGCAGCGTCCCGGCGACGCGCAGATCATTATCCCGGTCAGCGAGCGCCTCGGCCAGGTGGTCATCGAGATGGAAGGCATCACCAAGGGTTTCGAGGGCCGCACGCTGATCAACGACCTGTCGATCAAGCTGCCGCCGGGCGGCATCGTCGGCATCATCGGCCCGAACGGCGCCGGCAAGACGACGCTGTTCCGCATGATCACCGGCCAGGAGACACCGGATGCGGGATCGGTCCGCATCGGTGAGACGGTCCACCTCGGTTATGTCGATCAGAGCCGCGATGCGCTTGACGGCAGCAAGACCGTCTGGGAGGAAATTTCAGGCGGCGCGGAAATCATCAAGCTCGGCAAGTTCGATATGAACTCCAGAGCCTATTGCGGCGCCTTCAACTTCAAGGGCGGCGATCAACAGCAGAAGGTCGGCAATCTCTCGGGTGGCCAGCGCAACCGCGTTCACCTTGCCAAGATGCTGAAGGCCGGCGGCAACGTTCTGCTGCTCGACGAACCGACCAACGACCTCGATACGGAAACCCTCGGTGCACTGGAAAGCGCGCTGGAGGCGTTTGCCGGCTGCGCCATCATCATCAGCCACGATCGCATGTTCCTCGACCGTCTGGCGACCCACATTCTGGCTTTCGAAGGCGAGGGCCATGTCGAATGGTTCGAAGGCAACTTCGAAGATTATGAACAGGACAAGGTTCGTCGCCTTGGCCCCGACGCGCTCAACCCGGGCAGCCAGGCCCATAAGCGCCTGACGCGCTGATCGCAGCCGTTTTTCCAGTCAAAAAGCCCCGGTTCGGCCGGGGCTTTTTCACGTCTGGCCTGTCGCAATTTGAGCAGGCAATTTCGCGGGAGCGCGAATTGACGCTTGTCACCGTCTTTCAAATCACATAAAGATATCTTTATATCTTGATTGGACCGAAGATGAGTGAACCCTTGAAGCTTGGACTGGATGCGCTGGTGGACGTCTTGAAGGCGGCCGGCGAGCCGACGCGTCTGCGGCTTCTGGCGCTTCTCGACGGCGGCGACTTGACGGTGACCGATCTTACCGAAATTCTCGGCCAATCCCAGCCCCGCATCTCCCGCCATCTGAAGCTGCTCGGCGAGGCCGAACTGATCGAACGCTACCAGGAAGGCGCCTGGGCCTATTTCCGCCTCAAGCAGGACGGCAAGGCGGCAATGCTCGTTCGGGCATTGCTGAAGCATGTCTCCGAAAACGATCCGACCGTTCTTCGCGACGGCGAACGGCTGTCGCAGGTCAAGCGCCAGCGCGCCGAGCGGGCACAGGCCTATTTCAGCCGCAACGCGGCGGAATGGGACGAGCTTCGCCGCCTGCATGCGGCCGACGAGGAGGTCGATGCGGCCGTCATCCGGCTGCTCGGCGGCCAGCCGATCGACTCGCTGCTCGATCTCGGCACCGGCACCGGCCGCATCCTCGAACTGCTTTCCGGGCTCTACCGCCGGGCGGTCGGCGTCGATGCCAGCCGTGACATGTTGAGTGTGGCGCGCGCCAATCTGGACAAGTCCCGCATCACCAAAGCCACCGTGCGCCACGCCGATATCCTGAACCTGCCGTTCGAGGGCCAGGATTTCGATCTGGTGACGATCCATCAGGTGCTGCATTTCTTCGATCAGCCGGAGATTGCGATCGCGGAAGCGGCGCGCATGCTCCGGCCGGGCGGCCGACTCGTGGTCATCGACCTTGCGCCGCACACGCTCGAATATCTTCGCGACGAGCATGCGCATGTCCGTCTCGGTTTTTCGCACCAGGCGATATCCGACTGGCTGCGCAGGGCCGGGCTCGACGTCGAGCAGATCGTCGATCTTCATCCGGGTCAGCCAAGCGGGCAAGGGTTGACGGTCACCGTCTGGCTCGCGCGCGACCCGAGGCGCCTCATGGCTTCGCAGACAAGCGAAGGCGCCGAACCTACCTTTGCCGGGAGAGTATGACATGGCTTTGAATAACGAGGCACGCGGCCGCAACATCGGGATCTCTTTCGAATTCTTCCCGCCGAAATCCGAAGAGATGGAAGGTCAGCTCTGGCAGACGGTCAGCGAACTGCAGGACTGGGACCCGGATTTCGTCTCGGTGACCTATGGCGCAGGCGGCACCACCAAGGCGCCGACGCTGACTGCCGTCTCGCGGTTTCTGTCGAAGACGCCGCTCGCCACCGCTTCGCATCTCACCTGCGTCGGCGCGACGAAGGAAGAGACGCATCAGGTGATCGATACATTCCGCAAGGCTGGCGTGACGCATTTCGTTGCGTTGCGCGGCGATGCGCCCGGCGGCGCCGGCGCGCCCTATCAGCCGCATCCCGGCGGTTACGCCAACGCAGCGGAGCTGGTGGCCGGCCTCAAGGAGATCGGCGATTTCGAGATTTCGGTTTCCGCCTATCCGGAAAAACACCCGGAAAGCCGCGATACGACTGCCGATATCGAGATGCTGAAGCGCAAGGCAGACAATGGCGCCGACCGGGCGCTGACGCAGTTCTTCTTCGACAACGACAATTTCGAACGCTACCTGGAACGAGTGCGTGCGGCCGGCATCTCGATCCCCGTTGTGCCCGGCATCATGCCGATCCAGAACCTGACGCAGCTGAAGCGTTTCGCCGGCGCCTGCGGCACCGTCATCCCGAACTTCCTCGATGAGCGCTTCGCCGGCTTCGACGACAAGCCCGAAGAGCGGGCGAAGGTCGCAGCCGATGTCGCCGCCGAGCAGATCGAGGATCTCGTTCGGCGCGGCATCCGTGACTTTCATCTTTATACGATGAACCGTGCGCCGCTGGTTTGTGCTGTGCTCGACAATCTCGGCCTTTCCCGCGGGGCGGCAAAAAGTGCTGGCGCGGCCGCCTGATTTTTCAGCTCGAAAGTGAAAAGCGCATGTCGGGCGGGACATGCGCTTTTTCTTTGGCGGCTTGATCAGCTATTGGGGAGTTCAGGTGCTACCAGTCATTCCGCTTTCCTCGGCCGGCTCAGATGAAGAGCATGGACAAGACGAAAGCAAACGCTGCACTGACCAACAGAACATTCAAGGATTGCGTGAGTCCCATGTCTGTCTCCTCGCGTTAACCGGCCAATAATATGTCTGAAATATGTCGGTTGGGAAGCAGATTCTATGCTGCGCTGCAGAACGATGCGGTGGATAAGCTGAGCAGAATTTAATCAAGCGATTGAAAGTATTGTATTATTTTCGATGAAATTTTGTTCACAGATTTTAACATGCCGTTAAATCCGGCGAGTGCGGATTTACCTATGCGCCCAAAACATGGCGACCGGGCAACCGGTTGAAAACATGCGGAATTCGCAACCGGTATCAGGTGGTCTTCGCCAGCAGGCGATAGACCCGGCCGTCGAGAATGACGAGGCCGAAACCGATCAGCGCCATGCCGGCGAATTCGCCGAGTGCCGGGCTTTCATCAAGGAAAAGAACGCCGAGGAGGATGGCGCTCGGCGGCACCAGCAGGGTGACGAGCGAGGCGTTGGTGGCGCCGGCCGCCGCCATAATCCGGAAATAGAGGATATAGCCAAAAGCGGTCGACAGCAGCGCCAGTGCCAGGATGGCAAGCAGCGCTTCGAGCGGCGGGGCGGCCAGCGCCCAGGGGCGATCTGAGAGCAGCGACAGCGGCAGCGCGATCAGCGAGGAGGCGGTCAACTGGCCGGCAGCAGTGACCGGGGCTGGAACATTCTTGAATCGCTTGCCGTACGTGGCGGCAAAGCCGTAGGAGATCGCGGCAAGCACGGGGAGAAGCAGTGCCCAGAGCGGCGCCTCGCCGCCAGCCGACATGCCGGGGCCGATCAGCACGATCGTCCCGGTGAGGCCGACGAGGCAGCCGGTGATCTTTGCCGGTGACAGCTTTTCGTCCGACGTGAAATAGTTGGCGATGAGTACGGTCCAGATCGGCGTCGTCGCATTCAGGATCGCCGCAAGGCCGGCACCGATGCGGGTTTGGCCGAAGAAGATCAGCGCATGCGGCAGGGCATTGTTGATGAGCCCGAGGGTCAGGAATTCGCGCCAGCGGGCCTTGAGGGTCGAATAGACGTCGAAACGGCCGGCGATATAGACATGCAGCGCAAGCGCTGCGAGCAGCAGCCTGAGGAAGACGAGGGTGAGCGGCGGCACGTGATGGACGGCAATACGGGCAAAGAAGAAGGAGCCGCCCCAGATCAGACCGAGCAGGACCAGCAGGCCCCAGGTCCAGGCATTCATTCTGCTGTCCACGCCGCTTCCTCCACCGTAAGCCGGTCGTTTACGAAGACCGGCACCCGCTTCAGATCTGATGCTTAGCGCAGACGGCGGACCGCGCCACCCGTTTCTTGCGAAGTGGGCGGCGTTAGGTGTCAGCGGTGATCAGAGAGCGTTGAGAAGGGCAGGTGTGGCCCAGCCGTCGGCCGGCATGCCGAGGCGCTGCTGCTCCTTCTGGATAGCGACACGCGTGCCGGAGCCGAGGATGCCATCGATCTCGCCGACATCGTGGCCAAGCGACTGCAATTTGGTCTGCAGCGCCTTCATCTGGTCGCTGGCGAGTCCCTGTTCCGGCACGCCCTTGAGATAGGGCTCGGCGCCCGAAAGACGCGTCCCGAAATAGGCGGCCGATGTCGTGTAGATGAACGACTTGTTCCATTCGAGATAGATCTTGAAATTCGGGTAGGCGACGAAGGCCGGTCCCATGCGGCCCTGCGGCAGCACCAGATCGCCTTCGAGATTGCCGAAGGCGGTATTTCCGTCGCGCGGCTTGACGCCGAGCGCGAACCACTCGCCGGCCTTCATCGTGCCGCCGAGGCCCGATTTTTCCCAGGGCAGGTTATCCGGCACGGTCACTTCCTGCAGCCAGGGCTGGCCGCGTTCGAAGCCGAGATGTTGGATGAATTTCGCTGCCGTCAGGATGGCATCCGGGCCGCTCTGCTTCAGGCGGATATGGCCGTCGCCGTCGCCGTCCATGCCATAGGCGATGATGTCGCGCGGCAGCATCTGCACCTGGCCGATTTCGCCGGCCCAGGCGCCGGTATTGGTAGCGGGGTCGAGGTCGCCGTGCTGAACCATCTCGACGAGGGCGATCAGCTGCGGGCGGAAGAGTTCGGGGCGGCGGCAATCATGCGACAGCGTCACCAGAGCATTGCGGGTATTGAAATCGCCCTGGACGGCGCCGAAATCGGTTTCCATCGCCCAGAAGGCAGTGATGACGCCGGAGGGAACGCCGAATTCCTGTTCGGCGCGGGCAAAGACCTCGGCATATTGCTTCATCTTCTGGCGGCCGATGTCGAGGCGGGCCTGGCTGACGGTGCGCTGGGAGAATTCGAGGAAGGTCTGCTTGAAGACGCCCTGGGCCCGATCCCGGCTCAGAACTTTGGGATCGATCTCGGCGCCGGCGAAGGCTGCGTCGGCGGCTGCCGCACTTGCGCCAGCGGCAACCGCATCCTTCTTGACGCCTTCAAGGAAGGCGGAGAGATCGCCGCCGCAGGGCGCTGCCGCGGCTGCGTCCGGCGCCTGCTGGGCGGCTGCTCCGCCGGCGAGGGCGAGGGCAAACAGAAGAGCGAGTGCAGAGCGGCTTGTGAGCGAGCGGTGCATGGATGCGGTCCTTATATCAAAAAGATTGCCGTCGCTTTCACAGAGGAATGTGACGGAAGCAAGAAACATCGGAAGACGTTACTAAGAATTTCTATCCTTGGAAACGGCCGCAACCCAATTGTTCCAGTTCTTTGCACTGCCGGCAAAGACATTGATATCGGTGGGACCGCTGATGCCGGGAATGACGCCGGTCGAGGTATATTGCCAGAAGGCCCAGCGGCGGTCGGAATAGGTCACCTCGGGGTGTTTTGCCACCGAACGGACCCAGAAATGATAGTCCTGGAAGTAGCCGGCCAGATTATCCCGGTGGAAATCGACCGAGGTGTAGATGATCGGGCGTTTGCCGTAATAGGCCTCCAGCCGGTCCATGAATCGCTGCATTTCGGCGCGCACGGTTTCCGGATCGGGACGATAGCGGCAGGTCTTCGATTCTGCGTTCCATTCGACATCGAGCACCGGCGGCAGGCGCATGGCCTCCTTCGGCACGTTGCGGATGAACCAGTCGGCCTGCTGATCGGCCGAGGAGCAGAAATAATAGAAATGATAGGGCGCATGCGGGATGCCAGCGGCGCGGGCCTCGCGCCAGTATTCGTCGAAACGCGGATCGACCCTGTCCTTGCCTTCGGTCGCCTTGATGAAGGCGAAGGCGACGCCGGAATTCTTCACCGTCGCCCAGTCGATATCGCCCTGCCACTTGGAGATGTCGATCCCATGGACTTGGTTCTGTTGCGGATGCTTGGGGCCGAAATCCTGCGGATCCGTATCCTTGAAACGCATCTTCGGCTTGATCGATGCCGTTTCGAGATAGTCATACCCGGAGGAGGAGCAGCCGGCCAACAGGATGGCCAGGGGCAAAACGCAAAACAAAAGCCGGCGCATGGGCGTCCCGTCGTAACTCGAATGATCTCTTTGCCCCACAGCCTGACCTTCGAAAAAGACGAGTCGGCAGAGGATAACCCTCTTTTCACCATATCAACGTAAAAATTCGGTTAGTTTCAAGTGAATTATGAGCGCTTGCTGATAATAGCCGCCCGCCAGGCATAACCGCCGCCGACGGTACCGAACAGCAATCTCGCGTTGTTTTCATGGGCTTGCGCTTCCAGGACGTCGCGCAGATCGAGGCGCGGGGTGACGTGGAATTTCGCAAGCCATGACTGCAGCATGTGGCGGAACCAGCCGGGCAGGCCCTCCTGCTGGCCGAAATCGACGATGTGCAGCTGGCCGCCGGGGTTGAGTGCGGCGATCGACGCATCGACGGCGCGCTCCCAGTCGGGGATCATCGATAGGGTATAGGAGATCAGGATGCGGTCGAAGCCGCTGACGCCGAATTCGCGCGGCGTGAACGCCGTGGCGTCGGCGACGCGGAATTCCGGGATGGTCGCCTTGGTGGCGAAGGTCTTGCGCGCCGAAATCAGCATTTCCTGGGAAATGTCGAGGCCGAACAGCTTCGCGGTCGGGAAATGCCGATGAGCGAAGGCCATGTTACGCCCGGTGCCGCAGCCCACTTCAAGCAGGGTGCCGCCCTCGGGCACGTCGAGATTGCGGATCGTGCTGTCACGACCGAGAAGGTAATATTTGCGGGTCAGGTCGTAGATATGGCGCTGATAGCGGTACATGCCATCCATCAGGCTGGCATGTTCGCCGCTCTTTCCTGCCGTCTCGGTGTCGACCTTGCTCACGCCTTCTTCCCGTAGATGTGGAAACCGCCGTAGATTGCCGAGCGATCGAGCGCCGTCAGCTCACGCGATTTCTCCTCGAAATAATCCCACTGGTCGCGGATCGAGGAAGACAGGCGGCCTTCGATGATGCTCTTCTCGGCCGCGGTGCGGAAGATTACGTGGGCGCCATCACGCGCCGTGCGGGTGATTTCCCGCCAGACGTCGTTCAACTGCTCGTCCGTCATCCAGTCCTGCGCGTCGAGCAGGATGTAGCGGTCGCGCGAGGCGGCCGGCTCGCGGGCCAGAAGCTCGGTGAAGCTTGCATGATGGACGTTGACGCGGTCGATATTGGCGCGGATCACCTCGTAATGCTCCGATTTCAGATAGGTCGGCAGCGGACCTTCCTCTTCGGTACCGTAGCGACGGCCGAAGGCCTGCCAGGCGAAATAGTTGTCGCGCATCGGGAAATGACAGGCGAGTTTTTCCAGGCGGTGCTTCAGCACCGCTGCGATCGAATGGTCAGCGGCGAGGCTGGCGAGCTCGTCATATTGCTGCGGTGGAATGCCGAGGCCGAAGAGCGAGCTCTTGCGGCCGGTGATCCAGCGCACGACCGGCTTTTCGAACAGCGGCGCGATCTGCTCTTCGAAGAACTGGCGCTGCTCTCGGATCGAGCGGGTCTTGGTCATCTCGCGCAGCTTGACGCCATGCAGGCGGGCAAGAAGGTGGGCTGCGCCGATGAAGCGGCCGAGCAGGCCGGTTTCGTAGATGTTGCGGTCGAAGACGGTAACGCGGCGGCGGCCGAACTTGCGGCCGTTCCAATAACTGCGGGTCGCCTCGTCTAGCTTGGCGGCGAGATGCTGGTCGTAGGCGCGGCTGTTCGACTTCTCGTTCGGCATCGCCAGGAAACGGACGAGGTCGGAATGGCCGGGAAGGTGCTTGAAGGCGGCAAGCTTCAGGCGGTTCAGCGCGATGTGGTGCGGATTGAGATCGACGACGTCGATCGAGGCCGGCGCCTTGGAGAGATAGGCGAGCATGTTGCAGCCGCCGGAGCCGATGGTGACGATGCGGTGGTTGGGCTTCAGCTCCATCGCCTGCATGTCGAGATCCGGATCCTCCCAGATCTGCGGATAGACGAGGCCGGAGAAGAGAAGGCCGAAGAGACGCTCGGAAAAACCATCCTTCGAAAAAGCCTTGTGGCGGAGAAGGGCGTCCTTGAGTTTCCGGTTCTTGCGGAAGCCGGCATCCGGTGCAAATTCTGACATGAGTCTGTCACCTTTTTAGCGTTCAGGGCGTGTAGCGCGCCACTGCTACAGTTTGATGACGTGGGCTGTGGGCGCCGTTCTCCGGAGTGATCGCCCTCCTGGTAAAGTGATCGCAATGACGGCTCTTCTCCGCCGCGGCCCCTTTCCGGCGCGTGCGATTCCTGCTTCTCTCGGGCATGGAGGAATGCCATGCGATTTGTCCTGCGTATGCCGAAGGCGCTTGCTCTCCTTGTCGTTCTCGCCGTCATCGGCGTCGCCGGCTGGCTCTTCGTCCAGCCGCCGGAATTGCTACGTGTCGGCGACGGCTATGCCGCCAAGATCATCTGCTCCAACGTCTTCATCGCCGGCCGGGAGGCCGAGGAAGTGCTCCATGATGATGTCCAGGCGCCCGGAAATCCGCTGCTGCGGCTGGTGCGAGTCAGTGTCGACCGCGACGGCGATCGTGTGACGGCGCGCTTCATGGGACTGTTTGCGCCGAGTTATGCGCTCTATCGTGGCGCTTTCGGCTGCACGAGCGTGCCGGACGGCAATTTCGAGGCGGCGGCGAATGCGGTGCCTTTCAATGCGTCGGCCAGAGCGGAGGTGAACGAGGCTTTGTGGCCGGAGGGTGACGGCGCCGGCGATCGGCCGGACGGGAAGATCGCCGCCCTGCTTGCCGATGAGAGAGTAGCCGGCCCGGCCATGCGGGCGATCGTGGTGTTGCGCAACGGCCGCATCGTCGCCGAAACTTATGGCGCCGGCTTCTCGGCGAAGACACCGCTGATCGGCTGGTCGATGACGAAGACGGTGAATGCTGCGATCCTTGGCCGGCTGATGCTCGACGGCAAGATCTCATTCGACGACGACAATCTGCTGGCGCAGTGGAAGAACGATGCGCGCGCCAGGATCAAGGTCTCCGACCTGCTCGGCATGGAGAGCGGACTTGCCTTCAACGAGGATTATGGTGATGTCGCCGATGTGACGCGCATGCTTTATCTTGACCCCGACATGGTGTCGCTGCCGGCCAACGCACCGCTGGAGGCAGCGCCGGGTAAGCGCTTCCGCTATTCGAGCGGCACCGCGGTGCTCTTGTCGCGCATCTGGATGGACAGGGTCGGCCATGCACAGGCGGCCTTTTCCTATCCTGATGACGCGTTGTTTTCGCCGCTCGGCATGACCAGCGCCGTGTTCGAACTCGATGCGCGCGGCACGTTCGCCGGAAGCTCCTATCTCTACGCGACGGCGCGTGACTGGGCGCGCTTCGGCCAGTTCCTGCTGCAGGATGGAATCTGGGACGGTCAACGGCTATTGCCGGAAGGTTTTGTCGGCGCCATGCGCACGCCGACGGCAGCGTCGAACGGCCGCTATACGCAGGGCCAGGCTTGGCTCGCGCCCGGCGGCCCGAGTGCCAAGTTCGGGCTGCCCGAGGATACATTCTGGCTGACGGGGCATGACGGGCAGAGCATGGCGATCGTGCCGTCCGCCAATCTGGTCGTCATCCGGCTCGGGCTGACGCCGAGCCGGCTCGGTTATCAGCCGCAGACGCTTCTCAAGGCGGTCCTGGCGACCTTGCCGCAACCGGGAGAGCCACAACAGCAGGCGGGATCGCAACGGCCAGCGCAGCCGCAGCCATAGGCGGCCTTCGTCGTTTCAGTCGTTCTATTGCTTAATAGTTGCCCTGGGCGATGTCGGTCATGCCCTTGCGCTTGGCGTCGTAATAATAGCCGCGCGCATAGAGGCGCACGGCATCGTCTTCCTTGCTGTCGGAGACGAGCCAGGCGCCGCGCAGATATTTCGCGGCATATTTGATGTTGGTCTCGGCATCGAAAAGACCGCCGGGGGCGCCGTCATACCCCATGGATTTGGCGGTGTTGTACTTGATCTGCATGAGGCCGAAATAGCCGCGCTTGTTGTAGGCCTTGGCGTTGTAGCGGCTCTCGCGATGGACGATGCGGTGGAGCAGCGTCTCGGGAATTTCGTAGAGCTTCGAATATTTCTGAATGAGCTTGGTAACGAAGCTCTTTTCGACGGTCGGCGCATCGTCCTTGTCGTCGTCGCTAAACATCGGCGGCGCCGTCGGCGGATCGATCGGCCCGGATTCATCGAACCCGTAGTCCATGCTGGAACGCGGCGTCGTGTCGACTGCGGCAAGTGCCGCAAGCGCGCCGTTCTGCGGTGTCGCGGCAAAGGCAAGCTGCGTCGTCGGCTGCGCAGGGGATCCTGGACGCGGCGTCGGCACCACCGACTGGATCGCCGTCATTTCGGGCGTCAGCGGAATTTGCGCATAGGCTGCCGGCTGTATGGCGAGGTCGGCAGGCTGAGAGGCTGTCACGGTCGGCATCGCCGTCGCGGTCAGGGAAGGGGATGCCTGGGGAAGGGTGGCGCCGGCGACTGCCTGACCGGCTGTGCCTTCGGCTGTCGGAATCGCAGCAAGCGTGGCGTATTCACCGGGTTTAGGCATCGGCACAACGGTCTGGGCGGCTGTCAGTTCGGCCTGAGATGTGTATTCGACGCTGGCGCATCCCGTCATCACGCCGCAGAGTATCGTCGAAACGACAAGACTGCGTTTCAGGCCGGACAATCCGATCGCTACCATTCCGCCACTTTCGTGAAATCGCGCCGCCCCGGCAGCGTATAAAAGTTACTAAAAACCTTAAGCCCTGGTGACCCCATTAACCTATTTGTGACATTCCGGCAACCACGCAATGTTACTAGGCTGCAATACGGCGATACCCGGCCGTTACGGCGCCTGCAGCGATGAGCAGCGTGCCGCCGGTACGGTTTACGGCGCGCTGGATGCTCGCCTTGCGAATCAGTCCGCGCGCGGTATGGGCGAGAAACGCATAGGTGGAAGCGTTGAGGATCGCCAGTACGAGGAATGTGGCCTCCATGATCGCCATCTGACCGACGAAAGGCAGGGCCGGATTGAGGAATTGCGGCACGAAGGCGACGAAGAAGATAATGCTCTTCGGATTGAGGGCGGTGACGACATAGGCGTGGAGGAAGATCTTGAGCGACTTCTCTTCCGGCAGATTGTCGTTGTCGGCAACCGGTTCGCCGATGATGGGAGCCCGCCAGAGCTTGATTCCCAGCCAGATCAGGTAGGCGCCGCCGATCCACTTCAGGACGGTGAAAAGGGTGGCGGAGGCGGCCAGGACGGCGCCGAGACCAAAGAGAGACGCCGTCATCGCGGTGAAGTCACCCAGCGCCACGCCGCTCACCGTTGCAAACGCAGTCCTGCGGCCATGACCGAGCGCATAGGAAACGACGAGCAGTATCGTCGGCCCCGGTATGGCCAGCATAATGGCGGATGCGGCCGCAAAAGCGAGCCAAGCTTCAAGTGACATGGTGTCTCCTCCCTATTCCTCGGGAACAAGCAAAGACATCATATTAACCATCCGTCAATCACGCTTCTTTGTATTTCTGACCTATATTGTCCATGACTTCGGCAAACCATGCCGTCGAAAGGTCAAAAGCCTTGCCGCCCTTGATGCGCGGAAATTCTATAGTGCGCAATTTACCGTTCTGCGCTTCATCATGGCCGGTGACGCCGGAGACTTTGTTGAGCGCGCTTTCGACGGCGAGATCGACCATGCTTTGGATCAGCCGGAGATCGTCGCCGTTGGCCGGCGCCGATCGGGCGAAGTAGCCTGATTTCTGCACGAGCGAACGTTCGGCGTTCAACAGGCTGGCGAACTGCTTCTGGAACCAGGCGCCGACATTGATCGTGTCGATCTTCACATGGCCGAAGGCGTCGCGCTTGACGGTCTCGCCGGCGGCTTCGCGCTCCGTGACGATGGCGTCGAGGCAGGCGCCTTCGGAGACGAAGACCGTGGCGTGGCCGTTGCGGTCCATGCTCTCCTTCAGGCGGGCAGCCTCGGCGTCGAGGTCGAAGGCCATCTCAGGCAGGTAGACGGCGTCGATGCTCTTCAGATGTGCGTTCATCATCAGGCCGTCGACATACTGATTGCGGCTGGTGCGCTGGAGATAGGCGCGGGCGGTAGCGGCCGTCAGCCAGCCGCAATGGCGGCCCATGACCTCGTGGATGACGAGGGTGCGGGGGGCGGCCGTCTGTTCGTTGCCGACATTGTCGAAGAAATGCGCGCCGACTTCGGCGGCCGTCCAGGCGCCGAGCGACTGGCGGATAGGCACGACGTCGTTGTCGACAGTCTTCGGCAGGCCGACGACGGTGAGGTTGTAACCGTTGGCGGCGAGATAGGCGGCAAGGTCGGCGGCCGTGGTGTTGGTGTCGTCGCCGCCGATCGTGTGGAGAATGGTGATACCATCATTGGCGAGGCGTTCGGCGGCAATCCGCAGCGGGTTCTCACCTTCCTTGACCAAGCCGCGCTTGACGCAATCGGCGGCGTTGGTGAGCTTGACGCGGCTGTTGCCGATCGGCGAGCCGCCGTAGCGATGCAGCAGCGGCGCCTTTTCGCGCATTTCGCGGGTGATCTCGATGCTGTCGCCGAGCAGTACGCCCTGGTAGCCGGACTTGTAGGCGACGATATCGAGGTCGGGGGCGATGTCGCTGTAGCGTTCGATGAGGCCGCCGACGGCGGAGGAGAGACAGGGCGCAAGGCCTCCGGCGGTCAGCATTGCAACTTTCTGCTTGGCCATGATCCCTCCTATGGCGTTTCGGTGCGGCGGCATCAGCTATAGGCGTCGCATCAAAGTCGATTCAAGCGATGCGCTTAGCTCATTGTTGTTATGCACGTCGTCATCCCGGAACCGCTGCACTTCCGGGCGAAATGCATGAGCGCATGGATGCGGCAGGGAAAGGAGCCTGTAAAGTAAAGAATTTACGAAATAGCGCCTTTCTGCCGCGTAGTGACCGGAAGAACTGATATAATCGTTTCAGGCCGGTTCTGACTGCCGAGAACAGTTGTGGAAATTGCCGGCGAGGCGCGCACCGTAGCGGAAGTGCCGAGTGCACGAGAATCCTTTGCTGCAGTGCGACAATTACAAAATCGTGAAAACTGTGTTCGGCCCTACGACCAATAGCCGCCTTGCAAAGGCTACGATTCTTTGGTCAAGCTGTTTGCATATAAGTCGATAAGCATGCGAGAGATTTCGATGTCCTTCTGGGAAAAACTGTTGAATGCCATTGGCAATACCGCGGGCAATGCGCTGTCTGCGGTGGTCGAGGCTATCCGAACAGTTTTCGAAGGCGATCCCGAGACCCGGCGCAAAGTGGCTTTCTCCGTGGCGATCATCGCGCTGTCAGCCAAGATGGCCAAGGCCGACGGCATCGTCAGCGAGAAGGAGGTCGAAGCCTTCCGCGAAATCTTCGAATTCCCACAGGATCAGGCAAAGAACGTCGCCAGGCTTTACAACCTTGCACGCCAGGACGTCGCTGGCTACGAGGCCTATGCCGAACGGCTCTCTACGCTCTGCGTCACCTGCGCGGCCAATTGCACCGTGCTGGAAGACGTGCTCGACGGCCTCTTCCACATCGCCAAGGCCGATGGGCTGATCCACGAGAAGGAACTGAATTTCCTCGGCCATATCGGTGAGATCTTCCAGATGAGCGAGACCCGCTTCGAGCAGATCGCCGCACGCCATGTCTCGTCCGGCGGCGATCCCTATAAGGTGCTCGGCGTCTCGCCGTCGGATGATTTCCCGACCATCCGCCGCCGCTACCATGGCCTCGTCAGCGAACATCATCCCGACCGGCTGATCTCGCGCGGCGTGCCCAAGGAATTCCACGTGATCGCCAACGAACGCATGGCGGCGCTGAATGCAGCCTATGCGGCGATCGAGAAGGAACGCCGTGCCGCATGACCTCGTTCGAGGCCGACTGCCGCAGCGCCCGCGTGCAGCCTTCGCCAAACCACGGCGAGCGGGCGGACGGGCGCCGTCCAGACATGGTCCTGTTGCACTATACCGGCATGCCAACGGCAGATGGCGCGCTCGACTGGCTCTGTCGCGTCGAAAGCCAGGTTTCCAGCCACTATTTCGTGCATGGGAACGGTGAGGTGGTGCAGCTCGTACCGGAGGCGCGGCGTGCCTGGCACGCTGGAAAGAGCAGTTGGCAGGGCGAGACGGATATCAATTCGCTGTCGATCGGTATCGAGATCGCCAATGCCGGCCATCCCGGCGGGCTTCCCGATTATCCGAATGAGCAGATCACCGCGGTGATCGAATTGTGTCGCGACTGTGTCAAACGTTGGTCGATCGCGCCGGAACGGGTCCTCGGGCACTCCGATGTAGCCCCGATCCGCAAGGTTGATCCGGGCGAAAAATTCCCCTGGGCCGAGCTTCACCGGGCGGGCATCGGGCACTGGGTCGAGCCGGCAACGATCACCGGCGGACGCTTCTTCCAGCGGGGTGACGCCGGCCAGCCTGTCGAAGCACTGCAGTCGATGCTGTCTCTCTATGGCTACAGCACTGAAATCACAGGTCAATTTTCCGAAAAGACGGCGGGTGACGTGGAAGCCTTCCAACGCCATTTTCGTCCCGAACGGGTGGACGGCATCGCCGATTTCTCGACAATCGATACGCTGCACCGGCTGCTGTCGGCGCTGACGCGTTATTCCTGAGCGGAAGAGCCGGACATCAGGGCGGATTTCTCGCGACCGGCGGGAAAACCACCTCGCCACATCATTTCCCTATTATCTCCTCATTGCGATGGTCTAAGAACGCCCGCTGAACAGCGCTCGCGGCCTTTCCAAGTGTAACGATGAGCGCCAAATGAAACGATAAGAATTGCTGCGGAACACGGTCAATCCTTGATCGCGTATAACCGGATGACGGCGAGGCGCGCAGTCCTGCAATTCTATGGGTCGGAGTGAATAGACTACATGAAGAATATGATTGTTGGTGCTGCGGCATGCGTTGGCATGCTGCTGGCGGGATATAGTTTTGCCTTGGCGGGGGATGACTGGGGTGCCAGGGCCGAAACCATCTCGTTGAAAACCGTCGATCGCCAGAGCGGTTACGCCATGCCGGATTTTTCCACGAGCACTCCCTATGCCGTGCTGATCAATAAATATGCCGCCGAATACAACGTGCCCGTCGCGCTCGCCCAGGCTGTCGTGCGTGTCGAGAGCAATTTCAATCCGAATGCCCGCGGCAGCGCCGGCGAAGTCGGCCTGATGCAGATCAAGCCGGCGACGGCGCGGATGATGGGTTACTCCGGTACGAAGAAAGGCCTGTTCGATCCGGAGACCAACATCAAATACGGGATGAAATATCTGGCGGCCGCCCATCAGCTCGGTGGCGGGCAGACCTGCAACACTATCCTGAAATACAATGCCGGCCATGCCGCTACCCGCATGAACCCGGTATCCAAGACCTATTGCGGCAAGGTGCTGGCGATGCTCGATTGAGCTTCGCCAGACGGGTCGGGAGAAATTTCTTTCCGGCATTTTTGCGATATGAATCAGGACGCTCGCCGTGATATCCCCACCTGAAACGAGGTGGGCTACCTCGATACGAGGTTAGATATGGCAGTCGATTTCAGGTTCATCATCATCGGACGCGGCATGATGGGTGCCGCTGCCGCACGACACCTCTCGTCGATGGCCGACGGCATTGCATTGATCGGCCCGCGCGAGCCGGAGCAACGCAACGCCCACGAGGGGATATTCGCCAGCCATTACGACGAAGCGCGCATCACCCGCACCTTCGACGGCAATCTGGCCTGGGGAAGTTTCGCCGCCCGGGCGCTCGACCGCTACGGCGAGATCGAGGCAAGGAGCGGCATTTCCTTCTATTCGGAGGTCGGCTGCCTCTTCACCGGTCCGACGGTGAAGGATGAGCGGGACTACATCAACCGGGCGCTGACTGTCAGCCGGACGCTTGGCAGCGATATCGAGACCATCGCGCCGTCGGAACTTCGCCAACGTTTTTCCTATCTTGCCGTCGATCCTGATTTCACGGGATATTTCGAGCGCAAGCGCGCCGGGCACATCAACCCGCGGGCACTGGTGCGGGCGCAGACGAGGCTTGCCGAACAGGGCGGTGTTGCGCTGATCGAGGCAACTGCGACATCGGTGCGCGATGCCGGTTCGCATGTCGAGGTGACGGTCGGCGACAGACGCTACAGCGCCGAGCGCGTGTTGGTCGCTGCCGGCGGTTTCAGTAATTTCCATGCCCTGCTGCCGCGTCCTGTCGACACCAGAGTCCTGGCGCGCACGGTCGCCTTCTACGAGATCGGCGAGCGCGAGATGGCGACCTTCGGTGATATGCCGTCGACGATCGTGCTCGGCGACCGGGAGGAGGACCACATCTATATCCTGCCGCCGGTGCGTTATCCCGACGGCAAGACCTATCTGAAGCTCGGTGGCGACACCGAGGCACTTTCCTTCGACAGGTTGGAGGATGTCGGCGCGTGGTTCCGTTCAGACGGCAATGCTGCCGAGCGCGATAATCTCTCAGCCATCGCCCTGCAACTGATGCCGGAGCTTGCCAGCTGCCCGGTCACTTCGGCGCCCTGCGTGGCGAATTTCACACCGACCGGTTATCCCTATGCCGGATATACCCAGTCGCCGCGCATCGCGGTGCTCACCGGCGGCAATTTCGTCGCGGCCAAATCCTCCGACGAACTTGGGCGGCTGGGAGCGGTGCTTCTTACGGAAGGGCAACTTGGCGACGCGGATTTCGGCAGTGAACTCACGCCGGTCTTCGTTTGAGGAGAAATGCGATGACAATCGATTTCAAATACATCGTCGTTGGGCGCGGGCTAATGGGGGCTGCGGCGGCGCGGCATCTGGCGCGCCAAGCGGACGGTGTTGCGGTGATCGGCCCGGACGAACCTGATGATCGCAAGGCGCATCAAGGCGTTTTCGCCAGCCATTACGATGAAGGGCGCATCACCCGCACCATCGATCCTGACCGCAACTGGGCGCTGCTCGCCAACCGCTCGATCGGTCGCTATGGCGAGATCGCCCGCGACAGCGGCATCGACTTTTATCGCGAGGCCGGCTGCGTCGTTGTCGCGCTTGATCGAAGCGATTATCTCGAAAAGACCCGGCAGGCTGCCGTTTTGCTGGACGTCGAAACCAGCCTTCTCGACGCGGCCGGGCTGAAGGCCGCCTTTCCCTTCTTCGCCTTCCCCGATGGCGCCGCCGGCGTCTTCGAGGCGAGAGGGGCCGGGCATATCAGCCCGCGCAAGCTGGTGAAGGCGCAGTCGCTGCTGGCTGAAAGGGCAGGTGCTGCCGTCATTTGCGACCATGTCGTCTCGATCCGCAGCGAGGGCGGATCGGCTGTCGTCGAGACTGCAGGCGGCCGGACCTATCGCGGTGAAAAGGTGCTGCTGGCTGCGGGCGGATTTTCTATTGCCGAGAATCTGTTGCCGAAGCCCGTTGCCATGACGGTTTATGGTCGGACCGTCACGCTTTTCGAAGTGAGCGAGACCGACGCGGCGCGCCTTGCGACCATGCCGTCGCTCATTCTAAATGTGCCCGGCCTCCATATCTATCTGCTGCCGCCGATCCGCTATCCCGACGGCAAACTCTACCTGAAGATCGGCGGTGATCCCGACGATTTGGCACTCGGCGACGAGGCGGCGATGCGGGCCTGGTTCAAAACAGAAGGGCGCGACAGCGTGGGGGCACACCTCAAGCGCATCGTTGAAGGTCTCGTGCCCGACTTGGTGCCGCTCTCGATTTCGACGGCCGCCTGCGTCGTGTCGCAGACGGCGAGTGGTTACCCGATGATCGGCTATACCTCATCGCCAGAAATCGCGGTGGCGACGGGCTGTGCTGGCACGTCGGCCAAGAGTTCGGACGAAATCGGCCGGCTTGGGGCCGAGCTGCTTTTGGCAGGCGGAATCAGCGAACAAGGCTACTCCACGGATTTCACACCGCAATTTCGCTAAATAAATTTTGATTTCGGTGGCAATTGCCCTCTCTCTCGTTTATGGGAGCCCTGCCAGTTGGCTGGGCAGCCGCGCTTTATCAATGCCGAAAGGCGGTAGGGTGAGGAAAGTCCGGGCTCCACGGAAACACGGTGCCGGATAACGTCCGGCGAGGGCGACCTCAGGGAAAGTGCCACAGAAAGCAAACCGCCTGTCATGACAGGTAAGGGTGAAAGGGTGGGGTAAGAGCCCACCGCATCTCCGGCAACGGAAATGGCACGGTAAACCCCACCGGGAGCAAGACCGAATAGGGATGACGTGGCAGGCCGAAAGGCCTTCCGGCCGGTTTCCAGGCCAGCCATCCGGGTGGGTTGCGCGAGGCAGCGTGCGAGCGCTGTCCCAGAGGAATGGCTGCCACGTTCCGGTTCACGCCGGAGCCATACAGAACCCGGCTTACAGGCCAACTGGCGATTAACTTTTGTGGCGCGATCAAGCCGCAATTTCAAGAATCACTTCCAGATAAGTTGCTGAAACTGAAAGTTTTCAAGTGGATGCTCATGCAATCCGCCGGGCGAAAATTCTTTTTGCGAAAGCACGGTTGCGCGCCATCGTGAGAGGGTGATCCTAACCCTTTGTTAAACTTAACGGCTTATAAATTTTTGATCATGCGTCCACTGCAAAATGGGCGCATCCCATTGACGCCCATATGGTCCCATGCTATCCCAAATGCGCACTGCACCGGGGCAATCATCTGCCCATTCATCGCAAAGCAAAGGCGTCTTCCTTTCCGGAAGCGTCGGAGGGGTTTTTGCTCATCCGGCTTGCGAAGCTGTGTCTGATATCGGGAGTTTCGGGCGTCTTTTGGTCCGGATCCCTGCGGGAACGGATGTTTCGTGTGATGAGCCGCTTCCTTTCGAGTGCGACCAACAGGATCGATGCCAAAGGCAGGGTTTCCGTGCCTTCCGCGTTCCGTTCCGTGCTGGCGCAGCGCAATGTTCAGGAGCTCTATTGCTTCCAGGACTTTGTGTTTCCGGCGATCAGCGTCGGCGGTCCGGATCTTCTCGAAAGATTCGAACGGCGGATTGCTGCGGAGGATCCGTTTTCGCCGGATGCGAACGAGATGTCGCTTCTCATTCATGGAGGCGGGGTCTTCATGAAGCTCGACGCCGAGGGACGGCTGATGGTCACGGATTTCATTCGCGGCTTTACCGGCATCTCGGACGAAGTGACCTTCGTCGGTCGGGCGGACTATTTTCAGCTCTGGCAGCCGCAGGCTTTTGTGGCTGCGCAGGTGCAGGCACGAGGGGAGCGCAAGCTGGCGGGCAAGCGTTCCTGAAAGAACGAGGGAACGGAATGGTGGCGAATCCTGGCGGAGGTTCAACTGATGCCGGTGGCGGACCGGTTCGTCACATTCCTGTCCTTCTCGATGAAGTGCTTTCAGCGCTGGCGCCCACGCCCGGCAAGCTCATTCTCGACGGTACCTTCGGTGCGGGCGGTTACAGCTCGGCCATCCTTGCTGCCGGCGCCGAGGTGATCGCGCTCGACCGCGATCCAACGGCGATTGCCGCTGGCCAGGCAATGGTCGCCGCCCATGGTGACCGTCTCAAGCTCGTTCATTCGCAATTCTCACATCTTGCCGATCATGTGCCGCAAGGCGGACTTGACGGCGTCGTGCTCGATATCGGCGTTTCCTCCATGCAGATCGATGAGGCCGAGCGCGGTTTCTCCTTTCAGAAGAATGGACCGCTCGACATGCGCATGTCGGCGACAGGCGTTTCGGCCGCCGATGTCGTCAATCGCGCCAAAGTCGCCGATCTCATCCGCATTTTCCATTTTCTCGGCGAGGAAAGCCAGTCGCCGCGCATCGCGCATGCAATCGAGAAGCGCCGCGAGGAAAAGCCGTTCGAGACGACGCGCGATCTTGCAGGTCTCATCGAGCTCGTCACTCCACGTAAGATGAAGGACAAGATCCATCCGGCAACGCGCGTCTTCCAAGCCTTGCGCATCTTCGTCAACGATGAGCTCGCCGAACTGGCGCAGGCACTGTTTGCGGCGGAAGCAGCGCTGAAGCCGGGCGGGAGGCTCGTCGTCGTCACCTTTCATTCGCTCGAAGACCGCATCGTCAAAAAATTCTTCTCCGATCGTGCCGGCAAGGCGGCGGGGTCGCGGCATCTGCCTGTCGCGCATGAGCGGGCGGCAACCTTTGCGGCGATCGGCAAGCCGATGGTTTCGGCAAGCGATGCGGAGGCGGAGATCAATCCGCGCGCCCGCTCCGCCAAACTGCGCGCCGGACTGAGGACGGAGGCTGCGGCCGAGGCCGCGGATATGTCGCTCTTTGGGTTTCCCAATCTCGCCAGTCTCGGAAAGCTTGGAGGTTGACATGTTGAAAACGTTCGATCTCGTGCTCATCGGCGTCATGACGGCCACCGCCGCCGTCACCTATACGATCAAGCATCGCGCCGAATTGAAGCTCGAGGAGGTTCATCGCCTCGAAGCGGAGATCAAGCTCGAAGAGGACACCATCGACCTTCTCAAGGCCGACTGGGCGCTGCAATCGCAGCCGAACCGTCTTGAACGGTTGGTCAAGGCCTATGATGACGAATTGCAGCTGCAGCCGACGCAATCGACGGCGCTGGTGCATGCCAAAGAATTGCCGATGTTGAAGTCCGAGGTTCCGGTGCCCGACGTGACGGAGGCCAAGGCCAGCGCTAAAAGCGCGACCGAGCCCAGCGCCAAGGGCGCGACCGAGGCCAACGCCAAGAGCGTTACCGAGGCCGGCGCCAAAGGCGCGGCTCTTGCCGGGGCGACCGTCACGACGAAGGCGCGGCCTGTTCCAAAGCCCGCGCCGCGCGTCGAGCCGGAAGATGATGCAGATGAGATCGAAACGGGGTCGGTGGAATAATGTCGTTTCTTTCCCGCATCATGGTCTTGAAGAGCCAGGCGCATTTTTCTGCCGGCGTCTATAATCGGTTCGGCGGTCCTTCCCCTGCCGGCCTGGCGATCGAGGGCTCCCGCAAGAAGAAATCAGGGCAGGCTAAAAGCCGCGTCGGCCTGCTGATCCTCGGCTTCATGGGTGTCTACGTCATTATCGGCGGCCGTCTTGTCGAATATGCAATGAAGGATCAGGAGGTCGTCTCCAGCATCCTGCCGCCCGATCGGCTGATGGCCTCGCGCCCCGACATTCTCGACCGCAACGGCGAAGTGCTGGCGACCGACATCCGCACCGTCTCGCTGTTTGCCGAGCCCAACAAGATCGTCGATGCCGACGAGGCGGTCGAGAAGCTTGCGACGGTGCTGCCCGAACTCGACGTCAGGGACACCTATAAAAAGCTCTCGGCGAAGACCTCGCATTTCGCCTGGTTGCGCCGGCAGCTGACGCCGAAGCAGCAGAGCCAGATCCTGGCCCTCGGCATTCCCGGCATCGGCTTCCGGCCGGAGAAGCGCCGGTTCTATCCGGGCGGCTCTACCGCCGCGCACATCCTCGGCTACGTTAACATCGACAATCGTGGCGTTGCCGGGATGGAGAAATATATCGACGACCAGGGGCTCGCCGACCTCGCCTCGGTCGGCATGACCAGCGACCAGCCTCTCGAGCCGGTGCGGCTTTCGATCGACCTGCGCGTCCAGAACATCGTCCGGGACGCGGTCGTCAACGCCGTCAACAACTTCCAGTCCAAGGGCGCCGGTGCCGCTGTTATCGACGTGCATACCGGGGAAGTGCTGGCGATGGCCTCGGCGCCGGATTTCGATCCGAACGATCCGCAGCAAGGGGCCAAGGAGGGTTGGCTCAACCGGATGACCAACGGCACCTTCGAAATGGGATCGACTTTCAAGACCTTTTCGCTGGCGATGGCGCTCGACAGCGGCAAGGTCAAGATGACCGACAGTTTCGATGCCAGCAAATCGATCTATATCGGCGGCTTCACCATCCACGATTTCCATGGGCAGCGCCGCTGGCTGACCGTGCCTGAGATTTTCCAGTATTCGTCGAATATCGGCACGGCGCGCGTCATCGACATTGTCGGCATCGACGCGCAGAAGGATTATCTGACCAAGTTCGGCCTCTTGACGAAGATGCAGACCGAACTGCCTGAGGTGAAGATGCCGAGCCAGCCGCGCGTCTGGAAGAAGATCAATTCTATCACGATTTCCTTCGGCCATGGCGTCTCGACGACGGCGCTGCAGACAGGCGTGGCGGCGGCCGCCCTCGTTAACGGCGGCAAGCTGATCGAGCCGACATTCCTGCCGCGCAGCCGCGAACAGGCCGATGAGATCGCCACGCAGGTGATCAAGAAGACGACCAGCGACGAGATCCGCTATCTCCTCGATTTCAACGGATACAAGGGATCGGGCCGCGTCGCCCGCGTGCCGGGCTTTGCCGTCGGCAGCAAGACCGGCACGGCCGACAAGGTGGTGAACGGTCGTTATTCGGCGACGCTGAACTTCAATTCCTTCATTGCCGCATTCCCGATCAACGATCCGAGATATGCCGTGATCACCTTCTGCGATGAGCCGAAAACCGGCGAGAAGGCCTATGGCGGAACGATCTCCGCCGGTACCGCAGGCCCGATCGCCCGCGAGATCATCAGCCGTGCGGCCCCCATTCTCGGCATCGAGCCGAAATTCGGGGAGGGCGGATCGGCCTTGCTGGTGTCTTATTGAGTGTGAATGAATATCGGCGCCGATTCGCGAGGGGTGAACCGGTTTCAAGAGAGAAAAGTGCATTCGATGAAATTGCGAGACCTGGCCGGAGATCAGTTTCCGGAACTTGAAGCACAGCTCGAAGGCCCGGCAGGCTTGCTTGACATCTCAGGCCTGTCTTCTGACAGCCGCCATGTGGCGCCGGGCAATGCCTTCGTCGCGGTTGCCGGCACCAAGGCGGACGGCGCGGGCTTCATCGCGGATGCCGCCGGCCGGGGCGCTGCCGTCGCGATCGCCTCCCAAGCCATCGATGCCTCCATCCCGGTGCTTGCGGTCAAAGAGCCTCGCCGTTTCCTTTCGATCGCCGCTTCGCGCTTCTTCGCCAGGCAGCCCGAGACCATAGTCGCCGTCACCGGCACGGCGGGCAAAACTTCCGTCGCCTCCTTCACACGGCAGATCTGGGCGCATGCGGGTCATGCTGCGGCAATGATCGGCACGACCGGCGTCGTCTCGCCGACGCGCAACGAATATGGTTCGCTGACGACGCCCGATCCGGTGTCGCTGCACAAGCTCTTGGCCGAACTTGCCGATGAAGGTGTCACGCATGCGGCGATGGAGGCTTCCAGCCACGGCCTCAACCAATGCCGGCTCGACGGCGCTAGGCTTGCGGCGGCCGCCTTCACCAATCTCGGCCGCGACCACATGGATTATCATCCGACCGTTGAAGAATATATGGCCGCCAAGATGCGGCTTTTCGATGTGCTGCTGCCGAAGGGGTCGCCGGCGGTGATCTTCGCCGATGATCTGTGGTCGGCGCAGGCGATCAAGGCTGCGACCGATGCCGGTCACGACGTCCGCACTGTCGGGCGCAAGGGCGATTACCTCGCCTTGAAACGCGTCGAGCACTTCCGCCACAAGCAGACCGCCGAGATCCATATCGACGGCGAGATCTTCGAGGTGGACATTCCGCTGGCCGGCGATTTTCAGGTCGCCAACGCCCTGGTCGCGGCCGGGCTTGCCATGTCGACCGGCGTTGCGGCGAAGGTTGCGATGGCCGCGCTCGAAAAACTCATCGGTGCGTCCGGCCGTCTCGAACTGGTCGGCCATACGAAAGATGGCGCGCTCGCCTATGTCGACTACGCCCACAAGCCGGATGCGCTGGAAAACGTGCTAGGCTCGGTCAGACCCTTCACCACGGGCCGCGTCGTCGTTGTCTTCGGCTGTGGCGGCGACCGTGATCGCGGCAAACGGCCGATCATGGGCGAAATCGCCTGCCGACTTGCCGACGTCGTCATCGTCACCGACGATAATCCGCGCTCGGAGGAGCCGGCCTCGATTCGGGCGGAGATCATGGCGGCAGCACCCGGCGCCTCGGAAATCGCCGATCGCGCCACGGCGATCCGCGAGGCGGTTGGCATGTTGAGATCCGGCGATACGCTGATCGTCGCCGGCAAGGGGCATGAGGAAGGGCAGACGATCGGCAGCGTTACCCTGCCGTTTTCCGATCATGCGGAGGTGCGCAAGGCCTTGGAGGAACCGCAATCTTGAGCTGGCTCTGGACGACCGAAGATATGATCGCAGCAATGGCGGGGCGCCCCTTCGGCACTCCGCCCGAAGGCATCACCGGCATTTCCATCGACAGCCGCTCGATCACTCCGGGCGAAGCCTTCTTCGCGATCAAGGGTGACCGTGTCGACGGTCATGACTACGCATCGATGGCGACGGCAAACGGCGCCTCCCTTCTTGTCGTCAGCGAGGCGAGACTTCCGGCCATGGGCCGCCTGACGGTGCCGATGATCGTCGTGGAGGACGTGCTCGCAGCACTCGGCCGGCTCGGCCTTGCTTCGCGCGAGCGCTCTAAGGCCCGGATCATCGCGGTGACGGGATCTGTGGGAAAGACGACCACCAAGGAGATGCTGCGGCACGTGCTGTCGCCCTCCGGCAAGGTGCATGCTTCCGTCGCCTCCTTCAACAATCATTGGGGTGTGCCGCTGACGCTGGCGCGCATGCCTGAGGATACGGATTACGGCGTCTTCGAAGTCGGAATGAACCATCCCGGTGAGATCCGGCCGCTGGTAGCGATGATCCGTCCCGATGTCGCCATCGTCACCACAATCGCGCCGGCGCATCTCGGCAATTTCAAGAACATCAAGGAAATCGCCGCCGCCAAAGCCGAGATCTTCGAGGGGCTCGAACCGGGCGGCCATGTCGTGCTCAACCGCGACAATGACCAGTTCAATTTCCTCGACCGCACGGCGCAGTCGCTCGGCGTCGAGCATATCCATTCCTTCGGCCAGCATGCCAAGGCCGAATTCCGGCTGGCGGAATTCAACGGCTCGGACGAGAACTCGACGCTGTGGCTGACGATCGGCGGTGAGACGCTGGAGGTCGCGATCGGCGCGCCCGGCCGCCATATCGCCGAGAATGCTCTCGCAGCGCTCGGCGTCGTCAGGATCGTCGGCGCCGACATGGAAAAGGCGATCGAAGCGCTCACGACTCTGAGGCCTGAAAAGGGCAGGGGCAAGCGCCACCGGCTTTCGGTCGGCAGCGGCCGCTTCACGCTGATCGACGAGAGCTACAATGCCAATCCGGCTTCGATGCGCGCGGCGATCGCACTGCTGGCGGCTTCCGAGCCGACCGGCGGCGGACGCCGTATCGCCGTGCTCGGCGACATGCTGGAGATGGGGGAGTATGCGCAGAAGGTTCATACCGATCTTGCCGTACCGGTGCTTGCGGCCGGCATCGAACATGTCTGGCTCGCAGGAGCAGAAATGGCTGCGCTCAAGGAATCGCTGCCGGAAAGCGTCCATGTCGAATATCGCGAGAACACTGGCGAATTGACGGATTATGTATTGAACTCGGTCGCACCAGGCGACGTGTTGATGGTGAAATCGTCTCTGGGCATCGGTTTCGGCAAGATCGTCGCCGCGCTCCTTGACAAGTTCCCGCCATTTTCCGACACGCAACGCGAACTTTGATCGGGTAAACAAGGGGCCCTGAATGCTGATCTGGCTTGTCGAACTGTCGGAATATTTCAAATTTCTGAACTTGTTCAGATATATTACCTTCCGCACAGGGGCCGCTCTGTTCACCTCGGCGCTGATCGTCTTCCTGTTCGGGCCGACGATCATCAATTCGCTGCGCATCCGCCAAGGCAAGGGCCAGCCGATCCGTGCCGACGGGCCGCAGACGCATTTCAAGAAGGCCGGCACCCCGACCATGGGCGGGCTGATGATCCTTGCCGGCATCGTCGGCGCGTCGCTGCTGTGGGCCGATCTTTCCAACGTTTATGTCGTCGCCACTTTGCTGGTGACGCTCGGCTTCGGCGCGATTGGCTTCTACGACGATTATCTCAAGGTCACGAAGCAGAGCCACATGGGCTTTTCCGGCAAGGCCCGTCTCGGCATCGAATTTGTCATCGCCGGCATTGCCGTCTATTTCATGATGCGCACCGCCCTTGCCTCGGGCATTGCCGGTTCGACCTTCGGTTCTTCGATCGCCTTTCCTTTCTTCAAGGACTTCATGATCAATATCGGCATCATGTTCGTCGTCTTCGGCGGCTTTGTCATCGTCGGCGCCGGCAATGCCGTCAACCTGACTGACGGCCTCGACGGGCTTGCCATCGTGCCTGTGATGATCGCTGCCGCCTCCTTCGGCGTCATTGCCTATCTCGCCGGCAACGTGGTGTTTGCGAACTACCTGCAGATCAATTTCGTGCCCGGCACCGGCGAGCTCGCCGTCGTCCTCGGCGCGGTCATCGGCGCCGGTCTCGGCTTTCTCTGGTTCAATGCGCCGCCGGCCGCCATCTTCATGGGCGACACCGGTTCGCTCGCACTCGGCGGCACGATCGGCACCGTTGCCGTCGCCACCAAACACGAGATCGTCATGGCGATCATCGGCGGCCTCTTCGTCATCGAGACGCTCTCGGTGATCATCCAGGTCGGCTTCTTCAAGATGACCGGCCGGCGCGTGTTCCTGATGGCGCCGATCCATCATCACTTCGAGAAGAAGGGGTGGACCGAGAGCCAGGTAGTGATCCGCTTCTGGATCATCGCCGTCGGCCTTGCCATGCTTGGCCTCTCGACGCTGAAACTGCGGTGAGCCGACGATGATCCCGGTCACGACGCTCAAGGACAGGAAGGTCGCGCTATTCGGGCTCGGCGGCTCCGGCTTTGCCACTGCGCGGGCGCTGGTCTCAGGCGGCGCCGAGGTAACCGCCTGGGACGACAATCCCGACAGCGTCGCCAAGGCTGCAGCCGAAGGCATCCGGACGGAGGACCTGCACACTATCGACTGGAGCCAGCAGGCGCTGTTCGTACTGTCGCCCGGCGTGCCGCTCACCCATCCAAAGCCGCACTGGACCGTCGATCTTGCGCGCGCCGCCGGCGTCGATATCGTTGGCGACGTCGAGCTCTTCGTGCGCGAGCGCCGCGCCCATGCGCCTGATTGCCCGTTCATTGCCATCACAGGCACCAACGGCAAGTCGACGACGACAGCATTGATCGCCCATATCCTGAAATCATCAGGCTACGATACGCAGCTCGGCGGGAATATCGGCACGGCGGTCTTGACGCTCGATCCGCCGAAGGCCGAGCGCTATTACGTCGTCGAATGCTCCTCCTATCAGATCGATCTGGCGCCGACGCTGAACCCGTCCGCCGGCATCCTGCTCAACCTGACGCCTGATCACCTCGACCGCCACGGCACGATGCAGCATTATGCCGATATCAAGGAACGGCTGGTTGCCGGCAGCGATGTCGCGATCGTCGGCGTCGACGACAGCCATTCGGCGCTGATTGCCGACCGCGTCGAGCGGGCGGATGTCAAGGTAGTCCGCATTTCGCGCCGCAGCGTAGTGGCATCAGGCATTTATGCCGAGGGAAGCAGGCTCATTCAGGCAGCCGGCGGCGCCATGCTGCCCTTCGCCGATCTCGACGGTATCCAGACGCTGCGCGGCAGCCATAATGCGCAGAACGCCGCCGCAGCTGTGGCCGCCTGCCTTGCCGTCGGAATTTCCGCTGACGACATTCGCACCGGCCTTGCCTCGTTTCCCGGCCTCAAGCATCGCATGCAGCCTGTAGGGCAGCGCGGCCGCGTCGTTTTCGTCAATGATTCCAAAGCAACCAATGCGGATGCTGCAGCGCCGGCCCTTTCGAGCTATGATCGCATCTACTGGATCGCCGGCGGCCTGCCGAAGGCTGGCGGCATTACAACACTCGCTCCCTATTTCCCGCGCATCGCCAAGGCCTATCTGATCGGCGAGGCGGCGGCGGAATTCGCTGCGACGCTCGGCGAGGCTGCGCCCTACGAGATCTCCGGCACGCTGGAGCGTGCGGTTGCGCATGCGGCAGCCGATGCCGAGCGCGACGAGAGCAGCGCTTCGGCCGTGATGTTATCCCCGGCTTGCGCAAGCTTCGATCAGTATAAGAATTTCGAAGTCAGGGGCGATGCCTTCGTCGGCCACGTCGCAGCGCTTGACGGAATTGCGATGCTGATCGGTTCGGCAACAGGAGAGAAATGACATGGTAAGCCGCGCGGAACGTGGGCCTCTGGCCGATTGGTTCTGGACCATCGACCGCTTCTTCCTGGCGATGTTCATCTTCCTGATGGGCATCGGTTTCATGCTGTCGTTCGCGGCATCTCCGGCTGTCGCCGAGCGCATCGGGCTCGAGCCTTTCCACTTCGTCAAGCGCCATGCAGCCTTCATGATCCCTTCGATCTCCGTCATGCTCGGGCTGTCGTTCCTGACGCCACGCCAGGTGCGGCGAACGGCGATCCTGCTGCTGATCATCTCGATCGCCATGATGGTGCTGGTGCTGTTCGTCGGGCAGGAGGTCAAGGGCGGCAGGCGCTGGATCTGGATCGCCGGCCTTTCGATCCAGCCGTCGGAATTCATGAAGCCGGCCTTCGTCGTGGTTTGCGCCTGGTTGTTTGCCGAACATGCGCGCCAGCCGGAGATCCCCGGCAATCTTTTCGCCATCATCCTGTTTGCCATCGTCGCCGCTCTGCTCGTCGCGCAACCCGACCTCGGCCAGACCATCCTGACGACGGCCGTCTGGGGCGGGATGTTCTTCATGGCCGGCATGCCGTGGATATGGATCATGCTGCTTGGCATCGGCGGCGCCGGCGGCCTGCTCAGCGCCTATTACGTCTTCCCGCACGTTGCGCTGCGAATAGACAAGTTCATGACCGGCGAGGGCGACACGTTCCAGATCGACACCGCGCGCGAGGCGATCATCCGCGGCAGCTGGTTCGGCCAGGGGCCAGGCGAGGGTATCGTCAAACGGATCATCCCGGATGCGCATACCGATTTCATCTTCTCGGTCGCGGCCGAGGAATTCGGCATCGTCTTCTGCATAGCGCTGGTTGCGCTGTTTACCGTGCTGGTGCTGCGCGGCCTCTCTCATGCCTACCGCGAGCGCAACGACTTCAACCGTTTCGCCGTTGCCGGCCTGGTGCTGCAGATGGGCATCCAGTCGATCATCAATATCGGCGTCAATCTCGAGCTTCTGCCGGCAAAGGGCATGACGCTGCCGCTGATTTCCTACGGCGGCTCGTCCATGGTGGCGATCTGCGTCACCGCCGGCTTCATTCTGGCGCTGACGCGCCATCGACCGGAAAAACGCGCGCAGGACCGGAGCCTTTTCCGCGTCCCGCACGGCATGCCGGCGGAGTAAAAGCCATGAGCAAAGGCATCGTGCTGCTTGCCGCCGGGGGAACCGGTGGTCATGTGTTCCCGGCGGAGGCGCTGGCCTTCAAGCTGAAGGAGCGCGGCTACGCGGTGCATCTCGTCACGGACAGCCGGGCCGAGCGTTATGCCGGCAAGTTCCCGGCAGAGGAGATCCATATCGTGCCGTCGGCGACGATCGGCTCGAAGAACCCGGTTGCTGTCGCACGCTCACTGTGGACGCTCTGGAGCGGTATGCGGGCGGCAAAGAAGCTGATCCAGCGGCTGAAGCCGGTTATCGTCGTCGGTTTCGGCGGTTATCCGACAGTGCCGCCGCTACTCGCCGCCACCCGGCTCGGTGTGCCGTCGATGATCCACGAGCAGAACGCCGTGATGGGCCGCGCCAACAAGGCCTTGGCGACACGCGTGCAGGGTATCGCCGGCGGTTTCCTGCCGGAGGGCGGCGGCGCCTTCCCGGACAAGACGGTGACGACGGGCAATCCGGTCCGCCCGGCGATCATCACCGCCGCCGAGGTGCCTTACACGCCCTCGCATCCCGACGAAGCCTTCAACCTCGTCGTTTTCGGCGGCAGCCAGGGCGCGCAATATTTCTCCAAGGCGCTGCCGACGGCGATCAGCCTGCTCGACGACACGCTTCGCGTGCGCCTGCGCATCACCCAGCAGGTGCGCCCCGAGGATATGGAAATGGTCGGCGGCTGCGTCGCCAAGCTGGAGATGGGCGCCGATATCGCCCCCTTCTTCACCGACATGGCCGAGCGGCTGGCAAGGGCGCATCTCGTCATCTGCCGTTCGGGCGCTTCGACGGTTTCGGAAATCTCCGTCATCGGCCGGCCGGCCGTGCTGGTGCCTTACCCGCACGCTCTCGATCACGACCAGGCGGCGAACGCCGCAGCACTGGCTGCGACCGGCGGGGCCAAGGTAATTGCCCAGTCGCAGCTTTCGCCGGAGAAGATCGCGGCGATCCTGACGGCTGTGATGAACGATCCGGAAAAGCTTTCGCACATGGCAGCGGCGGCGAAGCTGGCCGGGAAACCCGATGCCGCGAACTTGCTTGCCGACATGGTTGAGGCTATTGCCGCCGGACGG